>JBFEWU010000015.1:0-31556 GCA_041546215.1 Draconibacterium sp. | reverse complement strand
TCTCCGGCAGTATTTATGTCTTTTAAAACCTTTGCTTCTGAGCCATCATACACCCAAAGTTCTTCTCCTTTAGCCGTATCTACAGCAGAAAAATAGAGTTTTCCGTTATAGGCAAACAGGTTATCCACTTGACCATCGTCCCCGGGAACAGGCTCAACAACCATGGTTGTTCCTTCTGCTGTTCCATCGCTTACGTATAGCTGGTCGCCATTGCCGTTGTCGGCAAAGAAATATACTTTATCCCCTAAAATGGTAAATTCCGCAGGATCGCCATTACCCGAACCAACATTAATATCTACCAGCATTGAAGTTCCGGCTTCTGTACCATCCGATATCCATAGTTCATCGCCATCGTTTCCGTTATCGCCCTGGAATAATAATTTTCCGTTGAACAAGATGGCCTGGCTACCTGTGTAACCATGGTTCGACGGGTTGATGTCGATAATCTCAACGGTTTCGTCGGCCTTTAAAATATGCAACTCGTTTTTACCGTTGTTTGCCTGGAAATAAGTGATATTATTTGTTTCATCTACAATAGGATTCATCGGAGTTGCAAAACCACCGTCCTTTAAGTCGGTAATCTTTTCCGGTACGTTATCCCCGTCAATTCTCCACCATTGAGTTGACGAACCATCGTTGGCCTGGAAATACAATTTGTCGTTAAAAACAAACATTTGCTGAGGATTGGAGCCTTTGTTCTCGCCTTCCTGGATATCCATTACCATGTACGTATTTTCGGCCGTCCCGTCAGTTACCCACAATTCTTTATCATGACCGGTTTTATCTCCATCGTTGGCATTGAAATACAGTTTCCCATTGTATTCGATAAAATTGGAAGGATCAGAATTTGGAGACGTATCCAAAGTATCCTGGTTGATGTCTTTAAACAAGGCAACCGATCCATCTGTTGAGATCCGGTATAATTCATCACCCAGGTCTCCACCTTCATCGGCTTCGAAATAAATTTCGCCATTAAATACAGCCAGTTTCCCAATTCCGCTGTCACCACTTTTGTTCAGGTTAGTTGCCTGTTTGACTTGAGCATTTAATGCTGTACTCAAACCTAGAATCAGGCCAAATAGCATGTAGAATTTTTTCATAGTTAGTAGTTTTTTAAATTTTATTATTCATCTGTCTCTTTTTCATCAGTTCCCTGTTTTTGCATCGATTTTGGCAGCTCAAACTCAAACGGATTTATTGTGTTCTCCGTAACTCCGTTATCGTAGGTAATGTTAAGTTGCTTGCTCATCATTAGTTCAGCAATGCGTTCAGGCGTTGTTTCCCCTTTCACATAATTGACGATGGCAATTGGGCCTTCAGCCGTATATCTGGTAAAAAGGGCAACAATGTGTTTGTCGTTGTTCTTTAAATGGTTAGCAAGAAAAGGCATAAACTGGGTGTTTCGTTGGTATTTTGTAATTGGAAATACCAGTGCTGTTAACTGTTCGCGCGAATATGAACTGCGGCTGTTGAATGTACGTTGGAATTTGGGGAATCCAATACTCTTCAGGTAGATTCCTGAATAGGTGGTATCGCTAACATTAATTTTTGAAACCCTATAAAGCCCTTTACTTGAGAAGCTTTCTTCAGCGGTTGAGTAAACCAAATCTGATCCTTCAATAGCTTCTTTAATGGTTTCCGGTCTTACGATTGAATCGGTATAAAAACGCACTTTTACCGGATTGCCATAAACCGTTTTAAAACTGTAAATACCTTCTATTTTGCGGGCAAGGTTTGCCACAAACACAACATCAAGCTGATCGAAGAAATTCTCGATATAAAGGTCAACTAATTTTACTTCCGCTTCATTCTGCGGAATTCGCAGATCGAAATGTTTGGGTTCAAATATTGCCTTGCGCACCTGTGGGGCTGTTAATTTTGTGGTATCGTAATGAAGCACAACAGTGTGATCGCGAATGTAGGTTTCAGCTCCCAGAATTCCGGGAATATTTTTTACCTGGTTGACAAAACTTATTGAGCTTCCGTAGCATTTTACATTTTTTATACCCGACATTTCGAAAGTTGAAGAGCTCGCAATTTCCTCTTTCGATCCCCATTTCATGTCAACCGTGGGGATGCGAAGATTAGTACCAAATATTAGCCCGATCATTATAAAGAATACCGTTACTAATATTGGCACCCATTTAAAACGCGTTGATCCGTTCAGTCCAATTGCATCTTCGTTATGCGGGCATACCCCCATACATTCGGTGCAAAGGTTGCAATCGGGGTGATTTACAACTTTTAATTGCGATACTTTGATGGCTTGCGGGCAATTTTTATCACATAATCCGCAGTCGATACATTTGTGTTCATCGCGTGTTATTTTTAAAACCTGGAATCCTGCTCGTTTATTTAAACCAATAATTTCGAATGCATAGGCCAGTACAGCACAAAGAATGAGTACCATTGTTAAACTCACTGTGCGTTCTGCCTGGTGGAAAAGAACCAGGATAATTACCAGGGCTACAAATACATAGAAATACTTAAAAGCATTTGAAATCGCACCAAGCGGGCACAGATACCTGCACCAAAACTGCTTGTAAAACAAGGCCCCTAAAATTAATAGGATAATGGAGACGATGGCAAACCATGTAGAAACATCTTCGCCAAACAAACTGGCGGTGGCAAAAAACGGATCGAACTTCTTACAAAACAGATCGTTGGTTTTCAGCGTAAAATAGAAGGTGAAAAACAGTAATACGTATTTTATCGATCGTAAAAGTATATCGACAATCCCTCCGGCCTCAAACTTCTTGATTTTAAACCGTTTGCCAAGTTTTCCAACACCTTCGGAAAATGTCCCTACGGGACAAACGTATCCACAAAATAATTTTGAAACAACAATGGTACATAAAACCAATGCGATCCCCAGCATCACCTGCATGCCTTCCATCGAGCATGCCAACGCTCCGTTTACAAAGAAAGTAGTTATGGCTTGAATTCCGCCAAATGGACAACATGCTTCGAAATCGAAAAAGGTGGTTTTGAAAAAGATTCCCCTCATCCAAAAAAATGCCAATACCGCAAATAATGTCCATTGCCCAATCTGACGTAAGGTAAATTTCTTAAACATTCAAATTTATTTTAATGACGGTTTAAAGATTACAATTAGGAAAGATATAGAAGGGGAAATCCAGATGCAATTATTTAAGTATAGGTCTCAAAATACGATTTGAAACTTTCAAAAATCAGATTTACAAACATTTAGCGCAAGTTGCATTAAGTCTCACACGCAATAGGGGCCTGAGATATTTTTAGCGACATTTAACAATAATGTGCACAAATGACTACAATCTGTTTTCTTATTACTGCTTTGAAGCGCAAAAACAATTGGATGATCAAGTGATATAGTCATACCAAAAGTCCAAAAAAGCTGTTCATCAATTTTTAATGGTCTTGTCCGATTTGCCTTAAACGATTTTTGGTTGGATCCTGAAAATTCATTTGCTCGGGATATTAAAAGAGATCTTCGCAGTAAGATAAAAAACTATTTTTTGCATTTTCTATAAGCTTACAGAGAAAACCGTTCGCTTGTTGATCGCTGCTTTATACAAACTAATAATCGGATCCCAAAACACTTAAGAATATAAATAATCTTTGTAATTTAGGTCTGAATTGTTTTCAGGGATTATCCGATGACTATGAAACGAATTAACAAGGTATTTATAAGCATTATTGTACTGATCATTGCAGGGACGATTATCTCATTCCCGAAACTACAAAGACTTTATTGGACCATCCACCTGTTTGATGAAGATACGATTGCTGAAAATTTTATGGGAATGAATAAAAAGTTTGATGCTCATGAAATCAAAACGGCAAATACAACTTTTAAATTTCCTGCAGGTACACCTGTAGATTTACCTGAAAATTTCGAATTTGGAAATAAAAGTTATAACTCAAAACAGTACCTTGATTCTTCCTTTACAACAGGATTTTTAGTTATTCAGGATGACAGCATTGTTTTTGAAAGGTATTTTTTAGGGAACACTGAAAGCTCTCAGCACTTAAGCTGGTCGATGGCTAAATCTTTCGTGTCGGCCCTTTTTGGAATCGCGATTGAAGAAGGGTATATCCAAAGTATAGAACAAAATGTTGAAGAATATCTGCCTGAATTAATCGGATCAGGTTATGAAGGTGTGCGGATAAAAGATGTTTTGCAAATGTCGGCAGGAGTAAAATTTAATGAAGACTATGGAGATTTCAACTCGGACATTAATAAATGGGGGCGCGGATTTGCTCTTGGGAGTTCACAAGACAAATTTGCATCAACACTTGTAAGGGAGGAAGAACCAGGTACTAACCTGCATTACGTAAGCATAAATACCCATGTTTTGGGAATGATAATTGCAAAAGCTACCGGGAAAAGTCTTAGTAAATATCTGGAAGAGAAGCTATGGAAGCCAATGGGAATGGAATACAGTGCGTATTGGCTATGTGATAACCAAGGCATGGAAATGGCTTTGGGCGGTTTGAATATTGCATTACGTGATTATGCCAAGCTGGGGCAATTGTTTTTAAATGAAGGCAATTGGCAGGGCGTGCAAATGGTACCCAAAAACTGGGTGCTTACATCGGTAAAGCCTGATGCGCCACATTTAATGCCAGTGAAGAATAAGTTTGGTTATGGTTATCAATGGTGGATTCCATTGGGCGATGAAGGAGAATTTATGGCACAGGGAGTATACAATCAAAATATCTATATTAATCCTGCAACACGGACTGTGATCGTGAAAAATTCAGCCAATCACAGGTATAATGAAAAGGATAATCCTTACGCCAATTCCCGTGTAGTACTTGAGTTATTCAGGGAAATAGCACATCAAAATCATTCACATTTGGTAGAATTGGAATAAATTTATTCGTGAAACTCATAGCTCAAAAATTATTTTTCAGGTGCATTTTCTATTAATACTTCTTTAATTCGGTAGTAAGCCTTTGTCGGTTTCATCTGGTCGTCAAACAATCCTGCAAAAGAACCTTCTGTTTTACGCCTGCGATGTTTCATTGCCCAGCAATTAATTGTTACTGCCCCTTTCCCTATTTTTTTTACCATGGTTTCGGTGATGGCACCGTATGTATCCGCAACTTCTTCGGCCTTTTCTGTGAAATTAACACCGTTTATACTTTTTCCCATTTTAATATCAATTTCAGTAACATGAAACTCAAGATTATTCTGATAACACCAATCGATTAACTCATTCAGCCTTTCCATATTACCATCCACTTTTTCGAAACCATAGGGAATATGGGCCTGCCATCCAATGGCGTCAACCCGTAATCCTTTATTTCGAAGATAAAGCACAGTTTGTTTGATTTTATCCCAGGCTTCCTGTTCCATGCCGCCGTGTTGATTATAAAGCATTTTGATATGGGGCGCATTTTTGTTGGCAATTTCAAAAGCCAGTTTTATATATGTGGGGACTTTAAGCTCCGAATCTGATTCATATCCAATGACTGTCCAGGGATTTTGCCAACGCTCGTTTCCGGCTAATGGCCCAAACCAGTCGCCGGTTTTGTATTGATATTCTGAATCGGAAATATTACCCGAAACAACCGTTTCGTTCACCACATCCATCCATTTAATTACATCATGATTGGCTTCAATTGCTTTACTGATATTCTCCATGTAATGCACCATTACATCTTTAAGCTCTTCAGGAGTTCGATCGTCGGCTTTGGCCCATCTCGAGCACTGCGGAGAAACTGGAGCGTGCGCACGCATAATTTGTTTGTTTTGGCGGGCCATTTCAATTAATCCCAGGTAATTATCAGCCTTCCAATTGCTATTTGGTTCAGGATAAACTCCCGATTGTTTAAATTCGTTTTCAGGCACATTGTACGAAAACTCATTTAAATAAAAAGCAACATCAGGATTGTCGTCATTCAGATAAATGGCTTTTGATATACAGCCAAAATTGAATGTACTGTTCGAGTAATATTTTTCGATAATCTGACGAATGCTTAGATTCATTTCACCTGTTTCAACAGCTGTTTCGGTTTCTGTTTCCGATGCATTGCATCCCCAAAATGCAATTACCAGTAAAAAACACAATTTTATAGTTTTTCCCATTATGATGTGGTTAAATATGTTTACACGTCTATTCCCAGAAACGTATTCAATTTAACAAGCAAATCTTTTTTCACTATTGAGTACGATTTTTCGTCAGCCAGGTTTTTTGTTTCCAGCTCATCTTCCTGGTAATCATACAATTCTTCGCCAATTAATTTCTCAGCACTTGCTTTTTCTCCTTTTCTAAAATCAATTTCAAACCATGCGGTATATCTGTATCGTTCGTTTCGCAAAGTATATCCCATGCGATTGTTTCCGCGGGGATACTGGCTAATGGCAAAATCTTTCACTTTTTCAGCACCACCAGTCATAATTGGTTTTAGCGATGTTCCATCGGTAAAGGCAGGTATTTCAATCCCGGACAAATCACACAAGGTGGGGTAGATATCGACAAACTCAACCGGCGAACTGTTTTTAATTCCAGGTTTTGTATCCGGCGCAGAAAATATTAATGGAGCACGGGTTGCCTGCTCAAAATTTGAATGTTTACACCAAATGCCATGATCGCCCAAATGCCATCCGTGGTCGCCCCATAAAACAATAATGGTTTTATCGAGAATGTCTTGTTTTTCCAGTTCATTCAATAATTTTCCAATTTGTGTATCGGTGTACGAAACAGCCGCCATATAGCCATGAATCAGTTCCCGCTGCTTTTCTGGATTTAATAATCCATTGCTTTGAATTGCAGGTTTGATATCGGAATAGGACTTTAGTTCTCCCCAGGAATGCATGGCAAAATCAGGTGCTCCCATGGGAGCTTTTTGCCAGCTGCTCAATTCAATATCTTCAGGATTATACAGGTCCCAGTATTTTTTTGGCGATACAAAAGGCAAATGTGGTTTTTTAAAGCCAACGGCTATAAAAAATGGTTTTTCCTTATTCGCCAGTTGTCCAATCAATTTAACTGCATTGTTGGCAATTTGTCCATCTCCATAGGCTTCATCCGGTAAATCCAGCATCTCTGTTGATGGTTTAATTTGCTCCAAAATCTTTGTCCTGATTTTGCCTGGTTTCAGGCCATCAGCAAGGTACGATTGCTGAAGTTTGTTCATTTCCCTTTTCGTGTGGGGATTTTGATAGTGACCGGCAAATGGTTCGCCAATATTTTCAGGATAATCGTACTTGTTTATTTTAGAATAGCTAATGGACCAGGATCTTGTGTCGTGTTCTTTATCGGCCATACTAATGTGAAAGATTTTGCCAAATGCGGCCGATTCATAGCCATTATCCTTGAAATGTTCGGCTACGGTTTTTACATTTTTTGTTGCTGTTCGAACCGGGGTATGTAAGTCCCAAACCTTTGTCCTGTCGGGGCGCATGCCAAACATTAAACTTGCACGCGACGGCGAACAAACTGCCTGCTGACATTGGTTGTTCAGAAAAATAGTTCCTGATGCGGCCAGTTTATCGATGTTGGGCGTTTTTATCTGCGTGTCGCCATAGCAAGCCAACATGGGTTTTAAGTCGTCAACTGCGATAAACAAAACGTTTTTGGTTTCTTGAGCGTTTGCCACAAAAGTGACCTGTAAGAAAAGTATGGCGAAAAGTATGCTTCTTATTTTTTGCATGGCAATTTAGTTGAATTGGATAAATGATTTTGAAATAGCTGATGTAGGTATATAGGTCAATTTTTATTGATAGCTTTTTAATAATTCTTTTATCTCGGAATAGGCAGGTTTCGGCTCGTAATTATCATTAAAAAGGCAGCCGTCCCAGTCCTTGTTTTGAGTGTCGTTTGCACGAATATGCCAAAAGTTAATCCCCACTACACCATTGTGCCTGTTGTCGAGAACAGTTTTGGTAATTGCTTTAAAGGTTGCCGCCTGTTCATTTACTTTTCCGGAGTTTTCATCTTTCAGCCATACGTTAAACTCAGTAATGTGAAATTCGAGTTCATTGGAATGGCACCATCTGACTATCTCGCCCAAACGCTCAATGTTACCGGGGATTTTCTCCCAGCCTAAATCGATATGTGCCTGCCAGCCAAGTCCATCAACACGAAGATTATTTTCGCGCAAGTAGGCTACTAAGGCTTTCATTTTATCCCAGCTTGCCTTTTCCAAAGCACCATGCTGGTTTATTATTTGCTTAACATCGGGGGCATACTGGTTGGCAAGCGTGAAAGCTTGTTTGATATATAAAGGTGGCTTTAAGGAATGCGATTCGTCGTATCCAATTTTGGGCCATGGATTTTCCCATTTGTCAGTTCCGGGTTTGGGCCCAAACCAGTCGCCGGTTGTTTTATCAATGGTTTCGTTTACCACGTCTAACCAAAGGATATTCGAAGTCCCGTTATATTTTGTGCAAAGCGCCTTCATGTATTCTTCAAGCATTGTTTCCAGCTCTTCGGCAGTCCGACTATCATCTTTTACCCAGGGTGAACATTGCGGACTTATTGGTGCATGCATTCGAATTACCTGTGTATTTGTTTTACAGAACTGAACCCAATCATCTGATTTTTCATACTGATATTTTCCGGGTTCCGGATGAATGTAGGTTTGTTTAAAATCATTCGCAGGTGTTACATAGCTAAATTCACGTTTAAGGATTTCGCCCGATTTTGTTTCCATTAAGTTATGATGACAAGCCGAACCTATGTAAACATTTCCTTCAGGAAAAGCCTCATCAACCAATTCTCTTATGGATTTCGTTTCTTCTTTAGGCTCATCTGCCGGTAAATCGGCATCGTGGGCAGCACAACTGCTTAGGTTTATCGAGATTGTAAGTATGAAAAGTAGTAGTTTATTTTTCATTTTTTATCTTTTTATGAATGGCATTGACATTCCTTTTCCAACTATTCAATTTTGTATAAAGGTCTTTTGTTACTCTTTTCTCTGACGAAACTAAATTATTTGTCTCGTTTGGGTCTGATTTCAAATCATATAGCTCCAATTTCTGCTGGTCATAAAAATCAATCAATTTATAGTTCCCATCGCGAATGGCACTACAATTTTCATCGCCCGTTGATTCGGGTCTGCCAACCGGTGAATGCCAGAAAAGAGTCCTTTTTGAAGCTTTTTTACCCATTAGAGCCGGTAGCAGTGAGATCCCATCAAGATGTACTTCTGGTTTTAATGGTATTCCGGTCACATCAAGAAGAGTTGGAAAAATATCGGTATTTATAGTGACCTGCCTTGAAAATGTTCCGGGTGTAACTTTTCCCGGCCAAAAAACAAAAAAAGGCACCTTTGCCCCTCCTTCGTAAACATGCCCTTTGCCGGCACGCAAAGGTAAATTAGATGTTGCTAACTGCCTTTTACTCCTGGCTCCCCGGTTTGATAAACCACCATGGTCGGAAGTGAAAACAATTACCGTGTTGTTGTATATCCCTTCCTGCTTTAATGTGTTTACAATTTTCCCCAGACTTTCATCCATGCTTTCAATCATGGCTGCATAAACTGCATTATCCTGTCGCATTTTTGTGGTACCGTCTTTTGTAATGTATTCCGGTCCGGTAAAATCCATTGTTTTTAGCTTCTGCTCGTATTTCCTGATTTTCTCTTCTTTTGCCTGAAGGGGTGTGTGAACTGCATAATGGCAGAGAACGGCAAAAAATGCTTCCTCTTTGTGCGAGCGTATAAATTTGACGGTTTCATCCGTTAAACGATCAGTAATGTATTCGCCTTCTTTGCCCTTTTCGAGCCCCACTATATCTTTGTGTTTGCTTTTGTCACCTTCCCTTTTAACATTGTAAGGGTAAAAATAAGAAGGAGGAGCACCGGCATGACAGCCACCTATGTTAATGTCGTAACCTTGGTTTTGAGGCCATTGAGATACTGAACTTCCCAGGTGCCACTTGCCTGCAAAAAATGTAGTATATCCCGCTTCTTTGAAGGCTTCGCCAAGGGTAAACTCCGAAGCTTGCATTTGTTCTTTCCCACCGGGAATCTGTTTCCTGGCAGGATATTTCCCGGTCTGCAATGCGTATCTTGAAGGGACACAACGTGGGTGGCTTACATAAGCGTTTTGAAACTGCATGCCCGACTTTGCCAGTTGATCAATATTTGGTGTTTCATAAAAATCAGATCCTGTAACTGATAAATCGAAATAACCCAAATCGTCGACCACAAAAAGCAAAACATTCATTTTATCCTCGGCAAATGTATATATGCCCAAGAATAAGAACACTATTGTCAACCATTTTGAATTGTTCACTACTGATTGATTTTATTGTTTTTAGTATCATTTATTTGTCCAAAATCAGTATCACTAATTTTGCGAAATTCATCCAGCGATTTGTCATTCCCATATTTCTGCATTTGTTCTTTCAACTCAACTTTCAATTCCTCTATAATACTAAGGTATTCCGGGTTGCTTATGGCGTTGTTTAACTCATTGGGATCTTTCTCCAGATCGTAAAACTCCCAAACATCTATATTGTAGTAAAAATGAATAAGCTTATATTGCTGATTTCTGATTCCGTAATGGGGTTGTACATGGTGCCAAAAGGGGAATTCGTAGTAGTGGTAATACATCGATTTTTGCCAGTCTTCGGGAGTATTTCCCTGAAGATTCTGAAAAAAACTTTCACCCTGAACATCATTGGGTTTTGGAATACCGGCAATTTCCAGCAAAGTTGGTGCAAAATCGATGTTGGTAATAATATCCTTGTTCGATGTTCCGGCTTTTATTTTTGCCGGATACTTTACAAGAAAAGGCATACGAAGCGATTCTTCATACATAAAGCGTTTGTCGAACCAACCGTGTTCGCCCAAATAAAATCCCTGGTCGGAAGTGTAAACGACAATTGTATTTTCTTCCAGTCCTTTTTCTTTGAGATAATCCAGCACTCTTCCAACATTGTCATCTACAGATCTAATGCAAGCCAAATAATCCTTTATGTAGGTTTGGAATTTCCAGTTTCTGTTTTCTTCGGGACTCAGACTTTTATCGGGATAAACATTTTCTTCTCTTTTGTTTCCATAACGATACCAGCTATTTAACTCATTTCCTTTTAGATCTTCTGGTGAAGTTAACTTCATGTCTTTCCGGTTAAAATCATTCATTTCCATATCTGTGTCACCGGCAGTTTTTTCACGCGTTTTATAGTCGTCGTTATAGGTCTGGGGGTAAGGCATTTCCATGTCTTCCCACAAATCAACATATTTAGTATCGGGTTCCCAGTTTCTGTGCGGTGCCTTGTATTGTAGCAGCAAACAAAATGGTTTTTGATTTGTACTTATTTTATTGAGCCAGTCTAAGGCAAAGTCGGTGGTGAGGTTGGTGGCATACCCCTTTTCAGTAATGGTCACGCCATTTTCATTGTAAACCGGATTCCAGTAATACCCCTGTTGACCACCACCCTGGTGGTACTTAAAATAATCAAATCCGCGAGGCTCCGATCCCAAATGCCATTTCCCGAACAGGGCTGTTTGATATCCGTTACGCTGCAATTCTTCGGGGAAAGTCCACTGATTGACATTAAATTGGCCACCACTTTCATTTTTATAATATCCATTTGCATGGCTGTATTTGCCGGTTAAAATAGCGGCCCTGCTGGGCCCGCAAATGGCATTGGTGCAAAAAACATTTTTCATGATCATGCCTTCATCTGCCAGCCGGTCGATGTTTGGTGTGGGAGCCAGAGCATTGTAAATACCCCCATACGCAGAAATGGCTTGAGAGGCATGGTCGTCGGACATTATAAATACAATATTGGGACGTGCTTTATCGGTTTCTTGGGTTGGTTCTAATCTGCAGGCACTCCCCATCAACAAACAGAAAACGGCTATGTATACAATGAGTTTCATTTTTTTCTTGTTATAAAAGAATGGATTTATTTAATGAAATACGCGTTAATAATGAAGAATTAAGTAATCTTCAGCCTTGAGTGTATTTTCCAGTTCTTTGGGTACTGTCTTAAATTTTGATGTTCTGTCTAAATGGTTGTGAACGGGTTTGAGAAGAGGCATGTAATTTTCTTTTACTAAAATATCACCTTGCTCAGTCATCCAATGGTAAAGTTCTTTCACTAACTCTTCTTTTATGGATTTGTACCTGGGATCTTTTGCCAGATTAACCTGCTCAAAAGGATCTTTTTCAATGTCAAATAACTCCTCAAAGGGGATGTGCTTAAATTTTTCGGCACCGCTTTTCAGAAAACGATTCACATAATTATTTTCTCCGAAATTCTGCTCAACTACTTCAATAGAATTAAAATTTCGGATGTACTTATATTTTTTGCTGCGAACCATTCTCGACGGGAACACTGCTGCCTGTTGAATATTCTGATTGGTTTGAACACCATAAACAAATTCATGTATTTCTCTTTCCTCCCCTTTTAAGACATGAAGGAAGCTTTTACCATCTGTTTCGTCGGGTGCAGCTCCCCCTGCAATTTCTATAAAGGTTGGTAGAACGTCGGTGTAATGAATCATAATGTCCGATTGGCTGTTTGCTTTTATTACCGCAGGCCAGCGAACAATAAAAGGAACATTTAAACCACGGTCGTAAACCGTAAATTTCCCTGATTTACCATGGTCGGCACTGTAAATAAACAGCGTATTTTCATCCAGATATTCATCAACCCAGGCGAGAATTTTTGACAGTTGAGCATTGTCTTCCTGTACATTCCTGTAATAACCTGCCATTCGTTTTAAGTTGGCACTATTGTTTTTGCCCTTCTCATTAAAAGGGAAAAAACAGTAATGGCCGGCACCTTGAGCTTCCACATCAAAATAAGGTCCATGCGGATATTCTGAGGTAATATACATGCAGAATGGTTTATCGGCAGTTTTAAAGTAATCTTTAATTTTATTCAATGGAAGATAGGGCCTTGGCAATGCCTCACGTTTAACCGGTTTCCATTCCTGATCCCAGTTAAAAACACTTTTCGGACTAACATGACTTTTCCCGGCAAGTATAACTTCGTAACCCAACTCTTTCAGATAAGTTGTTGTACTTGTCTGATTCTCTTTTGTTTGAATATGATTCAAAAAGCACCCATTTTTAAGCGGATAATTACCGGTGTATAACTGCGACCGGCTAGGTGCACAAATGGCCTGACCGGTAAATGCATTTTCGAACAGCAAACCCTGCTTTGCCAATTGGTCCACTGCCGGTGTTTGGATCTTTTTGTTCCCGTAACAGCCGTAATCATATTTATCCTGATCATCGGCCAGGTAAAATATAATGTTTGGTTTTTCAGGCGTTTTAGGAAGCCTGGTGTTGCTTGCGTTACTCCTCCATGATAAACTACACATGGTTGCAATACCGAAGAATATGGAAATAATTCTAACCTTCATAGTAAAACAAATTATTTTGAGGTCAAATCGTTCAGAACGGAATTGAAATTGTTGGTTAAAAGAGGATGCCACTGTCGCAGCATCCCCTTAGCTAACTAATCGAACTAATCAAACTAACTATTCCGTAAAATCTATTGTAAACTCTTCAAATACAACGTTTCTATCCCTAACTGCCAATGTGTCTTTTACTGCATGTGTTTCATTATTGGCAGCATCGGTATAGGAATAATCCAGGTAGATCACATCGCGTTCTTTTCCTCCCCACGTATCTCCATTCTCGACAAATTTGCCTGATCCGGAAACATTATAGGCATCATCGCCAAAACTTACAATGGTGCAATTGCCATCGTCGTTAAAAACCAACTCAATATTTACGTTGCCCGGGCTGGATGCTTCGCCCCTTCGAACAAGGTTTGATAATTCAACCCTGTTTTTGCCCGTTGTGGTCAACGGAACCAATTCATCTTTTTCAACATACTCGGCATGGTAGGAATTACTCACCGTTTCGTTCGCGGCGTTGGTCATTTTATCTACACCACGTCGTAAATAAATCGCCTGGTATTTGTTCATAAACTTAATACCATATAAAGTATAGTCCTTAGGTGTAATTTCCCAATCCTCCGCCTTTGTTCTGGATGGATTGCTAACCGCTGGCTTACCAACCAGTAAAGTGTCTAATTTTTCGACATCGGTGATCAAAAGAGGAATGGCATAATGTACCTGGTTGAGCCCTGCAAACGAAAGGGTATCATTAAAAAACTGTTCGCTTAGCTGTACCGCAATTCTACCTTTTATGGAGCCTGCAGGTATCGTTACCGGGCTGGCTGTTTCGATGGTATAATAACTGGCCGGTAAGGCTTTTACATTTTCAATCCCTGAAAGCAATTCAGGAGCGACTTTATAATGCACTTTTCTGTCTTCACGGTTGGTATAAACTCCGGCCATGGTTACCCCGATTTCAAAGCGGTGCATGTTGTCGTTGTCATTATCCCCTAAATCATAGTTTCCCAAAATCAAAGTCCGGGCAGGAGTCTGAAAAGGAAAGTAGACAGAAGTAGTACCGAAATCGTCGAACTCCTTGTCTTGATTTTCACAGGCGACTATGCCAAGCACTACCGCCATTATCATTAATAACTTTTTCATATCTAATATTTTAATCTTTTTTTTACTATTAAAATTCTCTGGTCATTCCTACCATCCTTCATTTTGTTCCAGTTCCGAAAATTTCAAAGTTTCGTTGTACGGGATTGGTAAATATGTGGCGTAAGACGGATAAGTTCTTGTTTCTACAGCAGGAAGTTCAACGTAGCCTGAACCATCATGGAAATATCCTGTCGCTGTTTGGTTTAAGGAAAGTCCCCATCTTCTCAAATCCCAAAATCTAAAGCCTTCAAAGCAGAGCTCCAAACGGCGCTCGTTACGGATAAGGGCCCTCATTTGTTCCTGTGTTGAAATTGATTGCAGGTATTCGTCGGGTTGAGCTATTCCTGCTCTTTCACGGATAGCTGCAATTACGTCCTTTGCAGACATACCGTTAAGCTGATGATTCGGGCCGCCAATTTCGTTTGCCGCTTCGGCAAAGATTAAAAAGAGTTCAGTATAGCGGAAATACACGTTGAAATGCTTCTTCTGAACTTTGGTCCCATCATCATTTATTCTTACATCGGCGCGTAGTAATTTTTTCAGGTAATAACCGGTGGTTGTGGACTGTTCAGGTATGGAGTCTGTTCTATCTACTCCGCCTCCGGCACCACTGTTAATTGTGCCACCGCCAATTGACGAACCATTTAGAACCAGGTATTTTGCCAGCCGCGGATCTCTGTTTGCAAACGGATCCTGTGGATCGTAACCATTGTCGACGGTTGCCGGAAAACCATTTGCCATAGGGAAAGCCATGGCCAGGTTATGGGTAGGATTAATTTCTCCTTTCCCGTTACGCGAAGGAGGGAAGTGTCTTTCTTCCTGGCTTGAGCTGTTGTTTCCGATTGAAGCTCTCCATAACATATCATCGCTATCTATACCCCCATCGCTTTTGTAAAATTCAAGTCCATCCTGGGCTAATCCTGCTACTCCGCCAATCTCTTCCAAAAGTTCTCCTGCAATACTTGCTGCCTCCTGGTAGTAGCCTGAACTATTCAAGAATGAAGGACTTGCAGCAAACAGGGACAGGCGAGCCTGAATGGCCCGTACGATTGTTCCCGACATCCGGAGATTGTATTGTGCACCGTTTACTGTTTTGTATTTGCCAAAATCCATACCTGCATATCGCGAAGGAACATCAGCTTCATTATCGGAATATACCATTGGCAGCAATTGCAGGGCTTCTTCTAAATCAGCGTTAATCGCATCAACAGTTGCTTCAAACGATAGTCGTGGCTGGTTAAAATCACCATTGGAAGGGATAAATTCTTTGAAATAAGGAATCCCCAGTAAATTGCCGGAAGCCCCTTTGCCTGCATGTGCCTGCAAAACATAAAAATGATACACGGCCCTTAAGGCAAGGGCCTCACCTTTTAATCGTTCACTAAAGAGTTGATTGATTTCCTCATCCCGGTTCCATTGCACGGTTCCACCATCTATAATAGCAATAAATTTATTCAGGTAAAAAACCTCTTCATATTTATTCCATCGTGAAGCAGGATTATACTGGGCGGTTAGCTCACCATTGGCCATTCGTTTATAGCCATTCGATAACTGGTTATTTACGGCGTCATCGGTTCCCCCTTCAGAGAAGGAGTATTGGTTGATTAAACCGGTATATCCATGTAACAAAACTCCCTCAGCAGATTCGGGATCGGTGGAGATATAATCGGTTGTTAGCCGATTCTCATCAACCGGTTCCAGCATATCGCAAGAAAACAAACCTGCGAAAACCAGAACAATCGTTATATATTTTATTTTTTTCATTTAATCTTTAATTTATTGATTGAATTAAAATGATGTTCTTAAACCAAGCGTAAAGTACCTGTATTGTGGATTGCCACCAACATTCAACTGGCGGATATCACTGTTTTTAGAGAGTTCCAGGAGGTTTGCTCCGGAGACATTTACACTTAAGTTTTTCATTTTTAGTTTCTGGCATACCTTGTCACCAAATTCATAGGTCAACTGAGCCCTCTTAACCTGAAAAAAGCTATTGTCGTACATCCAGAAAGTAGAGGTTCGAAAGTTGTTGTTATTGGTTCCGGCCGATAGTCTTGGAAAGCTTGCTGTATTTGCGGTTGCTGGTGTCCAACGGTCCAGTACCACTTCCGAGTACTTGTCATTTCCATCTACCCAATAGTAATCATCATTCATTGTTGCTTCACCCCCAAATTGACCGGTGCCTAACACAAACAGGCTTAATCCTTTATATTGCAACCTTAGATTAAGGCCATATGACCATGGATTTGTCCATTGCCCAATGCTTTCCCTGTCGTTGTCATTTACAACGCCATCGTTGTTTTTATCGAGGTATTTGATGTCTCCGGGTTGTACCGATCCATAAGCCGGAACCGGCAGGTTATCTTTTAAGAGATAATTTCCTTCACTGTCGGTATTAAAATCATTTTCCGAATAAAAACCCTGATCCACAAGACCACGAATACTTTCAACAGGTTTTCCAACCCTGTTCTGGTATTGGTTTTCGAAGACCTCGTTGCGCTTGGCAACTTCCGATTGAGCATACAAGATATTACCACCTAATTTCAGGCTTAAATCATTGAAGGATTTCATATAATCCAATCCGAGTTCAAAACCCTTGTAAGTGTCTTTGTTATAGTTGTCGTATGGTTTAAATGCATTGTAAAACGAAGGATATTTATTATCCAGGGTAACCAACTGTTTATCCATATCGGTTTTGAAATAATTAAATTCCAGCCAAATGGATTTCATCAGGTAACTTTCAAAACCTACATTCAAATCAATGCGTTCTTCATATCCCAGCAAATTATTTGCACCTTGTGAGATATCCTTTACACGGTTTTGGGCGGCACCATCGGCCCAGTTGTACCACGATCCATCGGAATACGTTTCATCGTAGAGGTAATAACTTTCAATTCCAAGATCAGATTTTACAATTCCACCCGTTGCTTTCAGTTTCAGGAAATTGACGAAATCAATATCTTTCAGAAAATCTTCTTCACTTAGAATATAAGCAACACCGCCGGTGGGAGAGAAGCCTCCCCGGTTCCCTTCAGGTAACTTGTTTGATGTTACATAAGCCGAACTAAAATCCACAAACAATTTATCCTTGTAATCATAGGATAGCTGAAGTCCCACATGTGCATTATTATTAGGTTGATACGTATTATTGGTCTTGTGCGAGTTGACATACCCTAAAACGGTGGATTGAATGGAATGATTTTCGTTGATCTGCTTCTGATAATTGACCATACCATAAAATCCCAATCGGGTGGTATAGGTATTGGTAGAAACATTTTCAGTTAAATCCTTCTGGTCAACATCACCGTATGGTGTGAGGCCTATAATTTGATCGCCATCCCAGGTGGGTTCGTAAACCGAATATTTGTTATTAACCGAAATGTTATAAGCATCGTAAAAGTCAAAACTCAAATAAGTTCGTGCCGACAAGCCCTCTGTGATCATGTCCAAATCGAAGTCGATACTATTGTTAAACTGGGTGGAGCGAAACATTGTATTCTGGTAACCTCCGGCAATCACATCTGCCACAGGAGCGTCCTCTTTAAATTGCTGGGAACCACCCAAAAGCATGCCATTGTATATGCCTGCGGCATTTACCTGTGCTGCAAGTGCAGGATTGCCCATTGTATCAATCATGGAAACAGGCAGTAAAGGAGCGTATGCATTGGGCTTAAAACTTGTTCCTTCATTCAGCAGATTGCTTAAAGCTGTTTTATTACTACTGAGTATGGCGACCGCATCAACACTGCTTCGGATAAAATCGTTTACTCTGAAATCAATGTTCCCTCTTACATTAAATCGATTTGAGCCTACATTCGCATCCGGATTTGTTTCCACCAGAGATTGATCGTAGTTCCAACCCATGTTTACATAGTATTGTGTTTTGTCGTTACCGCCCGAAAACTCGGCAGTAATATCCGCTGTACTTGCAAAAGAACGCAAGTAATCTTCCGAATAAAAATCAACATTTGGGTAACGGTAAGGATTGTTACTGTTCCTAAACTCTTCAATGAGCATTTGATCGTATTGTTGCTCCAAACCATCGTTAGCCCGGGCTTCGTTATACAATGTCATGTATTCGGCAGAGCCAAGGTAGCTGGGTAAAGAGATTGGCTCCTTCATACCATAGCGAACGTTTACATTGGCCACTCTTCTGTTTATCGCACCACGTTTGGTGTTAATAACGATCACCCCATTTTTTGCCTGGCTACCATACAAGGCAACAGCATTGGCATCTTTCAATACAGTAATCTGATCAACCTCTTCCATGTTCAGGATATTGGGATTACGACCGATTACTCCGTCTATTACAAATAGAGCATTTCCCAGTCCCCTGATATTTGAAGAACCTTTTACACCAAGCAACAAGCCCTCAATATAGTCTCTTACCCATTGGGTATTATCGTAAGTCATGTGGTCTTTGGGCGTTATTGTGGAAGCAGCCCCAACCAACTCGCGTTTGGTTTTGGTTCCAATTCCAAGTTTTATTTGGTCCTGGGCCGACTGAAGAAAAATAACTTCTTTCATTGTTATCTTATCTGATAAGTCTGTAATGCTGAGCAATTCAGAGCCATATCCTTCTTTTTCGATGACAATGGAAGATTTTCCCTTTACTTTTATCACAAATTTCCCGTCGGCACCGGTTGTCGTTGATACACCATTGGGAGCATATATATTCACTCCTTCAATAGGATTTCCTTGCTCATCAACAATGGTGGCAGATATATCCAGGCTTTGTCTTTGCGCACTCGATGTATTGGCAAAACAAAATATGGCAACACACCCCAGGATAAGCAGTTTATATATTATTTTTTTCATTTTTTAATCTTTAGTTATTTAAAACTTTGTATGTAAACATTACCAACCCGGATTTTGAGGGAAACCTTCATAAAACTGAGTTTGATTCGTCTCAAAGGGCATCCAAAAGTGCTTTGGATAATCACACACTCTTGTGGTAAGTTCAACTTCCTGGAAATTTGAATGATCCTTCGGAAATTCAAAGGCTGTTTTTTTCTTATACTTATCCAAATGAGCCAATACCCAGCGGCGAATATCAACCCAGCGGTGTGCTTCGAATGAAAGCTCTACCGAACGCTCACGTCGTAGTTCATCCATGAATTTATTGGGATTGCCTACAATTGAGGCATTCACATGGGGAACACCGGCCCTGTCGCGCATCATATTTATAACCTGCTCGGCAGTGAGGTTGTACGATCCTGGGGCAGTGGTTGCATTGCCTTTTGCGGCATGTAAAGCCTCAGCATACATTAAATATACATCGGTAAGACGCATTCGAATGCGCCAGGGAGTGTTGTTATTGATGGGCCCCTGGTTCCATTTACTGTATAAGGTAGGGAAAAACTTTTTGTAGAAATATCCGGTCATTGAACCCGAATTACTACGGTGCAAGCCCCCGGTATAGAGTTTTGCCGTTTTATGATTTTTTGCACCCGCTTTATCAGACAAAACATCGCCGTCAACGGTAATCCACTTGTAGAAACGTGGATCACGATTCTCGAATGGCTTTGTTGGATCGTAAGTGGGAGTACCATAGGCACCACTTAGGTCATCTTCGATGGAGAGACCGTTCGCCATTCCAAAATTGTTATGAATAAAATTATGCGTTGGGCTTAATATTACAGTACTCCCACCAACAACTTTATTGTCCATAGAGATTTGGGCAAAGCCTTTGGTACGGCCATAATTTCCACCCATACCATTAAAAATAAACTCGGTACTTCCTGGCCAAACTTTCTTCCCTGATTTCCAGAATACTTCTTCGTACTTGTTAAAGGGTACTAACCCATAAACCCCCTGATCGTCCAGTTTAAGTACCTCGGCAAAAGCATCGACCGCCATGTTGGCCAATTCTGTATCGTAGTCGTAGGTGTCGGTACTTCCTTTCATTAACGGGCTGGCAGCTATAAGCAGGTTTTTGCCCTGGAAAGCATAAGCAGCACCTTTGGTCAGCCTTCCTTTATTTTCATTCAGTGTTTTTTGCCCATAGGGCATATTATCCCAGTTAACGGGCAATAGCTGTGCAGCCTTTTTAAAATCTTCATTGGCTTCTAAAGCACATTCTTTATAAGTTGCAGGTCGTGGTAATTCATATTCCGACGACAAAACCTCTTTAATGTATGGGAAACGTCCCCAGAATTTCATGATTTCGTAGTGAAAAAATGCCCGAAAGAAATGGGCCTGGCCCAGTATTACATCTTTTTCTTCCTGGGTTGCATTTACCATTAATTCAACATTTTGGATGGCAATATTGGCTTTTCGGATCCCCTTTAAACCACCGTCCCAAACTCCAAACCTTTGAAAAGGTTGTGAATGAGCCGGATCTTTTGCACGGTTAACACCAACCACCAGGTAAGTGAAGTTGTTATTTCTCCAAAATCCCAGGTTACCACGGTCAATCTGTACACTTGGCATCCAGGTATTGTTCACAATGGCATCATCGCCATACATATAATCGGTTTGCCAGTGGCCACCTGTGCCATAATCAACTACATAGGCATACATCTCTTCAATAAAACCTTGTGCATGATCGAAGTCTTTGAATACTTCCTCTGCGGTTAATGTTGATTCCGGTGCTTTGTCTAAGTAATCCTCGCAGGAGAATGAAAACAAAAGCGCCAAAATAAATATCGATTTGTATATATAATTTTTCATGTGCTTATTTTAGAAGTTTAAGTTTAATCCGAAGTTGAATCTCTTCATCGTAGGATAATCTCCCCTGTATTGCGACTCTTGTGTGTTAGAGCCATTAAATTCCCGGTCATCGGGTAAGTCGGTCCATAAGTAGAGGTTGTTCCCGTTGGCAAACACTTTTAATCCGCTGATCCCCATCCTCTCACAAACTTTTTTTGGAATTTGGTAGGATACTTCAACTGTTTTAAGTCGAAGTAGGGATGCATCAAAATAATCAGCCAATGGTTCATCAGCGCCTTGTCCGAGAGACCAGGATGGAAGAGTAGTAGTTCCCGTTGGATTTTCTTTGGACCAGTATCCCAGGAGGTGATCAAAAAACAAGTCGCTCTGTTTTACGAATGTTCTTGTATCGTATTGTCTGGTGGCATTTTGCGTTCCATACAATTGTACCATTACATTAAATCCGTTATATCCTGCTCCGGCAGTAAAGTTCCAGGTTTTTTCAGGGCGGTTGGTATAGCCATAAGGAGCATTGTCGTATGAACTATTGTACACCCCGTCGCCATCATAATCAACCAAATCATAATAGCCAATGCGGCGATATCCCTGGTTTGAAATGGTTGGTGTTGACATGTAAATGTCATCCCAGCTGGTCATTATATCCCCGCCAATAGGTCTTCTTATTTGCCCGATTGGATAACCTTCAGCTTTTTGATAGAAGGGAGTCAAGGCCGGATCTTCTTTATAAATCACCTCGTCTTTGGCATCGGTTAAGCTGTAGTTTGCCCAGACATTGATGCCGCTATCGAATTTGTAATTAACGCCCAATACCAATTCATAGCCTCTTACCTCAACTTGTCCGCTGTTAAAGTCAGGAGGAGCTGTCCCATAAAAGTCAGGGACACTACGTTGGTTACCGGCAATCAGAATGTTATCGCGGTCTTCCATAAAATAATCGAAATCGGCTGTGATCATATTTTCCCACAAGGAAACTTCAATTCCGATGTTCGATTTAATGGCGGTTTCCCACTGCAAATCGGGATTTCCAACACTTGTCTCTTTATACCATAAATAAGGTGATTTTCCATCAATCTGGCTTGGGACAAGATAGCTGTAACCTCCACTTCCCCACTGGGTCATATATTTCCACCTTCCGGAAAAGTTATCATCTCCAACCAACCCATACGATCCTCGTAATTTAAGTTTATCCAGCCAGCTTGCATCGTTCATAAACTTTTCGTTGGAAATAACCCAACCCAATGCAGCTGAAGGGAAAAGATCGAAACGATAACCGGTACCGAATTTCTCGGATCCATTGTAGGCACCATTAATATCCACAAAATACCTGGAATCGAAATTATAAGTTACACGGCCAACCCAGTCTTCACGGAATCGTGGAAACATATTACCTCTGGCATACTCTTCACGTTTCATCAGAAAAAGACCGGATAAATTGTGTCGTTCGGCAAAAATGCGATTGTAGTTCAGTGAAAGTTCATAATTTAATCTGCGTAAGCGTGTGTTATCCTGCACCTGCATGGTTTCCAGGGTCCAGGGTTGTACAACAAAGTCGAAATCATTTAATCCAGGATTCGAGAAAATTATTTCCTCGTCTCCATCGTACATCCGAAAGACTACGTTTTCCACATTATCTGTTTGAGGATCGTTCAATTGTTGCCTGCTGGTCATATCATTGTCATACGACAATTTTCCTTTAAAGCTTAATCCTTCGGTAATAAAATCCAGTTTTTGCTCCAGCATAAAATCGCTGTTAATCTGAACCTTATTATACGTATTGTAACCTGTTTGTGTAAGGTTTACCACCGGATTTTCAAATCCCCAGTCTCCGCTTATATGCCTGCCGTAGTATCCATCGGGATAAACCGGGGTGTATAGCGAAGGTGCCAATTCGTATATGGAACCAACAGCCTGTCGTAGATCTTCGATGGGTTTCTCCTGAATTCCCAGGAATCCGGATAGATTAACCGAAAATTTAGTGGTTTTTGTGATGTTAAAATCCAGGTTACTACGGTAATTAAATCGATTGTAACTATACTCGCCCTGGTATCCCTTGTTATTGGGGTATTTACTTCCGTTAAAAATATCACTCACCGATTGATAGGATAAACTCCCAAAATATTTGGCAAATTCAGATCCTCCTCGAACCGAAAGGTTTATGCGGTAATCGGTGGCAAAATCTTTCAGGGTTTCATCGGCCCAATCTACATTTGGATAAATATAGCTTTCATCAATAGATGCAGGATTGCGGTATTTGTCAGAAATGGCCATTGGCCTGTATTGATCCCATGAACCGGGAACATACATTAATTCCCTCATGATAGACTCATTGGCCACCATAATTGCATCATAGGAATCCAGCTTGTCAGGTATTTTCGAAACCATTTTCATGGTGGTATTGGCAGACAAGGTGAGTTTAGCCTTTCCTAAAGTTCCCCGTTTTGTTGTAATTAATATTACTCCGTTTGCTCCCTTTACCCCAAATACTGCTGTTGCAGAAGCATCTTTAAGAACTGAAATTTGTTCGATTTCCTGTAAGTCAATATCACTCATGCTTCGTTCAATACCATCCACAAGGATAAGTGGCTGGCCTGAACCGTTCCACGAACTTTGACCCCGAATGTATATCTGAGGATCGTTTTCTCCCGGCAAGCCGCTTGAAAATATAGTAGTTACGCCTGGCAGCCTGCCTTGCAGTGCTTCTCCAACATTGGTTACACCACCGGCCTGAAGGAGTTCTTCTCCCTTTGCCTGCGTAATTGCACCTACCACACTCTCCTTTTTCTGTACACCATAACCCACTACCACAATGTCATCGAGTAACTCCGTTGCACTCTCCATTATAACAGAAATCTCTGTTTTCCCGGCAACCGGAATCTCCTGAAGTGTCATACCGATGAACGAAAAAATCAGTACATCTTCTTCGCTATCAACGTCTACTGTGTATTTGCCGTTAAAGTCGGTAATAGTACCCCTCGTAGTGCCTTTTACAATAACGGTAACCCCCGGCATCACATTCCCATCCGAGTCAACAACAACCCCGGTAATGGTTTTGCCGGTCTGTTCTGAATCTCCGTTGAGCTGTTCCTTGTGCTCTGGTTCATCCATAGCTTTACTCTGGCTTTCGTTCGCATAAACAAAAACGAGAGGAGCTAAAAGAAAGAACGCAATCCAAACAGCTTTTAGGCAAAATTTGTTTCCCTTCCTGGTTTTGGAAGAAGGGAAAAACGTTAGTTTTTCTTTCATAGATTCATTTTTAATTGATTAATTATATTTAGTTATGATATTTTGTTCTCAAGATTTGTTTAGGGCGAAATGGTCGCAATTGAACCATCTTTCTGGTGTTCTAATTCTGTACATTTTACCGATCTTAAATGGGTTATTCCTTTAGACAATATGCTGTCGTGGTAGAACAGGTACCATTTATTATTGATTTGGCAAATGGAGTGGTGGGTGGTCCAGCCAATTACCGGCGTCATTATTACTCCCTGGTAGGTAAATGGGCCATAGGGTGTGTCTCCCGTTGCATAACAAAGTAAATGTGTGTCTCCTGTGGAATACGAAAAATAATATTTGCCCTTGTACTTGTGCATCCACGATGCTTCGAAGAAACGACGATGGTGGTCTCCGGCCAAAAGCAGATCTCCGTTCTGGTCCACTATTTTAATTTCTTTAGGTTTTTCAGCAAATTCCAACAAATCGTCGGTCATTTTGGCCACAAGAGGCAACAAAGCAGCCTCGTCATCTTTGGGAAGAAATGCCGTAGGACTTTCTGGTTCATTTGCATTGAACTGTCCGGTTCTCCAACGCTGCAGTTGTCCGCCCCAGATACCGCCAAAATACATATAGTAGCTTCCATCATCATCTTTAAAAACGGCGGGATCGATGGAAAAGCTACCTTTAATGGCCTGCGGCTGTGCCTTAAATGGGCCCGTAGGAGACGGGCTTGTTGCCACACCAATACGGAATATTCCATCGGAGTCTTTGGCTGGGAAATACAAATAATAGGTACCCTCTTTTTCATTGGCATCAGGAGCCCACATTTGCCTTTCTGCCCAGGGGACATCATCAACATGTAAGGCGACACCATGATCAACAGCCTCACTGTTTATATTATCCATGGAAATAACATGATAATCTCTCATGTTGAAATGACCTCCCAGGTCATCAAAAGCTTCTCCTGCATCAATATCGTGCGATGGATAGATGTATATTCTCCCATTGAATACATGTGCCGATGGATCGGCTGTGTAAATATGTTTCACAAGAGGTGGTGCAATGGCTTTTTCCTCGAGCTCTTTATAATTTTTTGTCGCATTGTCAACTGACATATCTTGAGTTATAAGGTTAATTACCTCATAATAGGCCGGTTTTGGTTCATAATTTCTGTCAAAAAGGAGTGGATAGTCGGTTCTCCCTCTTACAGGGAAGTTGTTTTTCCAGGAATTCCCATCATTGGTACCCCAGAATGTTACGCGGCTGACCACGTCATTGTGCTGTATTAATATCTTAAACAGGTCCCGATATAATTCTGCTTGTTTAGCTGCGACAGAATCGGGAAGACCTGTCACATACGGGTTATATTTTTGGCGATATGCCTCTTTATCGGTAATGTTTGCCGATGCCCTTTTCCTGGCCCAGGGAAGGACACTTACATCCAGCTCGCTAATCATCACATTCACGCCAGTTTCTGAAAATGATCTGATGCTGGCTTCAAATTGTTCAGGAGAAAAATCGAATCGATAATGTGCCTGCATTCCAATGGCATCTACTTTAATACCTTTGTTTTGGAGTTTTTGAATTAAGCGTACTGCACCTTCTCTTTTCTCAGGATGATTTAGCGAGTAATCGTTATAATACAATTCTGCTTCCGGATCGGCTTCATGTGCGAATTGAAAAGCAAGTTCGATAAAATCTTCACCAATTATTTTCACCCATTTGGATTGGCGGTAACTGCCATTATTTTCCAGGGCTTCATTCACCACATCCCAACCGTTTACCCGGCCTTTATATCGTCCAACAACAGCGAAGATATGGTCTTTCATGCGTTGAATGAGTACCTCTCTTGAAACATCATTCCCGTCATCGTCAACAAAGAGCCAGTCAGGAGTTTGGGAATGCCACACCAAACAATGCCCTATGATGTGCATGTTGTTTTCTTCACCAAAGGCCACAAATTTATCCGCATCGGTCCAGAAGAATTCATCTTCTTTGGGGTGAATTTCTCCACTTTTCATGCAGTTTTCGGACACGATGGAATTAAACTGATGTCGTGCAAGCTTAATGTCATTCTGATTGTTTTCAAATCCGGTTCTCAGTGCGGCTCCAACGAAGAATTTGTTTTTAAAAGCCTCTTTCAGCGACTGCTCTCCATAGTTTTCTTTTTTCTGAGATCCGGGACTGTTGCATGCACTTATGATGAGAATTAGTACAAATACACCCAGATTTTTCATATACGTTTTTTCAATATTTGTCAAAAGCATGTTTTCTTTATTTTGGCTTTTAGCACTCTTTTAATTTTTTTGTATTTCGGATTGTCTGCCAGGTTGTGCCATTCGTAGGGATCTGCCCGGTGATCGTATAATTCCTCTTCTCCATTGCGACAAAAAATATAGCGGTATTGCTCTGTACGGATAGAATAGTGCTGTTTCTGCACAGGGGCAGCTTGATTTACACCCACCTCATAACCTGAAGATACAGCTGTAATGGCAAAGTCCTTGCCATTCCATTTTTGGGCCTTCGGATTTTTTAACAATGGAACAAGACTGTGTCCATCCAGGGATTTGCGGTTTCCCGACTCATTTGGATTTTCAGGCAAGTTGCACAGGTCTATTATGGTTGGGTACACATCTATTAACGAAATGGGTGTGCTACACTGTTGCCCTTTGGCAACACCTTTCCCTGCAACAATAAAAGGGATTCTGGCACTTTCTTCCCAGAGGGTATTTTTAAAAATGTATTCTTTTTCACCCATGTGATAGCCATGGTCGCTTGTGACAATTATAATCGTATTGTCAGCGTATTCACTATTGTTTACGGCATCCACCACTTTACCAATTTGTTCGTCCACAAAAGCAATACAAGCCAAATACGCATGTGTCCATTGCAAGAGAGCTTGTTTGCCATCGGCATTGTTCAATTTACTATACTTTGAAAAACCGGTATTGCCGGTTCCCAGGTCTTTATCCTTCCAGATTGTTTTTGCGCAATCTTTTAAATCGTCTTTTAAAAAAGGTGCCAGCTGTAAAGAATCCTTGTCGAACAGATCAAAGTATTTCCGCGGAACATAACAGGGTGAATGTGGCCGGTTAAAGCCCACTGTCATAAAAAACGGTTTGTTATGTTTGTTTGCTAAAACAGTTTCAACATAGTCAACACAACGTTCATCCGGCATTAAATCCCTGTTATCCTCACTTTTATAAATGAACTCTTCTCCATCGTGATTATAAAGCCAGGTTCCTTTTCCTTCCATTTTCGATGAAATATCGTATATGGGACCAAAACTATCCCAACAACTTCCGGCCTTGTAATTTTTGGGGAGATCGGGATGTGCAACACCACGGTCTTTTACATTGTTGGTGGCAGCATCACCATCCCAGGGATAAGGGCCAAAGGATGGATACACTTTGAAACCGTCTTCTCCATTTGCATTTTTAAAAATATTCCAGTCTTCATGTCCATTATGATGGATTTTACCGCTCGCATAAACCTGGTAACCATGGCTTGAAAGATGTTCGAAAATGGTAACCGTATTTTTCAGGGTTGGATTCCTTCGCCAATGGTTTTGTTGCTGTTTATATCCAAAGTAACCTGTTGAATGCGGATACAAACCACTCCATAAACTGGCTCGCGAAGGACCGCATATCGGGCAGTTGGTTTGAGCATTTAAGAAACTTACTCCTGATTTTTCAAGTTTATCAAGATGGGGAGATATGGCTTGTGGGTGACCACCCATTCCTTCAATGGCATCATTCAAATCATCACAAATGATAAACACCACATTGGGTGGTTTCTTTTCAGTAGGTTTTGTTGCCCCTGCACAAATGCTGAGAAGAGATAAAAACAGGTATGGAATAATTTTAATCATTACTTAGTTTAGCGTTCTTTTCATCCAGTAAACGTTTCATTTTTTCAACCACTTTTTTGTACTCTGGTTTTTCTGCCACATTCACGTTTTCTGCCGGATCGTTTTTGTGGTCGTACAGCATTTGCGATACAAACTCCCCGTCTTTTACCCATGTTGTGTATAAATAATCATTGGTAATAACCGATTCAGCATTGTGATACCTGCTAAAAACCGCTTCTTTATGACTTGTTGACGGATCATCTAAAACAGGTACAAGGCTTTTCCCATGCAAATGAGCAGGCAATTCCAATCCGCTTAGTTCGCATAAGGTTGGGTAAATGTCGATAAATTCGGCAAGCGTGTTGGTCTTAGCCCCTTTGGCTTTGCCAGGAGCTTTAATCATAAGCGGAGCATTTAATACCTTGTCGAAATTGCAGTGCTTACACCATAATCCGTGTTCACCCAGGTGCCAGCCATGGTCACCCCACAATACCACCACTGTATTTTCAGCCAGGCCTAAACGATCGAGTTCACTTAAAACCTTGCCGATCTGGGCGTCGGTGTAGCTTACACATGCATAGTAACCATGTATTAGTTTCTTTGCCAACACATCTGAAACCGGACCTTCCTTTGGAATACCATCGTACATACCACGAAGTTCATTCCATTCATGCCGGGCTTCAGCCGGAGCATTTTCGGGCATAAAAGGATTATTGGCAAGTGGCATATCTTCCTCATTGTACAAGTCCCAGTATTTTTTAGGAGCATTAAAGGGTAAATGGGGTTTCCAGAAACCCAGTGCTAAAAAGAACGGTTCACCCGATTCAGAAAAAGATTTCAGGTCTTCAATCGCTTTATCGGCTAACATACCATCGGGATAACCATTGTCTTCCACATCGGCTGCTTCAAAAGCAGGGCCAATTATCTGATTCGGATTTGATGGTGTTTTATTGGATTCAATAATCGTATTCGATTCTTTTGTAAGATAGCTTTGCCAGCCAGTTCCAATCTTAGGCAAATACGGCACTTCCGACCAGGCATTTATGTCGTCTTCCTTATGATGGTAGATTTTACCTCTTGAGAGTGTGGTGTAGCCATTCTCTTTAAACCACATGGGCAAACTTGGCACACCAGGGGCATCTGCATCTTTTTTTGTATAATAATTTACAAAACGGCTTGGAGTAGGGCGTAAGCCCGAAAGTAAACTTGCCCTGGATGCTCCGCAAACAGGCACGCTGCAATAAGCTTTAGTAAAAACTACACCTTTATTTCCCAGGTGATCCAAAGACGGGGTAATCATTTGTGATTGTCCGTAAATTCCCGCTTGCAGTCGGAGATCATCAACAGCGATGAAAAGAATATTTAATTTTTTCTTCGCTTGATTATCGCTCTGATCATTTTTACTTGTGCAGCCTAAAACTGGAATGGTTATTAAGAAAATGAGTAGAAATCTCAGGAATTTTTCCATGGTTTAGTTAAATAAGTGAATTGAAATTTTGGTTTACATGTAAAAGTATATGCAATAGCCTTGGCTTATCTTTGAATTAAGATTGATAATCTTTAATTTTCGTTCCACCAATGCGTTTTATAACACATTTTGTCCAAAATGCTTTATTTTTAAAGATTTATGGTTTTATTTTAAAGATGTTGGGTTGACTTTTACACCGAATATTTTGCTTATTTTAAACCTTGATGATGAGAACTAAACTATTACTGAAACGAATATTAGCATTCTGCCTTCTTGGCTTATTATTTATTTCAGTATCCGGTCAGGCTACATTTCCCAATGAAAGGAAAAAGTTCATTTATTATAATGACATTGATGGACTTCCCCGGAATATTGTAACCTGTATTGAACAGGATAAATACGGTTATACCTGGGTGGGTACAGGAAACGGGATTTCACGTTTTGATGGTAATGCATTTATGAATTACCAACAACTTAAAGGCCAAACTATAAACCAGTTGTTGATCGACAATGGAAATACCCTCTGGATTATCAGTGAACAAGGTTTGTACCGTTATAATCGAACCATAGACCAATTCCAATTAAAATATGAAGGTTATGTACATACCGTTTTTGAATATTTAGATGAAATCTACTTTGCGAATACAAACAAAATCATGAAACTGGAATCCAGTGGAATCACTGATGTAATCAGGGATAACAATATGGCCACTTTTTGCATTACAAAGGAAGGATTCTGGTTGGGTAAAGATTTGCGTGGAATTAAATTTATTGGTCACGACAACATTAGCAATTTCAACACAATTTCTTTGAAGGGAAAATCTGTTCAAACCATAAAGGAAATTGATGATATTATTTTCTTTGGGTGCAGCAATGGAGAACTATTTGTTCGTAAGACTGATGAAACCGTAAGCAGAGTGGCAATTAAAAATCACCATGCGATTAAGAAAATAAGGAAAGTAAATGATGAAATATGGCTGGCTACTGACGGGAATGGTATTATAATGCTCGATAAAGAATTAAATTATAGCGGATCATTAAACCGCGGATATCTTAAAAGTTCGAGATTAAGCAGTAACAGTATTTACGACATATACCACGGCGATGATAATGAAGTTTGGATAGCCACATACGGTGCAGGCCTGGTTTGTATATTAGATGACACTTCTCCGTTTAAAAACATCATCCCCGAACCTGGGAATCGGAATTCCCTGGTGGCCAAAGAAGGTGTATCGGTTTTTAAAAAGGGGAATCACATTTACTTGGGTACCAACTATGGCTTATCGGTTCTGGAAGAGAACACAGGCAAATTCTCCAATTTGTCCATGAATCAGCTGAAAAATGATTTAAAGGGATCGAAAGTATTGGCCATTAATACCGATGCAGAAAATAATTTTTGGCTAGGCACTTATGACGGATTACTGGGGAAATACACTTCAGATTTAAAATTCATTCGCAGCTATCAACCATGTGGTGATGAAGCCACAGATATGCAGCGCATTATCTTTTTGCATAAATGTAATGATAACAAACTCTTGATTGCAACTCATTACAGAAACCGGAGTCTTCTTAATTTTAATTTGAAGGATGAAACAGTTACACCTGTTTCTCTATCCTTCGGAGGTGTAAGCCGAACAAATTTCCAGATCATGTCTCTCAGAGAGGATCGCAATGGCGAAATAATGGTCCTGTTGAGGGATGAAGGATTATATTCGGTTAATATGGAAGATAACCTTCTCGAAAATAATTTGCCGGAGGTGAATAAGCGGATTACTTTTCGACTTACCGATTTCTACCTGGATAAAAAGGGATTTTACTGGCTTACAACTCATAAAGATGGTTTGGTTCGCATGTCGAAAGATGGGCGCGAATTTGACAAATGGACTACAG
>JBFEWU010000016.1:0-31226 GCA_041546215.1 Draconibacterium sp. | reverse complement strand
CTTTAATTATGTTGTGAAGTGAGGATTTAAGTTGCTCACCTGTTAATCCATTAGTTGAGTTGTAATACCCATCAGGTATTTGAGCAATACTTTTTATACAAGCGACAAATAGTATTAACAGAAAAATTGGAATTGTGCTAAGGATTCTCATTTCCATTTTTCTTTTCCAATGAGCCTGAACCAATCCTTTACTGTAAGGTGCAATCTTGTTACTTCATCATCTGCAAATGGTGTACAATGAGCTAGAGGAACTCTTAAAATGTTAAGGGTAATCATGATGCTGTTGAAAGCATTAAGGCTTGTAAAGTTTTGTGAAAACGCATTCCAATTAAACCGAACAATTTTTCTCAATTCCCCAAAAGTTGTATAATCTATTTGATTCTCAGACCTTTTGCTATAACCACTATCTAATTCTCGAACTAAGTTGTTTTCACCCTTTTCCTTAATTTCAATTGGGACTTTTTCTTCCCACCAGTCATTTCCGTATGCTTCTTGCATTAAAATTGTAATCAAGTTTCTAACTGACCGTTCGAGGCAATAAAATAATTCGTAATGCTTGCTCATGTCCAAAGCTTCAGCTTTAAATGCAGGATCAAAATCAAATACTAAATTATTTTCAATTTGATTTTTCTGAGCTAAAGTTTTCGTGCTTCTTGGTGCACGATTTGTGGGTTCATTAGTTTTGAACCTTCTGAGAGCTTTAAGAGCATTGATATAAGTTCGATTACCTTTATCCCCAACTTTGGAATATTTCCCATCAAAATCATACAGCTTGGTTATTTCTAATAGTTTTGAGTCAGAAATAAGAAATAAATCTAATGATTCATGCTCACAGTCTCTGTAGTGTTCTGTTATTTTATGCAGAGCAGAGCCATACGCTGCATGTGCCGGGTTATCTGCCCCCTCTAGACTTTTTTAAACTGACCCCACCTGTGCCGGCCTTAACTGACCCCTCTAAAAGCTGTTCAAAGACCTTCCATTCTCGCATTGAAAGTAATAAATATTTGTTACGTATTCATTCGTTTTTCTTGTTTTCTATTTTTGACGTTTACGGAGATTATCGCCTGCAAGTTCTAACCTGTAGGCATTATACACCAAACGGTCCATTACCATATCTGCAACGGTATCTTCTCCAATAGCCTCATACCAAAGAGCTATTGGCAACTGAGAAGCTATAATTGTAGATTTTCTGCCGTGCCTGTCTTCAATCATATCTACTAAGGCATTTCTGCTGAAGCTGTCAAACTCCAAAAGGCCGAAGTCATCAAGGATTAACAAGTCAATTTTTTCCAGTTTGTTTAGTTCCTTTAGGTAGGAGCCATCGGCCTTGGACATCTTCAACCGGGCAAACAGTCTTTTGGTATTACTGTAAAATACCTTGTATCCTTCCACGCAGGCCTGGTTGCCAAAGGCAGAAGCAATAAAGCTTTTTCCCACACCAGTACTACCGCTAATCAGGATGTTCTCAGCCTTTGATATGAACTTGCACGAAGCAAGGCGGCTCATTAATGTGCGGTCAAGGTTTCTGTTTACATCAAAATGCAATTCCTCGATACTGGCGTTATACCTGAAGCGGGCATTTTTAATGCTGCGTGTAATCCTTCGGTTGGTACGGTCATCATGCTCTGCCTCTATCAGGACAGAGATCAATTCATCACAACTTAGATGTTCTCTCTGCGTGCTGGCCAAACTGGTTTCCAGTGCGTTGGCCATTCCATACAGCTTCATTTGCCGAAGCTTTTTTAGTGTATCTTCATTCATAACTTATTTTATTTTTATTGTGGTAAATAGCCAGAGACAATAACGGTCTCTGGCTTTATTCAATTTAGTTCTCGTTCAGGTCATTATCTTTATTAGGATTCTCATCTTTATCTGAATCCTTGTAGTAGTCTTTCCCCCTGATATTATCATGCCTGGGTAAGGTTTTTTCATTATCCTCTTCGTCTTCTTTTACCCGGTCCAGCCCCATCTTAAGTATGTTTTCAATAGTTCTGTAACTATAATCCTTAAAGCTCTCCGCCCGTTTGCAGGCATTATTGATTCGCTGGTTATTAAACCCTTTGCGCAGGTTAATAATCCCCATGCAAGCCTTAAATGCTGCTTCTTTGTGAGAGGAGTTCTCAATAATCTTCTGCATATAATCAAATGTTTCCTGGCCTACTTTCTTCCCCCTTTTTAGGTATTTATCAATATCCCAGTTATTCACGCCACGGTTCTTGGCCAGCAGGTGCTCTTCTTGTGTGGTAAATGCATGTGCTGTCCGGTCTCGTTTATGGATTGCGATACGTTCGTATTTGTAATAAATCTCTACTCTTTCAGCATCGTAGTATACAACAACTTTCTTTCCTATAAACTGATAAGGGACGGAGTAGTAGTGGTAATCCTGGGCCAGCCTTACATGATTGTTCTTCAATACAGTTCCATGGGAACGGTCGCGCATTACATAGGCTTTGTGTGGTAATTCTAGCAGCTCGCCCGCTTCAATTTCATTGAACAGGGAACGCCGGCTGTAGTTCTTATTACTGAAGTTCCTGTTGTTGAGTCCGTCCAGAAGTACTTTAATCCCGGCATTAATGCTTTCCAGGGAGGTAAATACCATCCTGTTATTTAACGGGGCAAAAATCTCCCTGTAGATAATCCTGACTGCACCTTCAACTAACGATTTATAGGTAGGACGATACGGTGCTGCAGGTAATACTGCCATAGTGTAGTGAGATGCAAAATCACTAAATGCTTCATTGATGGTGGGTTCATACTTGCTACTTTTTATAACAGCGGCTTTCAGGTTGTCCGTTACAATGGCTTCAGGTGAACCGCCAAAGTAGGTCAGGGCATTTACATTGGAGGTGATAAAATCCCGTGTGTTCTGACTATAACTTGCCTCACAGTAGATCAGTTGGCTTGCCCCAAGAATCGCGACAAATACTTCCAGCTCAATTGCATCATTTTTCTCGGGATCTACGATGTAAAGTTTCTTACCGGTGTAGTCGACATACATTTTTGCCCCGGCCTTGTGGGTAATTACTGCTGATGGATACTTGGACCGGTGCCAGATAACATAGTAGCGGTTAAATTGGGACCTGCCATAACCATCAGGGTGCTGCTTTTTGTATTTTTCCCACGTCATAAACCGCGTAACCCCTGTTTTCTTAACCTCTTTCTCCACTTTGGGAAAGTATTCAATTAGGTTTAGATAACGTTCTTCTTTGGTTACCTGCTTTCTGTTACCCATTTGGATAAACATACGCTCTAACTCCGTGTCATTCATCAGCATCAATTCTTCATAGCTTTTCCCTGATGCCAGGAAAAGCCAGATGTACCTACGCACTGTATTTAATGGTAGGTTTAACCTTCTTGCAATCGCTTTCTTACCGGTTGAACCCTGGAAGAGTTCAATAATTTTTCGTACTCTGCTCATAATAATTAAATTTTTAGACATGATTAATAGTGTTATCATCACTGCTAATCAAACCATTATCAATTAAATATGCGCGAATAGAAAGTGCTCTGAACTAAAGGAAAAACTGTGCCGTTTTTTTGTAACGATACGCTCTCCTTAGGTGGGGTCAGTTAAAAACGGTCTGAGGGGGGTCAGATAATTGCGGCAAGGGGGGTGCAAAGTGTCCGGCGAATGCACAAATAAGAAGGTTAATCTTGCATTTATCTCAAATATTTTCGCACTTTTGTTAGAACTATTTAACTAATTTGGAACAAAACAATAACATAAAACAGCTTGTAAAACGTATTTCCTACGAGGAAGATGAACACGCTTTCAAACAATTCTTCGAACTATTTGCAGGACGACTGTATCAATTCTCATTTTCGTTTGTAAAAAACAAATCGGTAGCCGAAGAAGCAGTATCAGATGTATTCTTTAAAGTTTGGTTGAACCGAACCGAGCTCGTCAATATTCAAAATATAAAAGCTTATCTTTTTAAAGCTACTTATAATACTTCTCTAAATTATCTTGATGAAATGAAAAAGAAAAAGGCCATTTCATTGGACGATTTAGAGGTGGATTTGGGAGTTGACCTGATTTGCCCCGAAACCGAATTAATTAATAAAGAATTAAAATCTGTTATTGAACAAGCCATTGAGGATTTGCCTCCTCGTTGTAAAATGATATACAAACTGGCTAAGGTAGAGCAAATGAAATACAAAGAGATTGGTGAATTGCTTGATATTTCGGTGAAAACCATTAATCATCAGTTATCAATTGCACTAAAAAAAATTGGCGAGGTACTAAAAAATTACCTTAAAGAACAAACGGACAATACCCGTTTTATGGTGCTTTTTCAGTTGTTCATACCCTCCAATTAAAAAAAATCAACTTTTTTCATATTACCTTTAGGACATTCCATTATATCTCCTGTCATAGGAGATATAAGTAAATTTTGAATGAACGACGATAAGGTTTGGGAAAATATAGCGAATAAAATTTCAGGTGAAATAAATGAGGTTGATGAAAATGCATTTCAGGAATGGTTAACAAGCGATTCTGAAAATAAAAAGGTTTTCGACCGCCTGCTTCAAATGTGGCAATTCAACCCAAAACAAATTTACGATAATTCAACTATCTTCAGGAAATATATGCACCGTAAAAATCAGTTTGGAAAAAGAAAAACTGTAACGCCTTTTGTGTATTATGCACTTCGGATTTCTGCTGTCCTGTTTTTTCTGGTTGCATCAACATTTATAATCAACAGCATTTTAATTTCAAAAAGAAATGAAGTGGTTTACCAGGAAATATCTGTTCCCAAAGGAAGCCGTTCTGCATTTAACTTACCCGATGGAACAAAGGTTTGGTTATCGAACAATTCTACTATAAAGTATCCTTCGAAATTTACTGGAAGTACAAGGGAACTGGAAATAGAAGGTGAAGCTTATTTTGAAGTTACACATAAAAAGCGGATCCCGTTTATTGTAAATATTGGCAATAACCGCATTAGGGTGTTGGCAACGCGTTTCTCTGTAACAGCTTATCCTGATGATAACAAGGTTCGTGCAGATTTGGTAGAAGGAAAAATTCAATTTGATATTTCAAATGGTAAAGGTGGTTTCCATTCGTATATGGTAAAGCCTTCGCATAGTTTAGTTTTAGATAAAACCTCCGGGAAACTTTATGAATCTAAAGTCCCGGATGGTTTTTATGACTATTGGCACAAGGGTATTTACGAATTCAGGAATGAAACATTGGAAGACCTGGCTATTAAAATAGATCGCATTTATAATACGCAGATTGTATTTGAAGACAAACGTCTGAAATTAAAACGATTTAGCGGAACAATTAGCATCGATGACAATATCTTTACATTTATTGAAGCAGTAAAAAGTACTTCAATTGATCCAATAACATATCGTTATGAAAAAAACAAACTATACATAAACTTTAAAGATTAAACGTGCCTATGGAAAAACTATGAACTAAAAAAGCGGAAAATGCGCCTACATTTCCCGCCATTTACAGAAACAAATGTTTCTGGTATTTATTTAACATTAGCCGATTGGCTAAAGTCAATAACTTAACAACAACAAATGTATGAAAAAAATTAGTTTGAAAAAGGAGGGGTATGTTTTCTCTCCACTAAAAAAATTATTGCTCATGGCAAAACTAACGACACTGCTAATTCTAATCAGTTTTATGCAAATTTCTGCAAAAGTATATTCGCAAGCAGGAAAACTTGATTTGAAAGTAAAAAATGTTTCGATATTTGAAGTTTTCGAGGAAATTGAAGACAATAGCGAGTACCGTTTTTTTTATGATAATGAACAAATAGATTTAAGTAAAAAGGTTTCAATCAATACCAAGCAAGCAGAGATGTCTTCCATATTAAGTGAACTTTTTAAGGGGACAGATTTAACCTACCAGGTAAAAGATCAGTTAATTTTGGTACAATCAAAAAATTCTGATGCTATAATTACTGTTTCTCAACAACAAAACACCGTCTCCGGAAAAGTTACTGACGAAAACGCGCAGCCGCTGCCCGGCGTAACAGTAATTATTAAAGGCACAACAAACGGCACAGTTACCAACATGGATGGAAACTATATCATATCAAATGTGCCTGATGGAGTCACTCTGCAATTTTCGTTTGTAGGTATGTTAACACAGGAAATTGTTGTTGGAGACCAAACCACAATCGATATAGTATTGGTAGCTGATGCGATTGGCATTGAGGAAGTTGTGGCCATTGGTTATGGTACCCAAAAAAGGATTAACGTTACCGGTTCTGTTGATGTAATATCTGCTGAAGTGTTGGAAAACAGGCAAGCATCCACAGTTTCTCAACTTTTACAAGGGACATCACCTGGATTGACATTTAGCATCGGTAGCTTTGGTTTTCAACCAGGTGCGACACTTGATATTGGTATTAGGGGGGTAGGTTCTATTAATGGTGATGATTCGCCTTATATTCTTATTGATGGGGTGCCTGGAGATATGAACAGACTCAATCCGGATGATATTGAAAGTGTTTCTGTTTTAAAAGATGCGGCAGCTTCAGCAATATACGGGGCACGAGCACCTTATGGCGTAATATTAATTACGACAAAATCAGGTAAAAAGAATCAAAAATTTAGTGCTTCATATTCTTTTAATTTATCTATGGCAAGTGCCCAAAACCTACCCAATACGCTAGATTCATACACTTATGCAAGGGTTTTAAATGAATCAGGTGTTCATGGTGTTGGAGGACAATATTATTCTAATGATGTGGTTGATAGAATTATAGCATTCCAGGAAGGAAATTTTGATGTAATTCGAGGTGCAGATGGTTTTCCGGATGATGCAACCCATTTTGAAACAACTCCAAATCCTAGAAACTTAAACCAATGGGGCTTTAATCAATACGGTAATGCAAATCGTGATTGGTATGACGAGTATTATGGTTCGGCGTTTAATAAAAAACATAATTTATCGTTTCAAGGTGGAACAGAGAGGGCATCATTCTATTTTTCAGCAGGTTATTTAGATCAGGAAGGTGTCTTAAATTATGGTACCGATACTTTTGATAGATTTAACTTGCAGGGAAAAACAACCGTGGCAATTGCTGATTGGTGGGATGTTACATATCAAACAAGGTTTAGCAGAACTACCAGAGAATTTCCTACTATGGATTCTCAGGGAACTTATGATTTAATGTTTCATTACATCGCAATTACTGCTCCTAACTTCGCAATGTATGATGGTTATGGCAATTATATGCTTCACTCAAAAATACCGATGATAGAGGATGGAGGAACAGATAAAAGTGAAATAAATGAAAATTGGCAAACGCTTTCTTCTGAGTTAAGACCAGTAAAAGGTCTTACCATTCATTCCGATTTCTCGCATAGGTTAACAGATCAATTCAGATCAAATCAAGAACTGACTGTCTATTTCAATAATGTAGATCATTCAAAATCTGTTTGGGGACCTTCTCGAAACAGCAACATAACAAACTATCATATAAGCAATACATACTGGACCACAAATCACTATGCAAGATACGAGCATAGCTTTGATAACATACATAATTTTATGCTACAAGCAGGGATGCAGTTTGAACGGGCTAATAACCGTAGTTTAAATGTGAGGAAGCTTGACTTGATTGTTCCACAAGTTGCGTCCCTTGAAACCGCCAATGGTGATGCAATTGATAACGAAGGACTACTGACTTGGGCTACTCAAGGATATTTCGGGAGGTTCAATTATAATTATAAAGAGAAATATTTGCTGGAATCCAATATGAGGTATGATGGAACTTCAAGTTTTAGAAAAGGAAAACGCTGGGGATTTTTCCCTTCTTTTTCTGCAGGATGGAATGTACATAAGGAGAATTTTTGGGAATCATCAGTTGGGAAAGTTATGAATACATTTAAAGTAAGAGGATCCTGGGGTGAACTGGGCAACTTTGGTAATCCTAATAACAATTCATTTCCTGATATTCTTTTGATACCTTTAAGTTCGGGCTATGTTAATTGGATATTTAGTAATGGGCAAGGCAGACCCTCAGGTTTTGCGGGCACCCCTGGGCTAATAAATCCTGACTTAACTTGGGAGACTGCCAGAACCCTGAATATTGGATTTAATACGTCATTTTTCGAGAATAAATTGCAGGCTGATTTCGATTGGTTTGAGCGTACAACTTTTGACCAGTTAGGAACGGTTGAAGCACAACCGGGTGTAATTGGTACTTCCCTCCCACAAGCAAATAACGTAACTTTAGAAGGAACCGGGTGGGAATTATCTTTAAAGTGGAACCAGGTATTGAATAATGGATTTTCGTATAATATTGGAGTGAATGTGTATGATAGCAAGGCAACAGTTAAAACATATCATAATCCAACAGGTACATTGTCTGATTATTATGAAGGGAAAGAACTTGGTGAAATATGGGGATATACAGTAAATGACTTATACAGAACACAAGAGGAATTAGATGAATATACCTCAAGGGTAGATCTATCCGATCTAACAGGTTTAATATGGAATACTGGCGACGTAAAGTATGAAGATATAACAGGTGATAATATAGTAGATAATGGAACTAATACGCTAGACGATCATGGAGATCTATCGGTTATTGGTAATAGCACACCTAGGTACCAATATGGAATTAGTGTCGCAGCAAATTATAAAGGTTTCGATTTTTCAATGCTTTGGAAAGGCGTTGGTAAAAGAGATTTATGGTTTAATGGTAATCAAAATATTTTCTGGGGTTTCAGAAACAGTGTGCAAGGTTCTGTCTTTGAAAATCATCTTGATTACTTCAGAGATCAGGAGGGAGATGCATATGTAGGATTTGCCGAAGGAGAAGATAATTACAATTTGGATGCATATTGGCCAAGACCCTATTTTAACGCCGGACATAATAATAAGAACAGGATAACCAATACCCGATACCTCCAGAGCGGGGCTTATGCAAGGCTACAGAACGTACAATTGGGGTATACACTTCCAAAGCATATCTTGTCTAAATTAAATTTGCAGAAACTTAGGTTGTATGTTTCCGGTGAGAATTTATTGACATTTTCAAGTTTATCTCGGGGAATAGATCCACTGGCTGTTGGTGGCCGTTTTGGAACCGGTAAAACTTATGGGGCTGAAAGAATTATTTCCGTTGGTGTAAATATTACCTATTAATAAACTTTTAAAAAGTAATGACAATGAAAAATTTAAAATATTTATATTTATTATTCCTTACTACGTTATTTATATCATGTGAGGATTTTATTGACATCCAACCTCAGGATAAGATAGGTGTTGATAATTATTTTCGCACGGCGACTGATATTGAAAACTATGTTACAAAGTATTATTCTACATTTCCCGGGCATGGGAACGGAAGCGTACCTGCATCTGAAGCTGCTTCAGACAATTTGATATTAGCTACTCCTAATTTAGTTTTGAACGGTACCCGTTCACCAAATACTGGAAATTGGACAAGTCAATGGTCTAATATCAGAAGTATTAACATTCTTTTTGATAAATTGGAAAATGTGGAAGATGATGTAAGCTTGTATTCACAATTTTTAGGGGAGGCATACTTTTTTAGAGCATGGTTTTATGCAAATATGGTTTCTATTTATGGTGATGTTCCATACTATACTTCAGAAATTGCTTTGGGAGATGAGGAACAGCTTCTAAAACCAAGAGATCCCAGAACATATGTTGTTGACCAGATTTTAGATGATCTGGATAATGCGATAAAACATCTTGGATTGAGGTCATCTACCGGTAATTCAAGATTAAATAAAGAAACAGCCTTGGCTTTCAAATCAAGGATTGCATTATATGAAGGAAGCTGGCAGAAGTACCATGCTGGTTCAGATTTTGGGACATCCGGAGCTGATCCAAATAAATATTTTCAGATTGCCGTAGAAGCATCAGAAGAATTAATTAATGGCACAACTTATACCAAAGGAATCTATAGTACAGGCAATCCGGGTAATGATTATTATGATTTATTTGGGAAGGACAATATGTCTTCAATAAATGAAGTACTATTTTATAGGATAGCCAATAAAGATGAACAATTAGGTCACAACCTACAGTTTAGTTTGATTGAACGTCCAGATTCAAAAGCAATAACCTGGTCATTAGTTAGTTCCTTTTTAGGGAAAGATGGGAATCCTTATGATTATTTAGCTTTGGCAGCAAATACAAAAGGAAATGCTTTTCTTAGTAAAATTGCGGAAGACTGTGATCCCAGATTGAAATCAACAATTTGGATTCCTGGTGATGTATTAATTGCAAGTACAGGTCAGACATTTGAAAAACCTTTTCTTGATTTAGGAAGTGAAGGCCGCAGTCAAACAGGGTTTCAAGTGAAAAAATTTACAAATCCAAATTCAGAAGGGGCATCCGCTGGTTATGGCAACAATAGTGAAACAGGAAGAATTTATTTCCGTTATGCAGAAGTTTTATTGAATTATGCGGAAGCTTTGTATGAGTTAAATGGAACTGTTGCAACAGATCAATTAAATCTTATCAGATCGAGAGTTGGAATGCCTGATTTTGAGGCAATACCTCAAGTTAGTTATGGAACTAATCTGGTTGATTACGGTTATACAGTTTCAGATGAATTGTATGCAATTCGTAAAGATAGAAGGACAGAATTAGCCATGGAAGGTTTTCGGGTTGATGATTATAGGAGATGGGCTGCACATGAATTATTTAAGAGCAAAAGACCTCTTGGTTATCCTTTCCTGTCGGAAGAATTCCCTAGTTTTACTCCAAATCTTGATGAGAACGGCCTGATTGACTTTTTCCAAACTGAAATGCCTAACGGCTACGGTTTTAAAGAGAACAGAGATTATTTGTCTTCTATCCCTGAAGATGAATTGACATTGAACGAAAATTTAGAACAAAATCCAGGTTGGTAAGAACCAAAGAATAATGTAAAAATAGCAGGAGTATCAGACTTGATATTCCTGTTATTTTTAGGGAAAATAGTGTGTCAGATGATAAAACTAATATTATTTGGACTTTAAAATTTTTAAAATCAATGAATCATAATAATAAAAAATCAAGTTTATGTTTGATTTTTTTACTTGTTTTCACATGTATCAATGGTGAAAATGTAGTTGTCAAGAGATTACCCAATATCATTATTGTATATACCGACGATTTAGGTTATGGAGATCTGGGATGTTATGGAAATCCCACAATCAGAACTCCTCACCTTGATAAAATGGCCTCAGAGGGGATTAAGTTCACCCAATTTTATGTGGCAGCACCGGTTTGTAGCCCATCCAGGGCAGCTTTGTTAACGGGGTGTTACCCCAAAAGAGTGGGACTGCACGAAGGGGTTTTGCGTGGAAGTAGTAAAATCGGATTAAATCCTTCCGAAGTAACAATTGCGGAGCAACTAAAAAAGAATGGCTACACAACTGCCTGTTTTGGCAAATGGCATCTTGGGCATCAGAATAAATTCCTACCTACAAATCAGGGCTTTGATGTTTTTTGGGGAATCCCTTTTAGTAATGATATGAGCAGAAAGGAGCAGGCAATTCTGGGAAATAACAATTATAAGTATCAATTGCCTGTAATATCGCAAACCGATACAATTGAGTTAGATCCTGATCAGGAACTCTTCACAAAGCGGTTAACAAAAAGAACACTTGATTTCATCAAAAACAATTTCGAGGTACCATTTTTTATCTATTTGGCACATCCAATGCCTCATGTTCCTGTTTATGCCTCTAAAGATTTTCAGGGCAAAAGCCGTCGCGGGAAGTATGGTGATACTGTTGAAGAAATTGACTGGAGTGTAGGTGAAATAATGGAAACCTTAAAGAAATATAATATAGATAAAAACACACTTGTACTATTTTCATCAGACAATGGTCCATGGAAAGCTTATAAAACAGAAGGTGGTTCTGCAGGATCTCTACGTGGTGGCAAAGGATCAACATGGGAAGGTGGTATGCGTGAGCCATTTATTGCCTGGTGGCCCGGAACGATCAAGCCTCAAACAACTTGTAGCGAAGTGGTAACAAATATGGATATATTGCCAACACTATCTAGATTGGCAGAAGTTAAACTTCCTGAAAATAAAATTGATGGAAGGGATATATCGGTACTGTTTAAGAATCCAATTACTCACATGAAAACAAGGCCTTTCTATTACTATTCAAGTAATGGGATATTGGAAGGGATTAGGCTGGGGGCATTAAAGCTTATAAAGCGTGGAGATAATATACAGCTGTATAACCTGGATGAAGATTTTAGCGAAGAGTATGACCTTGCATCAAAATATCCAGAAGAAGTAGCAAAATTAAAAACATTAATGGAAGATTTTGATAAAAGTATGGATATTGAGAATCGGATGGTTGGATATATAGAGTAAAAAAACTAAAGTATATATCTCGTCGGGATTTATAAAATAAAAGGGAGACAGCACAATAAAAGAATTATGGTTTTGGAAGCGATAGAATATATAAAACAAAAATTTGCATATAAGCAGTATATATTGTGTTTGTCATCACTTGTAATACTAAATGCTAAAACATGAAAAGAATAAAAAATATTCAACTTATAGGTGTTACTGGAGCTATAATAACCATTCTAGTATTAATATTAGCCTGTACTAAAACAGCAGGTGTTGATACAGACGAAAAGTTAAAACCAATTGATATCTACCTTATAGGAGGTCAATCGAATGCAACCGGGCAGGGATATATGAAAAATATTCCCAATGATTTTAACATTGATCAATCAGTTCAGTTTTTTTATTCAAAATATTTGAGCGGAGGAGGAGTTCCTATGCAATGGGGACCTTTGTGCCAGGCATCTGAAAAATCTGATAAATTTGGTATAGAACTGAGTATGGGGACAATGCTTAAACAGCTAAATACCAATACGGAAATAGCTTTAATAAAACATGCTCTTTCCGGTTCGAACCTCTATGCGCAATGGAGACCAGGAGAACACAATAAGGATGAAAACAACTTTGGTCCTGAGTTCATGAAATTTGTAGATACTGTTGAATTAGGTTTAAAGGATCTAGAAAAGCAAGGTTATCAGCCCAACATCCGTGCAATGGTTTGGCAGCAAGGTGAAGCTGATGCAAGGGACATTGCCGGTTTGGAGAATTCTTTAAACTATGGGAAAAACTTAAACCATTTTATAGAAAGGGTAAGGCAACAATTTAATATGCCTGAAATGCTTTTTATTTATGGATATGTTCTTCCTGTTGCTTTGGACCGTTATACAGGAAGAGAGGAGGTACGCCTGGGGCAAAAATATGTTGATTGTAATTCAGGACACAACTTGTCTATAAATGGAGCCTTTGTGATGGAAACGGATGATTTACCTTTGCGTTGTGATGAACCCAATTCTGCTTATCCCGATGATAAGGTACATTTTAATACTGTTGGAATATTAGAATTAGGAAAACGATTTGCAAACAAAATCAAAGTTGAAACAAATGATTTCTAAAGCAGTTTGAGCCTTGAGTTTGTTATTCACAGTTTTCTTCATCAGCAGAAAAATTCATTTATTTAGAGGAAAAACAATGATCTGGAACAAAAATACAATGGTGGATTTTATCAATAGAATTCCTCGTGGCTAGCCTCGTGGCGAAATAGAGAAAAGTTTGATACGATCTGTATGTGCTGGATTTTTGGTTGCGCAAGGGAAAAAATAAGATCGTGATTTTTATGCAAAGAACTTAAGTAATCAAAGATTAATATTGAGTCAGGCCAAACAAATTATCACTTCTAAAGGATAAATCGATAATAAAAAGTTGGATGGGCATAACGGGAATGTTAACTAATCCGGTAATTGAGAATTCTTCTTTTAAACCGGCAGTTGAGACAAAAAGGATGTGGATTAAATTTAAAAAATTCTCGCATAGGTTTAGTTTAGTTTAATTGGGCATCGTTCTTCGGAGGGTGCCCTTTTTCACAGTTTGTAAAGAACCAAAGATAAAAAACGGATACTGGCCTTTTCAAAATCAGAGCAACATTGCTTAAGCAATTCCTCTCCGCCGGGAGTGAACAAGCCCATTTCAATACGCCCAAAGTTGAGATGAGAAATGTGCCCGGGGCCTGTTTTGTTTGAACAGATAAATGCCATTCCTCCGGCAATATGTCGGGCATTTCTTTGGCAAGTTCAGCTTCTATTCCCAAACCATTCTGAATAAGAATTGCCAGGCTGTTTTTATGAACAATCGGGCGTGAAAGTTCAGGCAATAGATGGTTATTAATGGTTTTTAGATAAATTTGATTTGTAAAAATTTTTTAAGCCGGATTATGAGGAACATAATTAAGTTATTCGTTATTGTTATACTTTTTAATGGTATTTTTTTAATTAATCAAACCTCTTATGCTCAGACCTACGGTCTGGAGTTTAAAGGACAAAATGTGCCATTGGAGGAAAGAACCGGACTTGATTTAACCCCAAATAAACTCCTGAAATTTAAGGATGAATTTGAAATTTCCTTTTTGGCAAAAGGAATTCAAACAAAATCGGAACTGGATTTAACAGGATGTGTTCTTCAAATTACCGGCAGTAACAATAATACAATAAATCTTTTGTCTATACTAACACCTCCTGAAGGTTTGTATATCTTTCTGGAAAAGTTGAATAAGTCAATCCCAATTGCAGGTTCTAATGAAAGCATATATGAATGGAAAAAATTCACAATCAAATTTTTATTGAAAGAAGATAAGTTGATTTTTTCTTATGCTGATTCGATCTATGTGCAGGAAAATGTAGGATTTAAACGTAAGGATTCATTTAAAATTATTTTTGGATTAAACAACAATTCAGAGGTCGGAATTACTGAAGTTCCGCCTATGGCGATTAAAGATATCATAATAAAAGAAAAAGGAATAATAAAATATCATTGGCCTCTTAATGAAAATGAAGGAATTTTTGCTTTTGATTCTATTAAGGGTAAAAGGGCTATCGTAATCAATCCTTCATGGTTGGCTTCACTCAGTCAAAACTGGCAGAAAGTGTTTGAAGATGAAATTGATGGTCCATTTAAGGTAACTGCAGATATAGAAAATGGAAACATCTACATGTTAGGGAAAGAGCAATTTTCAGTATTTTCTACAACAAATAATAACGTTCGTGAAATAATTTATAGGAATAATCCACCGCTTTTTAATAAGAATTGTCATTTATTCTTTAATAAAACTGACAAAAACATCTATTGTTACATTGTAGATTATGAATTGAATGATTTTTTATTTGTTACACTTAACATCAATACGGGAGAATGGAGCAAGTTAGAAAAACAAAAAATACTCAAAGCGAAAAAGTTAACGTTTTATCACCATAATAGTTTTTACAGGGCAAAAGATAATTCTATATATATTTTTGGAGGATTTGGAAGGGAAACCTACCACAATCAAATCTATAAATTTGATTTCACCGATTCAATATTCACGGAATTACCTTCCAATGATTCCATTTTTCACCCCAGGTATCTCTCTGGTTCTGCAGAATTGAACGACACCGTATATATAATAGGTGGTTATGGAAGTGAGTCGGGCTCTCGTTTAATGAATGCGCATAGTTATTTTAACTTACTAGGCTATTCAATTAAGGAAGGAAAACTTTTTGAAAAATTTACAATACCTGAAATTGCCGAAAGGATGGTTTTCGGTAATAAAATTTGGATAAATGAAAAAAACAGAGATTATTATGGACTCATTTTTAGTAAAATTCGATCAAATAATAATCATATCCAGTTAATTAAAGGCAATATTGATTCTCCTGATGTTCAAACAATGGGAAATAAATTTCCTTTCAATTTTTTTGATTCAAGGTCAATTGTAAATCTGTACTACATGGCAGGAACGAATAAGCTGTACGCTTATATTCATAACAATCATGATTCTGGCAAACAAGTTAAAATTTACTCCATTAACTATCCGCCTAACATGGCTAAAATTGAATCTCCTGGAAAGGTGAAAAACAGGGATGCTGGTATTTTTTTAATCGCTATCCTTTTTATTTTGGGTGTGATTGGTCTTGTTATCTTCAGGATGCATAAAAGGAATAGATTAAGAAAGAAAATCAAAAACAATTCCTTAAAAGACAAAAGGAGTGCACCGTTAGCGGCTCGCTTAAATACAAATCTTTCACAAAATGGATATAATTTGATATTTTTTGGTGGCTTTCAGGTTTTTGATAAACAAATGGAAGACATAAGCAATAAGTTTTCTCCATTATTAAAGGAATTATTTTTGCTCATTTTTTTAAATACAATAAAAAACGGAAAAGGAATTTCCACCAAAAAAATTATAGAAATATTATGGAGTCATAAAACGGAAAAGAGTGCTCGTAATAATCTTTCCGTTACTAATGCTAAACTCAGGAATTTATTGAATGAAATAGGTGAAATGGAGTTATCAAAAAAAACAGGATATTGGAAAATTCATTTTAATGAAAATGAAGTAAAATGTGATTATTTGGAATTATTAAAAGTGGGCTCATCATCAAAAAGGTTAGATAAACAACAAATAATTAATTTTATTGATATTACTCTTAAGGGAGCATTTTTAATTAATCTGGAATATGGCTGGTTAGATGAATTTAAAGCAGATGTGTCTGAATTCATTATAGATAACCTGTTGGAATACGGCCAATCTGTTAAAATTGAAGAAGATCAGGAGTTAATATCCCAACTTGCTGATTGTGTTTTTAATTTTGATATAGTGAATGACGAGGCCATGATAATGAAGTGTAAAGCACAATTTCATTTACATAAACATAGTCTTGCAAAAGCAACATTTGAAAAATTCTGTAAACAATATGAAGAACTCTACAACGAGAAATATCATAGCACATTTAAAGAAATTTTGGGATGAGCAGTTGTTGCCAGAAACATTACTTGCAATCGTAACAATGTCTTTCCAAAGGTTTTAATGTGCAAATAATATTTTTGTTGCTATGTGTTAGATTTCTGATAATTTGTTTCCATTAAGATTGTAGAAAAGTACGTTCATTCATAAAAAATTAAGAAAAATCCTGGCATTTATGAACAAGGTAATAGAAAACTCATTTTTTTTTAATGGTTCATAGATAAATTGGGGCACGATTATTATTTAAACCCGTTGGCGGAATTAATTAAAGCATTAAATAAAATTTGATGTTGTTTTTGTCGCTATAGTGGAACAAAAGAATAAACAATTATGACCAGGATAAGACCATTTTTATGGCTCGCATTTTTTATAATTATTTTTTTGAGTTGCAGGGAAGAGACTATAGATAAATATGAAAGGCCCGACTGGTTGGCCGGGAAAGTTTACACACAGATTCTCGGGCAACCTGAACTGTCAACATTTGCAAGGGGTTTAGAGTTGACAGGTTACGACACGATTATTAATATTTCCGGCGATTATACTGTTTTTGCGCCATCCAACGATGCTTTTAACATATATTTTTCAAGCAACCCGAATTATAGTTCAATAGAGCAAATGCCCATTTCAGAATTGAGCCGGTTAGTTAAGTATCATATTGTTCAATATCCCTGGTCTAAAATGCAATTACGTTCGCTGGATGTATATGGGTGGATCGATTCTCTTGACCTGGATAATATCGAACCAAGAGGATACAAGCGCGAAACCCTCTTACGTGATAAGGATGTTAAATTTGGAGTGTCGGGCATTGGGTCAAATATCAGAAACAGGAGGACAATTATTGTAGATACACTGCAAACCAACTGGCACAGAAGGGTAATAACCAATACAAGAAAATTTGTTCCTATTTTTTATCAGGAATATTTTGATATTTACGATTTAAAATCGGATGACTACGATTTTTATTTTGGCAGACCGTTTGAGGGATCAAATGAAATATATTATGCCGGTGCCAAGATTATCAGCGACGAAATCTTTGCGGAAAACGGATTTGTTTATATCATAGACGAGGTAGTTGAACCACTTAATAATGCTTATCAGTTCCTTTCTCAATCCGAGGGCAATAAATACAGTGAATTTCTTGATTTGATCAACCTTTTTCCCGATTTTGAATACAATGAAAAGAAAACACTTGAACAACCAGGAGCTGAAGAGGGGCTGACAGTAGATTCATTGTTCGATTTAACTTACCCTGAATTGACTTTCGATATCAATTCCGAAAAAACCAGTGTGCCAAAGGGAACTTACGGACTGCCACCAAATGTTACAATTCGTTTTCACAATGGTTTGCTGGCGCCAACAAATGATGCAATGGAACATTTTGAACAGGAATATTTTCAGATTTCGAACGGCTGGGGATCATTGAATGGTGCGCCAATACATATAAAACAAATCATTGCAAACACGTATATGTCATTCAATCCGATTTACAGAACCAATCTGGAGGAAGGATTTTATAACGGTGAAGTTGATATTGTTAGGCTTGATCAATCAACAATTATTGAAAAAAAGTACGGCAGTAACTGTACTTTTTTAGGGCTTAACAAAGCCATTGTGCCAAGAGCTTTTTCATGTGTTACAGGACCGGTTTATCTGAAACAGGGTTATTTAAAAGTGATGTATGCGATTCAGCATTCCGGACTGTTACCCGCATTAAAACGTCCGGGTAAAGATTACATGTTGTTTGTAAAGTCAGATTCCAAATCATCTGCAGACTCTTCTTTTCTTTATGACCCTTTTTACGAACAGTTCTCGGTTTTTTCCGGAACTGGTACTGGCGGAGATCCTCAGGAACACATTTTGAGTGTTGATGATTTAAGAACACTTTTATTGAATCATATTGCCACCGATCAACCGAATGGAATTGCCAGGAAGGAGTTCATTCCAAATCTTGCCGGGAATTATATAATAATTAATAATGAAACCGGGGAATTTTCAGGAACAGGGCAAACAACTGAAGGTTTCAGGGGGAATTTATACAAACCGGAATTTCCTTCCGCAATATCAACTGATGCAGATAACGGAACTACATATGATGTTGACAACTGGTTTACATTTTCTGGAGCCAATTTGTTTGGAAAAATTTCTTCAGATTATCCGAAATTTCATTCACTCCTGAGGAAAGCCGGTCTTACGCTGGATAAACAATACCGTTACACTTTTATTTCAAACAGTGAAGTATATACGGTTTTCGTTCCAACTGATGAGGCGGTTGTAAGTGCCCGGATTGATACGCTTAGTATAGCAGAATTAAAAAATCTGCTCATGTTGCATTTTGTCCAGGGTGACTTAATTTTTACCGATGGCAACAAAACTTCCGGCTATTACGATACAAAAAGATTGGATGAACAATCAACCCAGTATTCAATTGTCAATACCCGTGTATATATAGAACCGGGGATCGATGTAATAAAGATTCCTTACAAAACGGGTGAAAATTATCTGGAAGTTATGGAATCTGAGAATAGCAACATGTTTTCAGCTATAAATCTGGGGAAAGGGCAGGAGGTCTTTCCGATACTGCTGAATAATGCCGTAATTCATCAGATTGATAAAGTTCTCAAGGTTGAAGAATTAAACACCGATTAGGAATAAGATCTGTCTTTTAGAAAAATTAAACCAAGGTTTGTGATAAAAATGAGAAATATCAAATCAGCCATAATTCTGATAATTGTTTACTTCTGTTTCTTTACGGTTAATGCACAGGAAATCATTATAAAGGGACGTGTTATTGACAGTAAAGACAAAACAACAATTGTTGGTGCTACAATTGCGGAATACGATGAAGGCAACCGTGTTGTTAATGGTACAATCACTAATATAAACGGCGACTTTATTTATGAAATGCAAAATCCTTCAAACACAGTAAGAGTAAGTGTAATAGGATATAAAGCGAAAATAATTGAAGTAGATCCGAATAAATCAATAATTGTAGAGCTCGACTCGGAAGATGTTGAAATAGAAGAGGTGCAGGTGGTGGCAAAAGCGAAAACTTCTACAACTTTAACCAATCTCGATGACAGGGACAGGGCTTCATCAAGTGTTAGAATCGAATTAATGGACATGCAGGATGCTGGTATGCTTTCGGCTGCCGATGCATTACAGGGTAAAGTGAGTGGACTGGATATTATTGCAGATTCGGGTGATCCGGGATCCGGTTCTCAACTTGTAATTCGTGGTTTAAGCTCAATGGGTAACAACCGTCCGCTAATTGTAATCGATGGTATCCCTCAATCCAGAGTATCCGGCAATTTCGATTTGAGTTCGGCTGACAGTGAGGATATAAGTAATCTTCTCAACCTTGCATTGCAGGACATCAAATCAATTGAAGTGTTAAAAGATGCTGCTTCTACTGCAATTTATGGTTCGAGTGGTGCTGACGGAGTTCTGTTAATTGAAACGCATAAAGGCAGAATGGGGAAGGTACAGTTTGATTATCAATACCGGAACAACCTGAACATTCAACCACCTCCGATACCTATGTTGAATGGTGATGAATACATTATGCTGCAAATGGAAGAATGGCACAACAGAGATGGGGGAGGAACGTTTGAACTTCCTCCGGAAATAGCCTACGACAGGGAGTATTACGATTTTCATAATTATGCGCAAAATACTGACTGGATAAGTGAAATTACTCAAAACGGGGTATCACATGATCATTATTTCAGTGTCTCCGGCGGGGGGGAGAAAACACGCTACTTTACCTCTTTCAGTTATCTCGACGAAGAAGGTACAACAATAAACACAGCTTATTCGAGGTTTTCAACCCGTGTAAACCTCGACTATTTTCTATCAAGAAATTTACTATTCCAGATAAATTTTAATTACACGTCGGGCCTGAGAGAACGCAACATGAATGTAGGGGGATCTAATATCAGGGAGATGGCCTACCGAAAAGCACCCAATATGAGCGTTTGGGAACTGGATGAAAATGGAAAGCCCACCGGTGAATATTTTACACCAATACGAAGTTATCAGGGTAACGGGATTAAGTATTTTAATCCCGTGGCCGTTGCTGAACTGGGCAGGAGAGATGATTACTCCAATAACTTGGAAAATACATTTAATTTACAGTACAGGTTTAACGATTGGCTGACTTTCAGGGAAACCGTTTCGTTTCAGTATTCAGGCACAAAATCAAAAAATTATCTTCCCTATAATGCAATTGGTGCAGACTGGTTATCGGGGAACATTAATTTGGCCCAGGAAGGAAACAGCCAGGGCAGTAATATCCGGACAGAAACACAACTGGCATTTGGTTCACCTTTTAAAAATGAAGATCATCAGATTTCAGGTGCTTTTACCTGGAGTACCGAGCAAAGGGGATCCGAATGGATGAATATTCAAAGTAACAAAACACCAAGTACCGACATACAGGATCCATCAATCGATGCTCAAATCAACTGGATCGGCACGGGATCGAGTGAGACCAGGCTTATTCGCAGCATAAACAGCGTCAATTACAAAGCTTTCGACCGATATATGTTTCAGGGGGTTCTCACGCTAGATGCCCACTCGTCGTTTGGTGCAAATAACCGGTGGGGACTGTTTTATGGTATTTCTGCCGGATGGCGATTCTCCAGCGAACCTTTTCTCGAATCGTTGAGTGGCTGGCTCGGTGAAAGTATGTTGAGGATTAGCTATGGTGTTTCAGGAATACAGCCGAAAGATGTTTATGCCCGTTTTTCAACTTACGAATCGACTCAAACAGGAAGCTATATCGCAAATCCTGCCATCGAGTCAACGCGTCCGCAGTTAAATAATTTGCAATGGGCTACTGTTGATTCGTACGACATTGGTTTTGAATTAAGCCTATTTAAGAATAAAGTATATCTCGAAGGGGATATATATGAAAAAGTAACCTCCGATATTTTGTTTGAAGACTATGCAATTCCATACAGCTCAGGTTTCGATGAGCTGGCCTATTTAAATGGTGGTAAGCTTACCAACAGGGGATGGGAATTAATGGCTGATTTTAATATTATTCGTAATAAAGACTGGTTATGGTCTGTTAATTTCAACACATCACAAAACATAAACAGTTTTGAAGAACTTCCGGAGAATTTCAATACTGAAAGATCCATTTCAATTGCTAACGGAGAATATCCAAGAAGGGTGGTTTTGGGAGAACCCATAGGCTCCTTTTTTGGATTCCGCTACCTGGGTGTATGGCCCAGTGATGAAGATGTTGTTGCCAGAAATGCAGATGGAAAGATTATTGTAAACAGCAAGGGACAACCAATTCCTTTAAGGTACACGGATACATACACTTTTAAAGGCGGCGATCCGATTTATAAAGATTTAAATTATGACGGTAAAATTGATATCAATGATGTAGAATACATTGGTGATTCAAATCCAAATTTCACTGGAGGTTTCGGTACAAGGCTCAGATACAAAAATTTTGATTTTTCAGTTGCTTTTCATTATCGTCTCGGATTTGATATAGTGAACAATGTTGCAATTCAAACCGAAGGAATGCTGGACAGAAACAATCAGAGTAAAGCGGTACTTAGAAGATGGCGTGTCCAGGGGCAGGACGAAGAAGGCATGCTGCCCAGGGCATATATGGACCATCCTGCAAGCAATCTGGGATCAGACCGTTACGTTGAAAGGGGTGATTTTATGCGTTTAAACAACGTAAAATTATCTTACCGGTTGGGAAAGAAAATGTGTGAGAAAATTGGAGTGAGAAAATTGAATTTTGCGCTTAGTGCGCGTAAATTGTTAACATTTACACAATATTCAGGTCAGGATCCTGAGGTAGGTCAAAATGCTGAAGATCCATTCTGGATTGGAGTAGATAATGCAAGGACACCACCACCAAAGATTATTACATTTAGTATTGGTATTGGATTCTAAAAATGTAAATTATGAGAAGACGAATAATATACTTTCTGTTGATTTTAGCCATATTGACTCAACTCTCTTGTGATGACTACATGGAATTGATTCCACCCGGCGGATTGATTAAGGAAGAGTTCTGGAAAAACAAGGGGGACGTGGAAGCGGTACTTATGGCAGCATACCAGCGGTTTGCAAGCATGGATCGGATGCTGTTTGTATATGGCGAAACAAGGGCTGATATGGTTGAAGATGCTGGCAGCCAGAACAATAATGAAAGAAGACTTTCGGAAAGTAACATCTACCCTGAAAATACCTTATGTAACTGGAATAATTTTTATAAATTAATAAATAATTGTAATGAGGTAATTAAGAATGCACCCCTTGTACAGGAAATAGACAATACCTTTACCGACTTTGAGCGGCAGGGATTAGAATCGGAAGCGTATTTTCTGAGAAGCCTGGCGTATTTTTACCTTGTCCGTATTTACAAGGAAGTACCTTTAATTTTAGATCCAACTGAAAGCGATGATGCTGATATTTATCTGGAAAAATCCACCGAAGAAATCATATTAAATCAAATTGTATCCGATTTGGAAGCCAACAGGACGTTTGCACCAAGCGGAGGATTTGTCACCGACGAAGAAAACAAGGGAAGAGCATCAAAAGCTGCTTTTGATGCGCTGCTTGCCGACATTGCACTTTGGAGATTTGATTACGAAGCCGTAATCGGACACGTTCAAAAAATTCAAGAAACGAAAAAATATGTATTATTACCGGATTCAAAATGGTTTGAACTTTTTTATCCCGGTAATTCACTTGAAGGCATCCTGGAATTTCAGTTTGACAATGACCTGAATCAAAGAAACAGTACGTATGGTATGACAAACCGGAACAGTAACCAGTATCAACCAAGCCAAAAGGCACTGGAATTACTCAGTTTTGAGTTTTCATATGAATTGGTTCGGGGAGAGGATGCTTCAATTAAAAAATATGGAGAAGGCGATTACGTCATCTGGAAATATGTCGGGCAGGCTGCAGACGGGCAATCAGCCCGGTCAGGTGCTGAACAAAACAGTTGTAACTGGATTGTTTATCGCTATGCCGATGTATTGCTTATGAAAGCCGAAGCTTTGTCGCAACTGGAAAGATACACTGAAGCGAGGGATATTATCAATGAAATCAGAGAGAGAGCAGGTGTGCCTGCTGTAAGTATAACCAACTCCCCGGTGGCTTTTGAGGATGCTATCCTTAACGAACGTGCAATGGAACTGGCTTTCGAAGGAAAGAGATGGTTTGATTTACTTAGGATGGGACGACGAAATAATTTCGCCCGTAAAAGCAAATTGATTGAAATTATTGTGAGCAATGTTCCTTCAACCCAAAAAAGGATTTTATCGGTGAAACTAACAAATCCTTTGGGCTGGTATTTGCCAATTTTTGATGAAGAAATTGAACGAAATCAATTTTTGGTTCAAAATCCGTATTATGATTTTTAAGAAATTAGAAAAAAGAATATGATGAAGAATTTAATATTCATATTATTAGTTTTAGGAACACTTTTATTCCATGCATGCGAGGAGCCCGAAAGGATTGCAGGATTTGAAGATGCTGAGCAGTTCTCAATGTACGACTATATAAGGAATAACGAAGAGAAATTTTCAAGTTTTTTATCCATAATTGAAGCTGGAGGAATTGACATAACTTTAAGTGCTTATAATCCTGAAGAGAAAGGATATACGCTGTTTCTTCCTGACAACGATGCTGTACAGCGGTTTATTGACAATACCGAACAGATTTCGTCCCTGAATGATATTTTAAATGATGCTGATTATACCGCTGCTTTTAGTCGCTATCATGTAGTTAATGTGGGTATCCACACCAAAGATTTTCCTTTTGGCGCTTTTTCCAAACCCACATTGTCGGGTGATTATCTTACCGTAAGTTTTAATATTGAAACAGATACCTCTTATTATAAAATCAACAATCAGGCTGCTGTTATTTATCCCAATATTGAAGTTTCGAATGGGTACATTCATCTTATCCAAACTGCATTACAGCCTATTACTTTAACCAGTTACCAATGGCTGGAAGAAAATCCGAATTATTCGGTTTTTAAAGAAGCTGTCGATTTAACCGGATTACGTTCAATTATAGATTTTAATATAAAGGATGATGAATCACGTCTAGCCGTGACAATGCTAATTGAATCGAATGCCGTGTTCAGACAGAACGGGATAAATTCGGTAACCGATCTAGCAAATTTTATAAGTCCGGATGACGAAAATTACACCGACAGCAAAAATCAACTTTATAATTTTGTTGCTTATCACACCTTAACCGGTAGTCTATTTATTGATGACTTTGAAGACCAGGCCACAAATTATAATACATTTTCTGAGGTTCCGCTCAATATAAACGGGATTGGAATCGATTTGGCCATAAATAAGGGGAAACAGGTATTCGATACGATTGTATATCAGGGAGATACTACCTTTATTGATTACATAGGAGTTTTGTACGACGATAGCAATGTGTTGACACAAAGCGGAGCTATACATTTTATCGATCGCGTTATGACACAACAATCTCCGTCGAGGGCAAGACAGGATTTTCAGTTTTTTGAAGAACCTTACATAAATGAACTCAGGAAGGAACCCGGATATTATTTAATCGAAGATCCTGAATTACTGTACCATATGGAATGGTCAGGGGCTGATCTTTATTTTGTTGAAATGGATGAGAATTCAATGGCCTGGGGGAATGACTATCTGGAAATAACCGGAGATTTTGAGATTTCGTATGTAATTCCAAAAATTGTCCAGGGGAAATATGAGTTCTATTTAAGAGCTGACGCCTTTAGTTCTGACAATGCCCTTGTGGAAGTATTCATTGATGGCAGTAAAGTAGGTGGGCTTGTTGATTTATCTAAGGGAGGTAATTCAAACTCACCCTTCCAGAACATACTTTTAGGGACAGTAGAATTTAGCAAATACGAAACGCATAAGGTTGAAATAAAACCGGTTATACCTGGAAGACTTTTATGGGATGCGTTGCGTTTTCAACCTATTTAAATGTAGAAAAAATGAAACTTAAAATAAAGGTGATATTAGGTGTTCTTATTGTACTTGCTGTGGGATGCACGCGCGAATGGGAAGATTATTATGATGTGTATCCGGAAACAGTAAACGAAAATGTATGGAATGCCATGCAAAACAACCCGGAAATTTCACAGTTTATTCAGATTCTAAAGGATAACCAGTTGGATACACTTTTTCAGTCCGATATTCCTTATACTGTTTTTGCGCCTACGAACAGTGCAATTGGATCATTCTCGGGAATGGTTGATATAACTTTACTTAAATACCACATTTCTTCGCATTTTATTAACTCCATAAGCATTAATGGTAAACGTAAAATTCAAAGTCTCACGCAAAAGTTTGCACTTTTTGAAAGGAATGGGAAAAATGTTTTGATTGATGGTGTGGCAGTTGATTTAGAAAGTCCATTATACAAGAACGGAAGATATTTTGTGGTTGATGAAGTTATTGAACCAAAACCAAATTTGTACGAATATTTCAGGGCTACAAATCCAATATTGAGTAAATACATCGACAGTAGGGATTTCATTATTATGGATAAAGAAAGAAGCAAACCGATAGGTTTCGATGAGGATGGAAACACAATATACGACACGGTATCTGCAGTCCTAAATGATTTTGAACAAAAGTATTTTCCTGTTAAGCACGAATTCAGGGATGTTTCAGCCACTATCGTTTTTCCGAAAAAAGAGGATTTTAACGCAGCATTAAATATTGTGGCCAATGAACTGGGCCAGAATTACAATGATTATCGGGATATCCCGGGTGAATGGGAAAACAATATTTTAGTACCTCACTTGCTGATGCAGGGTGTGTTTTTAAATATGCTTGAACCGGAAGAGTTTGGAGGGGAATCAGAACTCGACAAGGTGAAATTAGTGAATGTATTTGGCGACAGTATCGTTATTGATTATACGCCAACTGAAAAGGCTATTTGCAGTAATGGATACGCATACAATTATCAGAACTTTCTGATTCCGGATTCATTGTATTCGGGAGATACAAAATACGAGGCTGAATACCTGACGGTTCAAACAGGAATAAACAGATATGCGTGGAACGACAGTGTCAACTTTTTCAGTACAATCCCCTTTCAACCATTGCAGGAACTTATACTGTCGGCATCGGGCGATAGCATAGTAAGGGTAATATTTCCAAAGGGATATTCAGGTGAATTTTCACTCGAATTTAAGAGCCCAAGTTTGTTCCCGAGAAAATATGTTTTAGTCGTTAGAACCCATATGGATATCGGCGGTGTTTACGATATCTATGTAAACGACGAATTGGTTAAAACGTTCGATTATTATGATTACGTGCTGTATCGTGGCCTGATGTACAGTGTTGTGTCGGGTAAATTATACAAACCGACCGGTCGATTCAACTCCTTCGATATGTATGTGGAAAACATAATGGAATACGGACCGGCTAAAATAAGATTCGAATACAAAGGACCGGGCAGAGCACCAACAAACGGATTTGTGCTTGATTGTATAGAATTTGTACCGGCTGATTAACATGGTCTATCTTAACGTTTTTGAGATTAAATGAAAAAAAAATTCAACATAGTAATAAGTCATTTTCAAAATATCCCGGAAAACAACTGCCAAATGGCTGATATTTCTGGCAAAATAATGTCTTATTTACTTTATGATAATTGTAATGTGAAATGGACGCAGTTCATGCAAACAAGTACGATAATGATAAAACTATTAAACTTGACGAATCTTAAAAAGCTGGTTACATTATCAGTATTATTGATATTTGGAATATTAACTGTGTATGGGCAGGATAGTTTGCTTGTAAAGGGAACAATTTTTGATGGTGCAAATCAACCTGTGGCAAATGTTTCGGTCGGGGTGGAAGGCTCTTTAGATTTGCCTGTTTTCACGAACACAGAAGGTGAATTTAAGCTAAAAACTGCATCTGGTGATGTCTGGCTTAATGTTTCACCTTCAAGTGGATTTAAACAAAAGAGAATTTATTTAAATAATCAAACTGAAATTAAAATATTTGTAACCGTCAACGACTTGGATGCAGGCGACGATGTAATTCGCATTCTTGCCCAGCAACAGATTAGGCGTAATCTGATTTCTTCATTTAATACATTAAATACTAAAAATATAATTGAAACACCTGCTTTGTCGGTTGATCAATATATTCAGGGGCGCATCCCGGGGATGTATGTGATAAATCGTTCAGGCGATCCGGCCGGAGGTGCAGTTTCGTTTATTCGTGGTGTAAACTCTTTAAATGCAACCAATCAACCTCTTTACATTGTTGATGGTATACTGGTTATCAGAAAAGGTATTTTTGGAACCAATCTTGATGGATATGAATACAATCCCCTGTTGGGAGTGAACACAATGGATATTTCCAAAACAACTGTCATTAAAGATCCTGTCGTAACAGCAGCTTATGGTTCGAAAGCATCCAATGGCCTTGTTTTGATAGAAACGCTCGATCCAAGTGCGACACAAACTATTATTGAACTCGATTTACGAGCCGGATACTCACTGGCTCCGGATAACATTATTCCTCAAATGGATGCAGGTCAGCATAAAACACTTATTAGTGAAGTGCTTTTTTCTTCAGGATTAGAAGAAGAACTGATTCGTCAACAATACCCGAATTTATTCCTTCAACCCGGGGATGATGATTTTATTAACTATCAGCACAATACCAGGTGGCAGGATCTTATATTCAGTGATGCAGCTTTTACCAATCTGAATATTAGTGTTAAAGGAGGTGATGAAATTGCACGATACGGACTTTCATTCGGGTATGTAAATGGTGATGGTGTAATTAAAACAACCGGATATGATGGGTACAGCTTGAGATTTGTAGGTTTGCTGAACATTTTTACCTGGTTGAAAATGAATGCAGGGGTTTCTCTAAGCTACAACAACTCATTCCTCAAAGAATCGGCAAAAGTTGCTGAGGCAAGTCCTATAATGACCAGCCTTGCCAAATCCCCCATGCTTAATCCATATCAGTATGATGATAAGGGCCTGGAACTGGTCATTCTGGCTGAGGTAGACGAACTCGGGGTCAGTAATCCACAGGCGGTGATCGACAATTATGAAGCCAAAAACAACAATTTCAATTCCTCAACCTCTCTTGGTTTTGAAATTATGATAAAAGAAAATATGCTGTTAAATACCAACTTTGGCATCAGTTACAACAATCTAAAAGAGCAACTGTTTATGCCAAACAAAGGAATGGAACTGTATTACAACGATGAAGCAATAAATGTAGCCAAAGCATCCAACAACAGGTTAAAAGCTTTTTACAATAACACGTATCTTAATTATAACAAAAATTTCGGACAACACCTTTTAACTTCAACTACCGGATTGAATATTTTGAACAATGATTTTGAATTCGACTGGGGATTGACAAAAAATGCTCACGAAAACGATGAATACAGGATGTTACAGGATGGAACAAGTAACTTAAGGGAAATTGGCGGGGAGAACCGGACATGGAACTGGTTATCGTTTTATGAAAGTTTATCCTACAGTTATAAAGATAAATATATAGCCTCGGCTTCATTATCACTTGATGGTTCATCACGGGTAGGCGATAATGCCATCAATACAATAAAACTGGGCGACGTTCCTTTTGGAATTTTTTATTCAGCAGGAGCAGCATGGAGGTTGTCAGGCGAATCATTTTTAAAAGACAAACCCGGCCTTGAAGAACTTAAAATCAGGTTAACCTATGGTCGTTCAGGAAATGATGATATTGGTGAAGCTAATGCCACAAAGTACTATAATGCCATTAAATTCCGAGAAACGTCCGGATTATATCCTGCAACCTTATTAAACGATGAACTTTCTTATGAAACCGTTTCACAACTTAATGCAGGTATTGATTTGGCTCTCTTGGGCAACCGTTTTACAGCAAGTTTCGACGTTTATCAGTCAAATATTGACAACATGCTTATTTATACACCGCTGACAGCTTATTTCGGTTATAGTTTCCGGCCGGAAAACGGGGGTAAAATGAAAAATACCGGGATGGATGTAAATGTTTTTTACCGGATAATTAATATGCCTACATTCAAATGGGATGTTCATGCAACCCATTCAATGGTACAAAATGAAGTAACTGAAATCAAAGGGAATAAGCTTGTAACACCTGTTCCCGGGGCAGAAATCATCACTATTGCCGGCGAACCAGCAAACAGTTTTTACGGCTACATTTTTGAAGGCGTTTACGCTACTTCAGAAGAGGCTCAAAGTAAAGGATTGTTAAATAATAAATTTGTGCCATACCAGGCTGGCGATGCAATGTTCAAAGATATCTCAGGTAATGATGGAAACCCTGATGGTATTATCAACAATTTTGACAAAACCGTTATTGGTTCGGCAATTCCTGAGCAGTGGGGAGGAATAAGCAATACTTTTACGTATAAAAGATGGGCAATCAATACTTTTATTCAGTATGTTACAGGGAATGAAATTTTCAACTATGTACGTTATAAAAATGAAAGTATGACGGGTATAGAAAACCAAAGCACAAAAGTACTCGACCGATGGCTGTATCAGGGACAGGAAACTATGGTTCCACGTGCCCTTTACAATGATTTGATAGGGAATTCGGCTTTCTCAACACGTTGGATAGAGGATGGATCATATTTAAGATTAAAGAACGTTTCGCTCAGCTATACCATCCCCGATGAATTTTTAACATTTAAAAATGCCAAATTTTATATTTCGGCTGCCAACGTTTTTGTTTTGTCGAAATATTTGGGATATGACCCGGAATTCAGTTATTCCTCATCGCATATTCTTCAGGGAATTGACTATGGTCTCACCCCACAGCCGAGACAGTTTATAGTAGGAATTAAATTAGGATTATAATATAATTGATATTGAAAAAATGAGAAATTACAAAAGATACATTTCAATTTTAGGTACTGTAATTGTATCCCTCATTATCTTTTCTTCCTGCAAAGATTTTTTAAATCCGGAACAGGAACTAAAAATACAAGAGAATAAATTGTTTGATGACTGGTATGAGTATCGCTCTGTTGAAATGGGTTTGTATGGTATTCAGGCAGAACTTGTGGAACAGTTGGTAATTCTTGGAGAATTACGTGGTGATTTGCTTCAGATAACAGAAAATGCCGATGCTGATATGATTGAAGTGTATAACTTTAATGTTTCCAGAGAAAATAAATATGCATCACCTGCTACTTTTTTTAAACTTATTTCGGCATGTAACAATTTTATAAATATCTTAAAGGAAAAACATCCCGAAATTCTAGATCCGTACAGTCCGACAACCAACTTCGATAAACTCTACGGGGAAGCTTTGTGTATGCGTGCCTGGGCTTATTTTAATGCTGTCAGAATTTATGGTAAAGTTCCGTTCATTCATGAATCACTGACTACCAACGAAGAAATCGAAAAT
>JBFEWU010000452.1:0-3500 GCA_041546215.1 Draconibacterium sp. | reverse complement strand
GCTGCGGCAATTACGGCAGCACGTTTCAGTTGCGTTGCATCCAGTTTATTTGGAATATCCTCGGAGGTATGGTAATACATATCGGGCCAGGTAATCAGCATTACGCCCGGCACATGGGTCGACCAGTGATTAAACACCTCATGGTCAGATGCTCCGTAATGCTGTTCAATCTGATAATAAAACGGATCATCGGTTCCACTGGGCGCGATTACCTGGTTTGCAATTATCTTATTGCCCCTGTTCGCCAGGATCTCACGATTCACTTCACCCATATAAACAAAGTAATTTTCCATTACATCATTAATGTAGTGTGGATTACCAAAGGTGGTTCGCATTAGACTGAAAAACGAGTTATTGCTTTTCAAATGCAGCCCAACCATATCAAGATTAATATTGCAGAGTGTCTTTTCCATTAAAGGTTTGTTGGCTTTTACCCACGGAATGGTACCCGAATACTCAGGAACCCATATGAAGCGAATGCTACGTTTTGGTTTTGGCAACCGGCCGTCAGAAATCATTTGTTTCAGCATTCTTGCCACTTCCAAAATAACCGCACTACCCGAGACATTATCGTTGGCACCTTGCTTTGTATATCCTTCGTAAATATGTGCCGAAAGAATAATCTCCTCTGCATCCGGTTCAGTTCCGTGAACCACGCAGGTAGGCACCTGAAGATCGTAAGGAAGGGTTTCAGATTCGACCACTGCGTGTACCTTTATTTTTTCACCACGAACCAGGCGCTGACGCAATTTATATCCCTCACGGGGAGTAAGATAAAAACCAAAGGTGGCATTATCGCCCCTGATTCCACTCGCAGGTATTGCCAGTGGTGCAGTTAACTCACGACTTGAGCCAAATCCCACTACGCCCAGGGCTCCGTTAGCAATTGCTGTGCGATGTACCCAACCAACAGAACCAGATGTCACCACAATTTTACCGCTAACATCCAGTCCTTCAAAATCTTTTTCGAGCCCTTCTTCAACCCATATTAACTCAGCGCTTACATCACATGGCTTACTGCCTTGCGCAAGCGAAAGCGCAATATCATCGTAATCTGCCAGCTTCTTTTTCCCCGGTGCGATCTCCCACAGTTCTCCTTTTATTCCATCCCAGGTCTGGCCACCTTCAAAACGTTCAATACTGGCACCTCTTATGCCATACTCTTTTAACCGGGCCAAAACATATTGTCCTTCACGGAAAGTACCTTCTCCATACTCACTTTTTGGACGATTTCGCTGGTAACCCACCATTTCGATGGCATGGTTCAATGCTGTTTCGCCTGAAGATTCGCCAATTATTTCATCCATTTGCTCCTCAGGAAGAAGTGTCCACTGGTGAAACGGAGTGTATTGCGAATAAGAACAAATACCTGAAAAAATAAATAGTATCAGGATAAATAGGAATTTACCTTTCATTTGTAGTTGATTTTTATTTGTCATAATTTGAGGAAGGCTAAGTTAACAGAAAATCGTATTTCATTCCGATTCTTTTACAATTTATGCTCACTTGTCAATAGGCTGTTGTAAATAGTTCAGGATACTTACCTTTTATGCCTTTTTCGCGATAGAAGTCTTTCATTCTGCGAATGTCGGCCTGGGCATCTTCGCTCAGTTCAAATTTATCACCAATGGAGATTTCCTTTCTTCCCCAATCGAAACTTCCCAAATACACCGGAATACCAGTCTCTTTTGCAATGATATGAAAACCGGCTTTCCAGCGTTTAGTAAGCCCTCGAGTGCCTTCAGGGGTGAGAGCCAAATGTATCTTTTCCGTATTTTTCACAAGTGCGATGGTTTGCCTGATTACGTTAGCTCCCTTTGACCGGTCGATGGGTAAAGCACCGGCTTTTTTTAAAAAATAACCAAGGGGCCAAAAGAAAAATTCTTTTTTTACAAGAACGTTGGCCACTGCTCCCAGCGATGTATAATACAAGTACGAAATCACAAAATCCCAGGCACTTGTGTGGGGAGCACCTATTATAATGCATTTGTTTTCAGGTGCCGGCCCCCCAATTGTTTTCCAGCCCAATACTTTTAGCCAGAATTTACAAAATCCCTTCATTTAGCTTATTCTTTTCATTTCGAAGTGGGTAGCAGCAGCATATTTTTTAAGCAACGAAACTGCCATTTCAGTGGCTAAAGATAGTGAAGATGCACCATAATCAATTATTATCATTAAGAATCGTGTGGTATGCTCCGTAACACAGGTTTGAACCGAATCGCTGCTTGGTGTTCCAAAAGCTCCTGTATCATCGCGAAAGACAGGCATAAATTCGATATTCAATTCTCCCCTGCCAATTCCATGGTATGGTTCATTTTTCGCTCCGATTCCAAATTCTATATTTCCGGTTATTTTATGGGCATCGTAACCGCCAATCGAAAATCCGGTTGATATTGAAACCAGGTTCAGCACGTCGACCACATTATTTACCTGGTATATTTCGCTGCGTTTTACAATTCTTCGCAAGAGGGCTTCAGCCGACAACCGATAACGTGCCGGATCTTTTCCACAAGCTTTATATGCCTTCCGGGATGTTGCAATGGCCGGAAGCTTACTGATCTCTTCAAGCTTTAGGCTCGCATTCAATTCAATAATTTTTCCCCGGATTTCTGCCCACAGTTTTTCATTTTCCGACTGTATCACAACATCGCATTCAATACATGACAATTCTAAGCCTGGAATTTTTTCGGACAAATTTTTACCTATTTTAATTTCCCGCATATACTCAAATCATTATTTTTTAAAAGTACTGAAATTCTTTATAATTTTTTACAAAAGTTATTACTTTTGTAAATAGAATAAAACACTGTGCATTGGAAATACGTAGGTTTAAGAATAGAATGGAATTCTAAAAATAAAGAATAAAGAGCAAGGAACAAAGAACAAAGAGCCAAGAAGGAACAGGATATCTGGATTTTCGGATATTCAGACAACCGGAAGAGTCTGAAGACCGAAGACCGAAGAATTGATTAATGATTATTGTCTATTGATTAATGAGCTCAGGATTTTCGGATATTCGGATTTTCAGACAACTACGACAACAATGACAACGGAAAAGACCGAAGTCCGGAGTCCGAAGAAGCTCAAAGCTGAAAGGAAGAACGCTACAAGTAGCGCCAGGCATGGTTAGGATGAGATCGCTTCGTTCGTTTCACTTACTCGCGAAACCGTGCACCTAACATTGTTTGGTGTACGAATTCATTCCAAAAGAATGTTTATAGCACGATTCTGCGAGGAGCGAGCGACGTGGCAGTCTCCCCGCAAAACTACTAAGTTGAAAAGAACACTACCGACAACGATGACAACAACGACAACGATGACAACGGATAAGACCGGAGACCGAAGTCCGAAGACGGAAGAAGCTCAAAGGAAGAACGAAGACAAAAGAAATTGATTAATTATTATTGATTATTGATTAATGGCTTGGTCAATAAATTCTGATATTCTAACATTCTGACATTCTGATATTCAGAAGTCCAGCAATCCGAATATCCGAAAAT
>JBFEWU010000445.1:0-3604 GCA_041546215.1 Draconibacterium sp. | reverse complement strand
ATTGGCAGGCGATAACAACGGTGCTGTAAAAGACCTTGATGCCTGTACAATAGAAGGCTGCTACATGACAGACTACTTTAAGGCTGTTGTTGGTGCGCGCACGGCAAAAGAAGGTTTATTGTTCGATAGCCTTAAAGCTGCCATCGACGCGAACGCAAAACTGAAAGCAGTTGCCAAAACAGATATGGAATTCGCAAAATATTTCGACAATGCTAAATTTAAAGCTATTGTTGACTAATTAAGTTGTGATAAGCTTAAAAATAAAGGGCATTCGTCGGTTGACGGATGCCCTTTTATTTGTGCCGAATTACCGGCTTTATGACAAATTATCTTTTTTAATACTTCGGAAAACCCTATTTTGCTCTCCTTGTTATAAATAGAAATTCAACTCAGTGATTATGGAATACATAAATAAATATGTAGAAGAAAACAAAGCGCGATTTTTGGATGAATTGTTTGGTTTAATTCGTATACCATCAATAAGTTCAATTCAGAGCCACAAGCCAGAGATGTATAAAGCTGCGGAATACTGGAAAGAAACCTTGCTTGCAGCCGGTACTGATAAAGCTGATGTGTACGAAACAGCAGGCAACCCGGTTACCTATGGCGAGAAAATTATTGATCCGGATCTGCCAACCGTTTTGGTATATTCGCACATGGATGTAATGCCGGTTGATCCGATTGATTTATGGGATTCTCCGCCTTTTGAACCTGAAATTCGCGATGGCAAAATATGGGCACGTGGAGCCGACGATGACAAAGGTCAGGGGATGATGCACGCCAAAGCTTTCGAATTAATGGTAAAAACGAATACTTTGCCTTGTAACGTTAAATTTATGATTGAAGGTGAAGAAGAGGTTGGTTCTCCAAATCTTGGCAAATGGTGCGAAGACCATAAAGAGATGTTAAAAGCCGATGTGATCTTGGTTTCCGACACCTCAATGATTGCAGCCGACATTCCATCAATTACAACCGGGCTAAGAGGGCTTGCATACTGGCAGGTTGAAGTAACCGGTCCCAATCGCGATTTGCACTCCGGCCTCTTTGGTGGTGCGGTTGCCAATCCAATCAACGTGCTCTCGTCGATGATTTCAAAAATGGTTGACGAAAACGGAAAAATAACCGTCCCCGGTTTTTACGACGATGTAATGGAAGTTTCGGCCCAGGAACGTGAATTACTGGCAGGTGCTCCTTTTAGCGAAACGGAATATAAGAAAGCCATCGAGGTACAGGAACTGGCCGGTGAAAAGGGCTATTCTCCAATGGAATGTACAGGAATTCGTCCAAGCTTCGATATTTGTGGAATTTGGGGAGGATACACAGGAGAAGGCGCAAAAACTGTCCTTCCGTCAAAAGCGTATGCAAAAATTTCATCACGTTTGGTACCCAACCAGGATCATCATAAAATTGCAGAATTATTTAAAGCCCATTTTGAAAGTATAGCACCAAAATCAGTGAAAGTGGAAGTCACTTCCTTGCACGGAGGACAAGGCTACGTTTGCCCAATTGATATTCCGGCTTACAAAGCGGCGGAAAAAGCATACACCGATACCTACGGCAAATGCCCGGTACCCGTTCGCTCGGGTGGCAGTATCCCCATTATATCAACTTTCGAAGAAATACTGGGTATTAAATCGGTATTGATGGGCTTTGGATTGGAAGCAGATGCGATTCATTCGCCAAACGAAAATTATCCGCTGGAACAGTTTTACAATGGCATTAAAACCATTCCACTGTTCTATAAATATTTTGCTGAAATGAGTAAATAATATAAGGCTGTATATAATTTTTGAAAACAGGGTTTCACGATTGAAGCCCTGTTTTTCTCTCATCTGCAACCTCGTCTTTTAAAATTAGTATAACTTATTCATTACAAACCGAATATTCTACTCCTTTTTCTTAAGAATTCAATCGATGTATTACTTTCGTACCTGGAAAGAGTTAGAATGATACGAGCATGAGTCCGCCAGCCGACGGACTTGCAAATAAAAACCTGGCACCATATGATGGCTTATGTGCTACGCATTAACTTGATTACATACGGATGAAGGCAGAGGAAAAAATTCAGGATAAAATTATTGGCAAGGGCAGATCTGGGCAAGTGTACAGAAAGACAGACAGTTCAGGCAAGGACTTGGCCGTCAAGGTTTTTTCGGGAGTCGACGGTTTAACGGACTTTGTGAATTATGTACTTACGGGAGCACCAAATCCTTATGCCTGGAACGAGGATGCTGTGGAAAGTGCACACTACCGCCGGGAAGTACTTTCCCTTCTGATTTCTTTTTGGTTTAAGTCAGGAGTGCGGATAGCCAAATCATATGGTACCGATTGGCACGAGACTGAAAAAGCATTCAAAATTACCACTGAGTTTATTAGTGGCCGACCGGTTGCCTTACGCCATCCGTTTTCGAATGATACAGACAAGGAACTGGCAAGCCTGGTAAAAGGGGTTATGAAACCACTTGAAAAAAAGTTGATTGAGGCAGGCTTTGATGGTTTGGTATGGCAAGCCGGAAAGGGAAATCCAATTGCATTAAACAACTTTCTACTCGACAGGAACGGAGACTGGGTCTGGATCGATGCAGAGTCGGGCGTTCCGGCATTGTTCCCCTTAAATCCTTTATCGCTTCTGAGTTTTTACATTCCAAAGTCGCTTAAATTTCGCCGGCCAATGTTCGACGATGTCGATATCATCAAACTGAGGAATTATATCGATACAAACCATGATCAACTAGGCAAAAAATTAGGAGACGATAAACTGACCTGGCTTCATGAATATGTCAGGCGTCTCGACATTTATCAAAAGAAATGGAAGTCGGTAAAACGAATACAAAAAAGCATACAGTACCAACTTAAGAAAGAACATATTACTACACGGCAAGCCGAATGGTATACCAAACATCCCATGATTTGGATCACAAAGGAGTTTGGTAAATTATTTAAACGAGCTTTGGTTAAGTTCTTTGTAAAACTCCCTCTCAAGATTGTAAACATATTATTCTCCTTAAAATATTGGACCATACTCAAAAAAAGCTTCCGTTTCATTTTTATCGGACACTACCGAAAAAATAAAACAGAAGAATTAATAAACGGTCGATTGGCCGATTGGGAAAAACGAGGACAACTTAAACCTGAACATTCTGAATTTCTTCAAAAACAAACGCAGAAAGAATCTACCAGCCCCTATTTGGCCGATTTTATTATATTGATGGGACTGAAACCTTTAACCAATATTATTGAGCTCATTATACTTCCGGCACTTTATGCTTCGGGATTTATAGGCGAAGCTGCACTTGCCATTGGCGTGGCATTCGGGGGTATAATTTACCGTACAGCATATACTGTTGGAAAAATAATATACGAAAACCTGGCACTGAAGGAAGAAGAACGGCATCCGCGTTGGATTGCCCTGATAATTGGGCTTATTCCAACCTTTGGGAATTTAGCTTACCCCACTCAAATGGTGTATGCCGCCAACACAAAAAGTCCCGAACTGGCCGAATTCTTACTTTATGATATCTCGGCTCGCATTGGGGCAAAAATTCCAATCTGGGGCGGGAAGGATACACGTACTGAACATTTCTTTAACCACATCCCCGATATT
>JBFEWU010000115.1:0-12347 GCA_041546215.1 Draconibacterium sp. | reverse complement strand
GACAGTAAAAAACTAAATCAGCTGAGTAAGGACTTAAAACTTACCATGGAAGATCTGCAGGAGCAACTGGACAGAAACCTGGAAATGCTCAAAAGAATGAAAATTGAGCAAAAGCTGCAGGATGTAATCGATGATATGAATAAAATAGCTGATGAGGAAGAACAGTTGGCAGAAGAAATAAGTGAAGAAAAGAATTACGAAGAAGTGAAGGAAGAGGTGGAACAGCATCAGAACGAAGTGGATAAAATGCAGGAGCGTATTAAGGATGCACTGGAGATAAACAAGGAGCTAGAAAAGCCCATGAGCTTTGATGAATTTAAGGAAGACTTTGAAGAAATTGATAAAAGCATTGAAAAAAGCAAAGAAAGTTTGGATACAAAAAGCAGGAAAAAATCAAGTACGGGTTTACAGAATAATGCCGAACAAATGAAAAATCTTGCCTTTGGAATGCAACAAATGCTGGATATGAATACACAAGAACAAAACCAGGAAAATATTCAGAATTTGCGTCAGATACTAAGTAATTTAATCCTGCTCTCTTTCACGCAGGAAGAAGTGTTGGCCGATTTAGGCGGAATAAATGCCAAAGATCCGCGCTTGGTTCAACTCAATCAAAAGCAAAAAAGAATCGTTGATCAAAGTAAAATTGTTAAGGATTCATTGTATGCATTAGCCATGCGAACGCCACAGATTACCAGTATGGTGAATAACGAGCTGGTGTCGCTGGAACTAAATCTTACAAAGGCCACTGCACAAATGGAGGAGGCCTTGTTTCCCAATGCACGCAGTAGTCAACAGTTTGTGATAACCGCCACCAACAACCTGGCGCTGATGTTACATGAAGCACTCGAACAACTGGAAAAACAACAGGCACAGGGAAAGCCTGGAGAACAACAATGTGAAAATCCCGGTGGCAGTGGTTCTAAACCAGGTATGGGAAATTTAAAAGAGCAATCGCAAAGCATGAAACAGCAGTTGCAACAGATGATCGAACAAATGAAAAAGGGTGGGCAGCAAGGAATGAGCCGGCAACTCGGACAAAGTCTTATGCAGCACGAAATGATGCAGCAAATGCTTCGTGGAATGATGAACAACGGCAGTGTAGGCAGTGATGGCAAAAGGGCATTAAAGGAAATTGATGAGCTGTTGGAGAAAAATCGTAAAGAGTTGATGAATAAATCGATAAATGCAGAAACGATTGCACGTCAGAATTTAATTACACGTCGTTTGCTGGAAGCTGAAAAAGCAGAACTGGAACGTGAATTTGAAGATAAACGTGAATCGGAAAGTGCTGATGAATTTTATAGTAACCCTCTTCAGTTTTTTGAGTATAAAGAGAAAGAAAACCATTCCATTGAATATTTGAATAAAAATTCGCACAAATTAAATAACTTTTACAAGCAGAAGTACAAACAATATTTACATAATATCCAGAGCAAATAGTGATCAAATCACCACCTAACATATTAATAATAAAATCCAAGGAATCGGAACTTCAACGTGTTGAAGAATTCATACATGAAGTGTTTGCGTTTTATAATTTACCGCAAAGTTGTTTTAATACAGTCTTGCTTTGTATTTCGGAGGCTACCATAAATTCCATCGTGCATGGCAATAAAAAGGATCATCGTAAAAAAGTGGAACTTAGCGTGGATTGTAAAACGCATTTAATTTCAGTAACAATTACTGACGAAGGAGATGGTTTCGATTTTGAAAGTGTACCTGATCCGACGGCAAAGGAAAATATTATCAAAGAATCGGGTAGGGGAATCCACATTATAAAAGCAATGGCCAAAACATTCTCTTTTAATGAAAAGGGTAATAGTTTGACCTTTCAAATAGAGTGTAAATGAATCAAATCGAGTTTTTTTTTTGAAGATATAGAGCCCGTATCCTATTTTGAAAATACCTTGGTTGAAGGCATTAAGTACCTGGTTAATAATGAGTTAAAGACTTTAGGGAACCTCTCTGTAATCTTTTGTTCCGATGCTTATCTTCTGGACATAAATAAACAATACCTTAATCATGACTATTATACTGATATAATTACTTTTGATTATGTTGAGGAAAGTGTAATTTCGGGCGATTTATTTATTAGTATAGATCGAATCAGTGAAAATGCAGGAGAGTTCAGCACCAGCATAATCAAGGAGTTATACCGTGTTGTGTTTCATGGTGTTTTGCATTTGGTTGGGTACAACGACAAAACAGACACCGAACAAACTCTGATGACGGAGAAGGAAAATTATTATTTGAGAAAGATGGAATTTAAGGGCTTGGAATTATGATACCGGAGTACGATGTAATAGTGGTTGGAGGAGGACATGCAGGCTGTGAGGCTGCTGCCGCTGCTGCAAATCTTGGGTCGAAGACATTGTTGATAACGATGGACATGACTAAGTATGGACAAATGTCGTGTAATCCTGCCATGGGCGGAATAGCCAAAGGTCAGATTGTTCGTGAAATTGACGCCCTTGGGGGTTACTCGGGAATAATTGCAGATAAAACTACGATTCAGTTCAGAATGCTAAATCGATCGAAGGGACCTGCAATGTGGAGTCCCCGTTCTCAAAACGACCGGTTCAGGTTTGTGGAAGAGTGGCGAGATATTCTGGAAAATATCAAAAATCTGGATCTATGGCAAGATGCGGTAACTGGACTAATCATTGATAACAAGATAGTTAAGGGTGTAGTTACTAAAATTGGGATAGAGTTTAAAGCCAAAACAGTTATTCTTACCAACGGAACTTTTCTAAATGGTTTAATGCATGTGGGTGCAGCAAAAATGAAGGGAGGAAGAATCGGTGAAGCAGCTTCTTATAATATTTCGGAACAGCTTAGAGATGCAGGTTTTGTTACCGGAAGAATGAAGACGGGAACACCGGTAAGAATTGATGGAAGAACTATTGATTTTAACAAGTGTATCGAACAAAAGGGTGATGAAGGGTATTTTAAATTCTCATATTTACCGGGAACAGAAAGTAAACTTAAGCAACGTTCGTGTTGGATTACTTATACAAGTGTTGATGTGCATGAGGAACTTGCCCGCGGGTTTGAAGATTCACCTATGTTTGATGGAACAATTCAAAGCACAGGACCGCGTTATTGTCCGAGTATAGAATCGAAACTGGTTACCTTTGCAGAAAAAGAGAAACATCAGTTGTTCCTTGAACCAGAAGGGGAAAAAACCATCGAGTTCTATTTAAATGGCTTTTCTTCCTCGCTGCCCTGGGATGTACAATTAAAAGGTTTGCAAAAGATTAAAGGGCTTGAAAACGCAAAGATATTCCGGCCGGGCTATGCCATTGAATACGATTATTTTGAACCAACCCAGCTGAACCACACCCTGGAAACAAAACACATTAAAAATTTATACTTTGCCGGTCAGATCAATGGAACTACGGGTTATGAAGAAGCCGGTGCACAGGGAATAATGGCGGGTATAAATGCCCATTTAAATAGTAAGGGTACGGAGGATCACTTTATACTCAAACGCAACCAGGCTTACATTGGGGTATTAATTGATGACCTGGTTACCAAAGGTGTGGATGAACCCTATCGTATGTTTACCAGCAGGGCCGAATTTCGAATTTTACTTCGTCAGGACAATGCAGATATACGATTAACGGAAAAATCGTATAAATTGGGCCTGGCTTCGCTGGAACGTGTGGAATTATTAAGAGAGAAAGTGAACTTAATTTCAGAAATAATTCATTATGTTAAAGACTTTTCGGTTAAGCCACGCTTTGTAAATCAGCTACTTACAGAAAAAGGGAGTACAGAATTAAAGCAGGGTGTGAAACTTTTTGACCTTATTTTACGTCCTCAGATTTCGATATTTGACTTGATTGAAGTAATTACCCCGTTTAAAACCTTTCTCGAAAGGGTTCCGGAAGTAAGAAGGATGGAAATTATTGAGGGAGCCGAAATTTCGATAAAATACGAGGGCTATATAAACCGGGAAAAGCAATTGGCTGAAAAGCTGGATAAGTTTGAAAATATAAATATTGAAGATAAGTTTAACTATGATGAAATAAAATCGATTTCGACAGAGGCTCGTCAGAAGCTGGAAAAGATCAGGCCAAAAACCATTGGACAGGCCAAACGTATTTCTGGAGTTTCACCATCGGATATAAATGTACTTTTGGTTTTGCTGGGCCGTTAATGTTTCACGTGGAACAATTCAATAAAACATGGATTTAAAAAAACAAATAAGAGAAATTCCCGATTATCCAAAAGCGGGGATAAGTTTTAAAGATGTAACTACGCTTTTTAAAAATAAAGAAGCCATGAGGTATGTTACGGAGGTGATTTCTGAAAATTTCAAAGGCAAAGGAATTACAAAGGTTTTGGGTTTAGAGGCCAGGGGATTTATTTTTGGCGGTGCCATAGCAAATGAGCTGGAGGCCGGTTTTGTTCCGGTTCGCAAAAAGGGGAAATTGCCTTGCGACATTGTAAGTGAAACTTACCAGTTGGAATACGGTACTGATAGTGTGGAAATGCATGTGGATGCTTTGGATGAAGATGATGTGATTTTGATTCATGACGATTTGTTGGCCACCGGAGGGACGGCAGTTGCTGCCTTGAAACTGGCCCGGCAATGTGGTGTAAAGAAAATATATTTTAGTTTTTTGTGTGATTTAGAATTTATTAATACCCCAAATAAAGAGTTATTGAAGGAATTCGAAACTCAGATTTTGGTGAAATATTCCTAGGTATTTGAAGTATCAAACGGTAAATAAAAACATTGACCATTTAAAATCCCTGATTTCGGTTTTACCAAATGCACCGGGCATATACCAATTCTTCGACAATACAAATACAATTATTTATATTGGTAAAGCGAAAAATCTCAGGAAACGCGTTTATTCCTATTTCTCGAAAACGCATGAGCATCGGAAAACTGCTTTGCTTGTTCGTAATATTGTGGACATAAAACACATGGTGGTGGACAGCGAGCAGGATGCGCTGTTGTTGGAAAATAACCTGATTAAAAAATATCAACCCCGTTATAACATCCGTTTAAAAGACGATAAAAGTTATCCCTGGATTTGTATAAAAAACGAAGCTTTTCCACGGGTTTTCAGTACGCGGAATTTAGTTCGCGATGGATCCAAATATTTTGGTCCCTACACTTCGGTATATACCGTAAGAACCCTTCTGGAATTGTTTAAATCGGAATATAAATTGCGTACTTGCAATTATAATTTGTCGAAGGAAAATGTTGATAAGGGGAAGTATAAAGTTTGTTTGGAATTTCACATTGGGAATTGTATCGGTCCGTGCGAAGGACATATTACGGAACAAAAATACAATGAGGGCATTGAGGATATTGCCGATATATTGAAGGGAAATATTTCGGGAGTTATCAAACATTTGAAATCCGTAATGGCACAAATGTCGGCCGACTTAAATTTTGAGGAAGCCATTAAAATCAAGGAAAAATACGATTCGTTGAAACGGTATCAAAGCCGGTCGACGGTGGTTTCCCCGGTGATTACCGATGTGGATGTTTTTTCAATAGAAGAGGATGAAAACTTTGCCTTCGTAAATTATTTGAAAGTGATAAAGGGAGCCATTTTACAAACCTTTACCCTTGAAATAAAAAAGGGTTTGGATGAGACTACGGAGGAATTATTATGGGCGGCTATTATCGATATTCGACAGAAGATTTTCAGCAATGCAAAGGAAATACTGGTTCCATTGAAACTCGAAAATATCATGGAAGGAATCACGTTTAAAGTACCACAAAGGGGAGAAAAAAAACACTTGCTGGAACTCTCCAGTCGTAACGCTAAATACTTCCGTCTGGAGAAAGAAAAACAGGCCATTCTCAAGCATCCAAAGTTACGGACTGAGCGTATTTTAAATACCATTAAAAACGATTTGCAATTAAAGGAATTACCCATCCGTATCGAATGTTTCGATAACAGTAATTTACAGGGAAATAACCCGGTGGCCGCGTGTGTGGTGTTTAAAGATGGGAAGCCTTTGAAAAAAGAATACCGCCACTTTAATATAAAAACCGTTGAAGGGCCTAACGATTTTGCTTCCATGGAAGAAGTGGTTTTCCGACGCTATAAAAGATTACTGGAAGAGAATAAACCATTGCCACAATTAATAGTAATTGATGGCGGAAAAGGACAACTTTCGTCAACAATGAAATCGATAGACAAACTGAATTTGAGGGGAAAAATTACAGTTATTGGCATTGCAAAACGGCTGGAAGAAATATATTATCCCGGAGATTCGGTTCCAATTTATATCAATAAAAATTCGGAATCCTTAAAAGTGATTCAGCATTTACGGGATGAAGCACATCGCTTTGGAATTACTTTTCATCGAAACAAACGTTCCAAGGAATTTATTTCATCAGAATTAAACGCCATAAATGGAGTGGGGGAAAAGACGATGGAGAAACTTATAAAGGATTTTAAATCGGTTAAAAATATTAAAATCCAAACGATGGAGGCTTTGACCGCCTCAATAGGACGAGCAAAGGCGACCATTGTTTTTAATTATTTTCATTCTTCAAATAATGAGTAAAAGAGTTTTACTTGGAATGAGTGGAGGAATTGACAGTTCGGTTTCGGCCATCATGTTACAGGAAAAAGGATACGAAGTGGTGGGGATTACATTCCTGTTTAGTGGGACCGATGAAGAAAATCATCACTTCCTGAACGACGCAAAAGAACTGGCCGGCAAACTGCAAATTAAACACATTACCGTTGATGCAAGAAATGAGTTCAGAGAAGTGGTTATCGACTATTTTGTGAAGGAATATTTGCAGGGCCATACTCCCTTTCCATGTGCTTACTGTAATCCGATTTTGAAATTTAAATACCTGGAAGAATACGCAGAAAAAGAAAACTGCGATTTTATTGCAACGGGTCATTATGTAAAAACCGGAATGCACGAGGGGAAGAAATATCTCTTCCAGGGAAGCGATCCTGAAAAAGACCAATCCTTTTTTTTGTGGGGACTCCACCGAACTATAGTGGAAAAATTGATTTTTCCGCTGGGAGATTTTGAAAAAACGGAAATAAGAAAATTTGCAAAGGAAAAAGGTTTTGTTTCGCTTTCGGAGAAAAAAGATAGTCTGGGAATTTGCTTCATCGATGGAAATGACTACAGAAAGTTTTTGGAAAAAGAGGGTGTTAAATCCCTGCCGGGAAATTTCATAGATAAAAGTGGAACCGTTTTAGGACAACATTCCGGAATTATCAATTATACCATTGGTCAACGTCGCGGATTGGGCCTAAACCTCAATTTTCCTCTTTTTGTGGCCGAAATTCGTCCAGATGCCAATGAAATTGTGTTGGCAAAATACGAGGATTTATACCGCTCAAAAATACACATTAATAATTATTATCTAATTGATAATCAAATATATAAGCATGATATGAAATTGATCGTAAAGGTCAGATATCGCCTTCAGGAAACGCCTTGTAAATTGAATATTTTGGATGAGACAAGGGCAGAGGTCGAATTATTAAAACCTGAGGCCATGATTGCGCCCGGACAAACGGCAGTTTTTTACCATGGCACCCGGTTGGTTGGAGGAGGATTTATCCAGGGGGCGGAATAGATATAATCTATGGTTTTTAAAATAGTGATAAGCACCACATTTTTAGAGGCAAATCCGAATACTGCAAAAATCAATTCTTCTTATCGCCTTAGCGTCGTTGCGTGAAACTATCGATCGTTGCTTATAAAGTTAGTCTCAAATCCCCTTTGAGAAACTTTGTGTCTGCTTTGTGTCACTGTGTGAAATAGCAAAAGAGATTGTCACACAAAACATTCAAATACCAAATGAAGGTGCGTACCTAATGATACAATAAACAAATTTTTCTTAGCGCCTTTGCGAGATACTACTGATCGTTTCTGATAAAGTTGGTCTCAAATGCCCTTTGAGAAACTTTGTGCCTGCTTTGTGTCACTTTGTGAAATAGCAAAAGAGATGTTACACAAAATATTAGTGCGCTAAATACCAAATGATGCAATCAATCAAGTTTTCTTAGCGTCTTTGCGAGAAACTGCATTCAACTTGTGACACGGATAACCAATCACCTTAAAAATCAATACAAATTTCTAAAAAGCCGGTCGATGTTTATCATCGGGTTCCAATAGTCCCAGGTAACTTCTGAATCGTGAAGGTGCGATTTGAAAATTTTCCACAGCCTTCTTCACTGCACAAGCGGGTTCGTGGGTGTGCGAACAATTATTGTATTGGCAATTTTCGGAATATTTAAATATTTCAATAAAATAATGCGATATTTCCCAGGGTTCCATTTCCAGCACACCAAAGGCTTTAATTCCGGGCGTGTCGATGATATACCCTCCTGAATTTAACTTAAAGAGTTCAGAATGTGTGGTGGTATGTTTGCCGGTTTTATGGCTCTCTGAGACTTCCATGGTTCTTAAATTCAAACCAGGTTGAATGAGATTTATTAAGGTTGATTTACCCACTCCGCTGTGTCCGTTCACCACATTAGTTTTGTCTCTAAGGGCAGTCTTAAACTCATCGATGCCAATATTTTCTTTAGCTGAGGTTTTTAAGCATTTATAGCCAATATTCTGATAGATCTGGATAAGCAGGTCCATTTCCTCACTTTGATCGTCGTTATAGCGGTCGGTTTTGTTAAAAACGATCAGTACCGGAATCCGATAGGCTTCGGCGGAAGCCAAAAAACGATCGATAAAAGTGGTGGTGGTTACGGGGTATGCCATGGTTACCACAAGCACGGCCTGGTCGATATTGGCAGCAATAATATGTGCCTGTTTCGAAAGGTTTATGGAGCGACGGATGATATAGTTTTTACGCTCTTGTATTTTAGTAATTAAACCAATTTCCTTTTCATTTTCGTTGGCCGACACCTTTTGTAGCGTAAAAAGCACTCTGTCACCAACGGTTACAGGATTTGTATTTTTAATTCCTTTAATGCGAAATTTCCCCTTAATTTTGCATTCAAAAGTATCGCCGTTTTCATCTTCCACGGTGTGCCAGCTTCCTGTCGATTTTATTACCAGTCCTTCTTTCAAGATTATTGCTTTTGGGCAAAGGTAGCTTTTCTCCTGTTTATCAGGAAATTTCAGAAAATATTGCTGGTTTTTTCACGTGGAACACAGACGAAGGGCATGAAAAAGCACCAAATTTTGTCATTGATATTTGGTGCCAGCATGCTATGTCTTTTATGTCCGTTAAAACACCCTGAATATAATGAAGAATTATTCCCAGTCCAGAATTATTTTTCCGCAGTCGCCGGCTTCCATGATGTCGAAACCTTTCTGGAAATCGTCGGCCTTAAAGCGGTGCGTAATAATATTCGAAATATCCAGACCTGAGGTCAGCATCATTTCCATGTGGTACCAGGTTTCATACATCTCGCGACCGTAAATACCTTTTAAGGTTAAGCCCTTAAAAATTAGCTTGCTCCAATTGATTTGGGTGCTTTGTGGAAGCAAACCCAACAGGCTTATTTTACCCCCGTTGTACATGTGATTCACCATGTCGTTAAAAGCAACCGGCGAACCCGAACATTCCAGACCAATATCAAAACCACTAACCATGTGGTGCACTTTCATGGCTTCTTTTATGCTTTCTTTAGCAGGATCGATAACCCGTGTAGCACCCATTTTCCGTGCTAAATCGCGGCGGTATTTACTTAAATCGGTACCAATTATATTGCGTGCGCCCGAGAATTTGCAGATGGCAGCAGCCATGGCTCCAATGGGGCCTCCGATGCCTGTAATAAGCACATCTTCGCCCAATAGAGGAAAAGACAAGGCCGTATGGGTTGCATTGCCCAGTGGATCCATTATGGCCATCATTTCGTCTGATATGCGATTATCGATGTGAAGCACATTCTTGGCAGGCACCGAAATGTATTCGGCAAAGCCACCATCGCGATTTACACCAATACCTATTGTATTGTCGCAAATGTGTTGTCTTCCACGCCGGCAATTGCGGCAAAATCCGCAGGAAATATGGCCTTCAACCGTAACACGCTCTCCAACTTTTACGCGATCCACTTCCGATCCAATTTCAACCACCTCGCCCATGTATTCGTGACCAATGGTAACCGGTGTTTTAATGGTTTGCTGTGCCCATTCGTCCCATTTGTAAATGTGTAAATCGGTACCGCAAATGGCCGCTTTTTTAACCTTTAATAGGATATCGTTTGGTCCTATAAGCGGCATGGGAACATCTTCCATCCAAATGCCTTTTTCAGCTTTGCTTTTTACAATCGCCTTCATCGTAATCAAAGTTAATTCATTTCGGAGTGCAAGTTAAAATAAAAATACAGGCCAAATTCTAAGATATATCAGTTTATGGATAACAATTTTGTATAGTACAAATAATATTAACTATGATTAAAATATTAAGCATTGCAATTCATTGTGCTACTTAGAACAAATTAGAACAAAGAACAAAGAACAAAGAGCAAAGAGCAAAGAACCAGCAACCAGCAATTAGGGGCAAAGAGTGTCATTCAACGAAGAGAGGAATCTGTTCAAATTTCCACGGACAGTAGTGATATTAAAAGTAAATTTTCAGCACTTTGCAAGCCCCTTGCTGCCTCACAATAACGATATGAAATTGATTAATTATTAATGATTATTGATTAATGGAAACGGCGGTTAAACGGTATGAGGGATACAGGATTAACAACCCTGACAACGTATTGATTAATGATTATTGTCTATTGATTAATCTGAATATCCGAAAATCAAGATATCTCGTTTACTGATCACTACAACATTCTAACATTCCGACATTCTAATATTCTAATACTCTGATATTCCAATATCCCTGTGCATTAATTAATGTTTGACTCTAAAAGTTGTTTTGCAGAGATAAATTTTACCGGATACCACGATGCTGCAAATCCAATAATCAAAATGGCTGTAAAGGCGAGCAGAATATCCGAAAGAATAATTTGTACCGGGTAAGAAGAAATAACAAAAGCACCTGCTCCTCCCTGAAGTTTTACTAAACCAAATTCGGTTTGAATCCAACATACAAATACACCTAAGATTGTTCCGATTACGCCACCAATAAATGAAATCAGCCAGCCTTCGTAAAGAAAAATGCGGTTAATGTTTTTCATGGGCAGGCCCATGCTGCTCAGAATGGATATATCTTCTTTTTTGTCGATGTAAAGCATGGTAAGGTTGCCAATCATATTTCCGGAAGCCAGGATAAGAATAAAAATCAGAATAATAAAAACCCATGTTTTTTCCGATTTCATGGTTTTATAAATTAAATCCCGTTGCTGCTCCCTGTTTTTCACGTGGAACTTATCTCCCACGATCTGTTGAATGGATTCTTGTATGGATTCAGCATCGGCTGAATCTTCTAAATCAAGTTCAATGGCTGAGATTTTATTTTTACTTTCAAAAAGTTCAGCTGCATACGAATCCGACACCAAAATGTATTTGGAATCGACATCTTCAAGAATGGAAAAAACCGCCGAAGGGAATAAGTAATCGGTATTAAACGATCGTGATGCATTTAAGGAAAACTGTTTGCCTTTTTTTGGGAAATAGATGTGAATTGGATCGAGAAACGACACCCCGGCCTGCAAATAATTGGCTACGCCCCTGCCCAGAACAGCATAGTTGATGCCATCTTTCTCGAGATAATACTCGCCTTCTGTAATTCGCTGATCAATGTTGGTATAATCGGTGTAATTTTCAGGAACACCTTTAACAATGGCCGGATACTGTTGTTTCCCGTATTTTAGAAAGGCCATTTCCTCAACAATCTGGGCGTAAGAAATTACCCCGTCGCTTGCTTTAATTTTATTGACCGTTTCTGAATCGGGTTCGAACATTTTTCCCTCAACGGGTGTAATCTTCAAATCGGGATCGAAATCGCTGTAAAACTCATCCAGAAGGATGGTAAATCCATTCATAACCGAAACAACAACGATAATTGCCATGGTTCCAACCACAATTCCAGCCATTGAAATCCCTGATATTATGTTAATAATATTCTGTTTCTTTTTAGAGAAGAGGTATCGTTTTGCTATGAAAAAAGGTAAGTTCAATGCAGTTTACTTTGATTTTAAACGGTGGAAAATCCAATATATTGGTGCAGTACCAATTTACCTGCAATTTTGTCTGGTGAAAAAGTCGCTCTTTGCTTTCTGTTTAAAATAAAAAGCAGACATGGCTTTACGATTACAAACTTTGCTTTTTCTCATAAAACAGGAAATATTCATTTTAGTTGCCATAAATTTACAAGCAAAGTGGTCTTAATCGTCCAATAACTTATCAATGTTTTCGATGTAATCCAGACTGTCGTCGATATAAAATTCAAGATTGGGAGTTACACGCAGACT
>JBFEWU010000395.1:0-4215 GCA_041546215.1 Draconibacterium sp. | reverse complement strand
CTGAGCGCCCGGCGCTACTTGGGATATTATTCAGCAGGTGAACGCTCCCTCATCTGCTCCTTACACAACTGGTAGCGTTCTTCCTTTGAGCTTTCAGCTTTCCCCGAAGGGATGCCTACGGCGCAGCTTTCAATAATTAAAGGCTAAAGCCTGAGCAGCGGTTGCGAATTTTGGCCACCGGGCTGAAGCCACGGTGCAAAATAAGAACTCATCCCAGCTGCGCCATACCCATTTTGTAGCGTTCTTCCTTTGAGCTTTCAGCTTTGAGCCTCTCCGGACTTCGGTCTTCGGTCTCCGGTCTTTTCTCAATAATCATTAATCAATTCCTTGTTGTCGGGATTTTTAATACTGTACAAATCACATCTTTGAACACCAAACACATTAATCAATAGACAATAATCATTAATCAATTTCAGACGTCTCCGGTCTTTTTCGTTGTCCTTGTTGTCTGATAATACGACAATCCAAAATCTGAAAATCCTGATTCATTAATTTTCTTTGGAGCATGCCTTATTACCATACATTTTCCATAAACGACCGGCGATCAGACATCCAGCTGAAGCTTGTATGACAATAAAATAAAGCACAACAATAAAAAATGTACCAGGGCAGGTAAATACTTTCCCCTGGTTTTGGCTGTGCCTGAGCCTGTGGGGAAGTAGGGTGTATTGAGGACTTTTCTGAGTAATCAAGGATACATAAGACAGGGTATTTGCTATATCCATTTTAATGGTTGATATTGGACCCTCATTCAAATTAGGGAGAATTATGACAAATGAGCAAAAAAAAGTGTTACTTAAAACACAACAAGGTGAGTTAGATGCGGTTAAGCTTTATCAGCGATTGGCCGAAAAAGTTAAGGACGATAAAGATAAAAAGGTATTATTGGAGGTTGCCGCCGACGAAGGGAAGCATGCTGCCATATTGAAATCATTTACGGATACTGCTTTGAAACCCAAGGGAACGAAAGCTTCAGTGCTTGGTTTTCTTTATAAATTGTTAGGCCATAATTTCGTAATGGGCTTACTTCAAAAGGGAGAATTAAAATCAATAGATGTATACAAAGACCTGGTAGAAGACTTTCCGAAAATTCAGGAAATTATCGATGATGAAGCAAGACATGCAGAGATTGCAAAATCATTAATGCGATAAGCATCTATTCAGACTTTTAACAAGAAAGGCCTGAGTTGGTATTCAGGTGATGTTACCCCTCTGATTTTAGCTTAATAATTCACCTGGCTAACTCTGTGCAATTGGATGACATAACAACAGGGCAGATATAAGTTGCAAAATAACTGCCCGGTATTCCTTTAACTCTTCCCGTTCATCAACAGAGACTTCTTTAGCGCACTACGGTTCATCCCGGGAAACTCACCTAACCCTGCAACTTTCCATCCGTTTCCTGACATTTACCTGATCAGGCTCTTTCAGGGAATATTCAAAATTCAGCGTTTTGCCGATCAGGTTTACGACCCATTCCCCAAAAACACCCTTATCGGCCAATAATCCATAGAATATTAGGACAGTAAATTCGAATTATTGACAACTTGCCGGGCCAGTGCGACCAAAATACCGGAAAACGGCCGTGAAAAAAAACCATGAATTGTAAAATAAGCTAATTTTCAAAAAAATCAACTAACAATAAATATTATGAAAAATCTGTTAAGTTTTTCTTTTTTATTCTTTTTTGGATTGACCTTAATGGCCCAAACAACAATCACCGGGGTCGTCACAGATGAGAGAACAGGTGTCCCGATGCAAAGTGTAAATGTCTTTATGGTGGGTAAAACCCTGGGGACTGTCACCGATTACGACGGGAAGTTCGAACTGAATGTGGACGAGGAACCTCCCTTCACAATTCAGATCACAATGATTGGATTTGAACCTGCCCTGGTCGAAATAAACAGTAAGGGGCAAAACGTTGAAATCAAACTTAAGGAGATGGATACAGAGTTGAGGGAGGTGGTTATTTCCGCTTCCAGAACGCCTGAGCGGGTTATGGAATCGCCGGTCAGCATTAAAAGAATGGATGTCCGGGAAATTCAGCAAACCACTGCCCCCAGTTTCTACGAAGGGCTTGAAAATATACAGGGTGTGGATGTGAACACCAACAGTTTTACTTTTAAATCGATTAACACAAGGGGATTTGCCACCTTTGCCAATACACGTTTTGTTCAGCTTGTGGACGGGATGGACAACTCCTCTCCTGCCCTGAATTTTCCCCTGGGGAACCTTCTGGGCATGTCGGAACTCGATGTACATACCATTGAATTACTACCAGGAGCTTCATCTGCCCTGTACGGGGCAAATGCGTTCAACGGCATTATGTTCATGGAAAGCAAAAGTCCTTTTGACCATCCCGGGGTAAGCATTTATGGCAAAACAGGTATGACCTCGCAGGATGCAGCCGGCAATAACCAATTCGTTGACGCCGGATTCAGGGCTGCCCACATTTTCAGTGAAAAATTTGCAGCTAAGCTATCTGTCTCATTTCTGAACGGCACCGAGTGGTATGCCAACGATTATGCAGACTATACCAATCCGGGATTTACCAGGGATGATCCCGCCTACGATGGATTGAATATCTACGGTGATGAGGTATCTACCACCCTTGATTTTCAGCAGATCGTTATGAGCAATCCCATGATCCCGGATGCACTGAAGGCACTGGCTCCCTTGCTGGGTCCTCCGCAGACCGTTTCAAGGACCGGGTACAAGGAAATCGACCTGATTGATTACGGAGCCGAGAGTCTGAAAGCCGATGTTTCCCTCAATTACAGGCCCAATGCCGATGACCTGGAAATTATTTTCAATGGAAAATACGGAACCGGGAATACGATCTACCAGGGAGCCAACCGGTATTCCATCCAGGATTTCTACATGTACCAGATGAAACTGGAGATCAGGAACGACAATTTTCTTGTGAGGGCCTATACCATCGGGGAAGATGCCAAAGACTCTTACGACACAAGATTTGCAGCCATAAACCTGAACCGCTCATGGAAATCGGATGTGAACTGGTTCACCGACTACGCCATGGCATACATACAAAGTTTTGCAGGTGTGATGCTCGGAGGAGGCACTCCTGTTCCGGCTGACCTGCACAAACAGGCAAGACAGTTTGCACAAGCAGGTGCCCTGGTGCCTGGGACTCCTGCATTTGACCAGGCATTGGCAACGATCGTCAAAGATCCTGATCTGTCAACGGGCGCCCGCTTCGTGGACAATACCCACCTTTACCATGTAGATGCCAACTATAATTTCCAGGAACTGATCGACTTCGCCGACATCCAGCTTGGCGGATCCTGGAGACAATATGCCCTTAATTCAAGCGGATCCATCTTTACCGACTACGACGGCCCGATCAAATATAACGAAATCGGAGCCTATCTTCAGCTCCAGAAAGTATTCGCCGATGATCACCTGAAATTCACAGGATCGGTTCGCTTCGACAAGGCAGAGAATTTTGATGGTTTCTTTTCACCCAGACTGTCGCTTGTTTTCTCACCGGATGACAATAAAAACCATAATCTAAGGGCGTCCTTCCAGACCGGATTCCGGAATCCGACCACGCAGGACCTCTACATCGGACTGGATGCAGGAAGGGCCATCCTCGTGGGATCGGCTCCCGACAACCTGGACCGTTACACTACTAACGCGCTTAATGTAAGCACCACGGGGCAGGCACTTGGATTCCCTGCCACAGTCCAGATCAGCGGAAGATCGGCCTATGACAATGCTTTCTCGCTCTCGTCCGTCTACGCAGGAGATCCTAAGAAATCCAATTTCCCTTATGTTCAGCCCGAACAGGTGAGGGCCTATGAAATTGGCTACCGGGGATTTATTTCGGGCATAAGCATCGACCTGAATGCCTATTATAACGATTACGACAATTTTATCGGGAATAAAACCGTGGTCGTTCCTTACTACGGCAACACCGACCTGTCTGACATACATCCCGTAGCCCAGGTTCCCAATGCACTCATTGCCATGAGCAAGGGAGATTATCAGCCCTTTCAGATTTATACCAATTCAGAAGCTAAAATCTCTTCAAAGGGGATAGGACTGAGCTTAAGCACAAAAGTATTCAGAGATTACGAACTTGGCGTAAATTACACCTGGTCAAGCTTTGATTTTGATCAAGCGACCGATCCGGATTACCTGGCCATGTTCAATACACCCAAGAACAGGATCAAAGCTTCCTTCGGGAATCCG
>JBFEWU010000007.1:0-46381 GCA_041546215.1 Draconibacterium sp. | reverse complement strand
TCTTTGTTGAACTAATGTTCTTCTGTCATCCAAGTATTGCACCGACTATTGCAATCTAGTTAACATGCTTTTATAGTTGGTTCGACTTGAAAACTTTTTGAACTAAAAGCACAAGGGTAAATTATAAGTTGTCGTTGCAGAGTTAGAAGAGTGTCGGCGTCCGCAGGACGAAGACGGTCAAGAAAGGAGCAGAGACAATGTGCCACGCGAACCCCACAATGCAATTTACAAAATGTTATAGCCAGTTTTCAATTCTTTTTCATAACAAACCTTCGAATAAATTGAGATAAATATGCTCCAATTATTGCAGGAATTGTATAAAAGCCATAAAATATAAATTCAATAGGGAACATATTGTGTGAAGACAAATCCACTATCATTTCACAAATCGCAGCTAAAGGAAATAGTGCCATACTCATTAATCCAATTTTCCAGGAGGACTCATCACTAAATAACTTAATAATAAAACCTGAAATAATCAGGAAGCCTATACTGTACATTGATATTCCTTCGATTCCAGTTCTGATTAAAGGAAATAAAGGGGAATCATAATGAATTAAATCTTTAAGAAAAAATACTGGTAGAACTATTGAAATCATTCCTAAAATTGCGATAGATGTAAATGAAATTATCCTATTTGTTTTCATAGATTTTATTAGATTGTTAAAGTGTATTTCTGTTTATTTTTTTAATTGGCTACAACGTGTGTATGTTTACTTTTTGTCTTACAAACACATGAAAACTGCTGACTATTGGAACAAACAGTGAAATGGAAGAAATGTTCGCTTATTTGCGCTTGCACAAGGAAAATCAGCCCAATTTAAGAAAAGTAATAGTGGCTGAATTATCTGAAATTTACAAGATTTTAAGATGAAACAAAAGCGAATTAAGAATGCTCCATATTGGCTTCAGGAATAAAACGCTTAGGTTCAACTATTCTCTTTGTTGAACTAATGTTCTATACTCATCCAAGTATTGTACCAATTATAGCCGCACTCATTAAGGAAGCCAGGGTGCCGGCCAAAAGTGCTTTCATCCCGTATTGCGAGAGCAGAACACGACGCTTGGGGGCCAGTGCACCAATGCCTCCAATCTGGATTCCGATGGATGAAAAATTGGCAAAACCACATAATATATAGGTGGCCATAATTATCGATTTTGTATCGGTAAAGACTCCGGAAGCCTTTAGGTCGGCCAGACTGATGTATGCAATAAACTCGGTAAGAATTAACTTTTCACCAAGCAAGCGACCAACAATGGCAATATCCTCGGGGCAAATACCGATTAGCCACATCAGCGGGGCAAAGGTATAACCCAGGATAAACTGCAGGGAGAGTTCGTCGTATTTTCCCTTTGTGATAATGGGTATTATATCGTTTAAGTGTGTCCAGTCGCCAACTTCCCCCATTATATAATTAAACATGGCAATAAATGCGATAAAAGCCAGCAGCATGGCGCCAACATTTACAGCGAGCTTTACACCTTCGGTGGTTCCGTTCGAAATCGCATCCAACACATTACTCCCAATTTTATCGCGGTTAACTTCAATCTTCTCATTGATTTCTCCGGTGGGAGGCACCAGCATTTTTGAGAAAACAATGGCCGCCGGAGCTGCCATAACAGAGGCCGTCAGCAAATGTTTGGCAAACTCCATACGCAGGGCCGGATCGTTGCCGCCCAGCAAGGCAATATAGGCCGCCAAGACACCTCCTGCCAGGGTGGCCATCCCCCCGGTCATGACCAGCAATATTTCCGATTTGCTCATTTTATCGAGGTAGGCCTTTATCATAAGCGGAGATTCGGTTTGTCCCAGGAAAATATTCCCGGCAACGGAAAGCGCTTCGGCTCCCGAAAGTTTAAGTGTTTTGGCAAATGCCCACGCCAAAACGTATACCACTTTCTGGATAATTCCCCAATAAAACAATAAACTGGTTAAGGCAGAAAAGAAAATAATGGTGGGCAGCACCTGGAACAAAAAGATAAAACCGTAGGTGTCAGCATCCATTAAATCGCCCAGCAGAAATTCGCTTCCGGCTTTGGTAAAATCAAGTATCTTTACAAAAATATGCCCCAAAAACTCGAAAACCCCCTGGATAAGCGGAACATATAACACCCCAAGTGCCAGCCCGGTCTGGATCAGCAAGCCAATTCCAACCGTTCGCCATGGAATGTTTTTACGGTCGGAACTAAAAACATAGGCAATGGCAAGCAATACGGACATTCCCAATAATCCGCGTAACAAAGTCATTATGGAGAAGGGAATTTCACGTTCTTTGGAGATTAAAAGAGTCGAATGATCGGCTTGTTGCACGGTTTCTTCTACAGCTGTCTGAGCAGCGTCGGGGACACTTGCCATTAGCGGTTGAAAACAAAAAAAGCCGGCAAGGATTACCAGCCAGAATATTGACCATTTCATTCGTTTCATAAAGAAATCTTTTCTTTCTGTCTAACCCCTGCCATGGCATGGTGGCAATTTATCCTATGAAAACATTGCCCCTGAAAGGATAACAGGGAGACTATTGAAGTTTTCATCGAACCTTCACTTCTCACGTTTGTTAAGTTCGTCGCGAATTACCGAAGCTTTTTCATAATCCTCGTTCTGAACGGCTTCATTCAACAACTCCTGTAATTCACTGGTTGAATATTGAGCATACGACGATGACGATGGTGAATCAAAGTCTTCGTCATCATCGAGCAGGCTGCGGACCGGCGAACTTTCATCTTCGCCTTCCAATACAATACCTGCTTTTTGCAAAATCTCTTCCGAGGTAAAAATCGGGCATCGGAAACGCAATGCCAAAGCCACTGCATCTGATGTACGCGAATCAATTTTGATTTCTTTGCCATTCATTTCGCACAACAGCTCCGAATAAAAAATCCCTTCTTCCAACTTGTAAATGGTAACTTCCAGCAGGGCGATGTCGAAAGCCAATGCCATGTTTTTAATTAAGTCGTGGGTAAGCGGACGCGGAGGTTTTAATCCTTCCAGCTGGATGGCAATGGCCTGGGCTTCAACCGGACCAATAATTATAGGAATTCTGCGTTCTCCCTCTTCTTCTGCCAACACCAACGCGTAAGCCCCACTTTGAGTCTGGCTTACCGAAAGTCCTAAAATGTTTAAGCGTATTTTTTGCATACTACCTTGGCCTGTTTCTTTTCGGTAAAAGCAAATATAACAATCATTTTGGTTAATGCTGTACATATTAAACCGATTTATACCGCTTCGCTTTTTTATGCTGAACAACATGGCTGGACATCTTGACTTTTCAGGACAAATGATATTAACTTTGTATAGTTCATTTTTTTTGTAGTATTTAACTATTAAAGTTTCAGGGCCATGAGAAAATTAAAATCAGACAGAGGAATTCAAGGATTAATCCCTGCTATTGTTTCCATGCTAATCTTCTTTCTCACAATGTTTGTTTTCGGTCCACAGGCGGCTTTCAACACGTTGGGTGGTATTGTTCTGTTCTATGCAGTAGCATTTAGTTTTTGGAGTTTTCGTAAATCAAACAATTCTAATTTTCTTATTAGTACCTTGTATCTGATTACCTTAGGAATATTTCTGATTTTGTTTGAAGCTCCTGACCATTTTGGAGGACCAAAACCAAAATTCAGTACCGAAACCAAAATAGCTTTGTTATTTTTTTACTTTTTCGGGCTTTGGCTCGCCTGGGTATCCATTCGGAAAAAGTTAAAATATCGTGGTCGCGAAATCATGGAATTGGCTGCATGGGATGTTGAAGATGGCCCGGAATCTTACACCGAGCGTCCTCGTCCGGTAGGAGTGGTCGAATATGCAAAATACGACATCATTGACTTCGGAAATTATTTGAAGAAAATTTTGGTTTGCCATCCGTTTTTAGAAGAGAACCGAATTGTAATGGTTCCCATCAAAATGGGTGATGAATTTGAATTATTGTACAAGCCGAACTACGATTATCTTTCAAAAACATGGATAGCTTTTGATTTCGACGGGCAGGTTTCGGCACACATTTCAAAGAAAGATTATCTGGATTATAAAGATGATTTAGCTTTCGACCACCTTTGCGAATCGCTGGGACAATTGATGATTACTTTTGCTGATTTTTATATGAAAGGTGATAAAGTGAGGATTACCGACCGATTGGATTCAGTAAAAATAGGATTATTTTCATAGTTATGAGGTTTGAAGAAGCAGCCAAATTTGGCACATACATATCAAAGAGTTTTGCAAAAGACATTTTCCGTCTTTTAAACAACTACCGCGACATTTCTGCATCGGAAGCAGCGTCGCGACTGGGTATGCACATTCAAACCGTACAGGATTTTCTGGAAGCCATGGCCGATCTTGGTATTCTTTCGAAGAAGGAAGTCACTGAGCGCAAACGGCCCTATTACAGATATACGCTGGAAAAGCAGAAAATTGCCTTTGAGATTGACCTGATGGAAGAACTTGAAAGTTCGGGAGAAGACGGCCTGGATAAATGTAAAATCAGGGAGAAAAAAAATGCCGGTGTACGATTTTCCCTTGCACGCAACGGGCAATATTTCAGCAATGTAGCCATCTGGGCAGGGAAAGGACGAGAACGAACCGAGAAAAAAATCAACCTTACCACCGCACAGGGGAAGTTCCTCTATAATTTGCCATTCCCCGATGGCGAACATTTATCGCTGGAAGAAATCCGCGTAAAAGCCGGTGTTGACGAAGAACAGATGCCGGAAATTAAAGATCTCATTGAAGAATTGATTCTGTATAAAGTAATAGAGACTTTGAAATAGTCTCAGTCTCAGTTGCTTCAGTTCTGTAAACACCGGGGACTGCTGCCCGCAGCCACTGCCACCGCAAACTTTCTTGAAAAAATGTAGTTTTTCTGCTCGCTTTGCGACCAACAACGTGGAATGCAAAAAATGCAAAGTAAAAAGCCAAATAAAAAAGCCTTTAGCGAACGGATCGAAAGAAACCAGGCGATCATTCATAAAGTAACCATGGTTTATGCCAACGGCCGGGCCAACCGTGAAGACCTTTTCCAGGAGATCTGCCTGCAACTCTGGAAATCGTACCCGAATTTTAGGGAAGAAGCAAAGTTCAGTACCTGGATGTATCGGGTGGCTTTGAATACGGCAATCAGTAAAGTTAGGAAAGAAAAAAGAATACCGTTGTTTGAGCCGCTTCGTGAAACAGACAGAATCCACGAAGATGGCGAGCATGAAAAAGCGAAAGTAAAATTACTGTACCGCGCCATTTCAAAACTGAACAGAATCGACAAGGCGATAATTTTACTCTGGCTGGAAGAAAAAAACTATGAGGAAATCGCAGCAATAATGGGAACATCGAAAAAAAATGTGAGCGTTAAACTGGTGCGAATTAAGCGGAAACTGGAAGAATTAGTTGCTGAAACTGAAAAGATGGAGTCATGAGCGATAACGATAAAAACTTAAAAGATATGTGGAACAAGGCAGAGAGCCTCATGGGAAGTTCAGATTACGAAAGGGATACCATCGGACGATTTATCTCGGGTCGGTCAACATTGGTTACCGACAAAATAAGAAAAATGATACAGATGGATATCGTGTTAAAAATTTTGTTTGCAACAGTTCTTCTAATTGATGGAGTTTTATACTTCAATATACAACCTGCAGTTTCTTTGGGTTGCCTGGCCGGAGTGCTTATTGCTCTTCCTCTCACAATAATACAATCCAGGGTTTTAAAACAATTCAATGAGATTGCAGATTACGGACAGAGCACCAAAGAGAAATTAGCACGAACGCTGACTTTTTTACGAAACCGTTTTTTTAATACAATACTGTCCATTTCAGCTACGGGTATTTTTCTTTATATCTCCGGATTATTAATGTATTTCTTTCTCACTTATGGCGAATTAAGAAGGCTTGGAAATATGGATGTTTTTGTTTTCTCAACCTTTCTGGTCATAGGAGTTGGAATGAACTTTACCATTAATTACGCCCAGGTTAGATATCATATAAAACACATTGAGGCATGCTTATCCGATCTGAACGACAATATACTGGCCGTAGTAACCAGCAATATAGAAATGCAGCAAAAACAAGATCGCAGCACAAAAGTGCTTATTTATGCAGTGCTTATTTTGGGTTTTATCGTGCTTATTGCTGTCCTGAAGAAACTGGGATTTTAATTCCATGTTAATTACTAGAAACTGAAAACCTTTATAAAAGATTAAATGTCAAAGCCATGAGAACAATTTATAATTTATCGTATGCGCTGGCTTTGTCCATATTTCTGTGGACAACAGCTTCAGCACAAACCCTGGAAGACATATCAGAGAAATGGATTTACGCTGTTGAAATTGATGGAGTACTTTGCGGATATGCCGAATCACACACAACAATCATTAAAGAGAACGGCAAGGAATTTATTAAGTCCGACGACGAGGTTATTGCCAAGCTTTCGGTTTTGAATGGCGGTGTCGATATGAAAATTGAGCATCATATACTTGTGGATCGGGAAACAGAAAATCCGGTTTCGATTGAACGCGTAGTTTCTACAACTGCAGAAATATATGCCTCTAGCCGATTTGAAAATGGCAAGGCTTACTTTTCAAATCAAAGAGAGGGAGAAATGCGGGAAATTGAGTTGGAACCCGGAGTTATTATTGAGAACACACTTTCTTATCCTCATTTATTTAAGGATTTTATACTGAACACTGAAACAGAGAAAAGTTATCGTGTTTTTGATGATATGCAGGGCATAGTTGTCCTGAAAAATTATAAACGAATCGGGGCGGAAGAACTTTACCTGGCCGGAAAAAAATACCAGACGACTGTGGTTGAAGAAATAAACCATGAGTTGGGAACGACTACTAAATTATGGCTATCCAATAAAAATAGTTTTCCCCTGAAAATAGGAATTTTGAACAGGATTATCTACTTGTCCGATGAGTCCGTTAAAAAGAGAATTCAGACGGTAAACATGGATAATTCATTGTTTGCCAAAGTCGATGAAATCATTTCTAACGTGCATGACATTAGCTTTATGAAAGTTGAAGGCACCATTTCGTCGGCAGGCGAATGGATTACTCCGGAAAGTCTCAATTGCCCGGGGCAAAAATTTGAAGGTACGGTAACCAACAATATGATTGAGGGTGTTTTTGAAATAGAGAAACAAGATTACAATGGAGAAAATGCACCATCATTTCCACCGAATTTGAACGATGAAAATCTGCAAAAGTACCTTGAACCGGAGAGACTGATTGAATCAGACCACACGGTTTTAATAGCCGAAGCAAAACAAATCACCGGAGGGGCAGAAAATGCATGGGAAGCGGCAGTGAGGCTGAGCAAATGGGTTTCGGAAAACATTCACGGTGCGGTACCTGGTGGAACTTCCGCCATCAATACCTATAACACACGCGAAGGGGAATGTGGCTCACACTCACGGCTATTGACGGCCTTTTGCCGTGCAGTTGGCATTCCTGCGCGACTCTCTGTTGGCTGTATGTACACGAGCATAATGGGTGGAAGTTTTGGTCAGCATGCATGGACAGAAGTTTACATGGGTGATGCAGGCTGGATAGCTGTAGATGCAACGGCCAACGAAATTGATTTTGTTGATGCAGGGCACATACGACTGGGAGAAAACTGTTCATTCAATCCAAAAGAGATGAAAATCCTTGAATACAAGTTGGCATCAGGGAACTCATCCGAATTCGTTCCGGAAGAAATGCAAAAGTATTTGGGGAAATACCTGCATCAAGCCAGGAACAATATTTTTGAAATTCGATTCCAGGATGGAAGTCTTGCCGTTGAAATTCCCGGCGGACAGGTTCTGGCTTTATTTCCCCCGGATGAAGAAGGAATTTTATATCCGAAAATGACCCGGCAGTTAAATTTTTCTTTTGAAAATGATATGTTTGGGAATATTGCACAAATGAAATTGCAACAAGTAATTCCCCTTGGTAAAAAATTTGAACAGGACAGCATTGGCAATGATGTGCCAGAAGAACTAAAACCATTGCTGGGCAATTACTGGCTTGCCCAGGCCCAGGCCAATTTTAAAGTCATTTTTGAGAATGGGACACTGGCTGTGAATGATCCACTGGCAAACAAAGTTATTAAGCTGCCCGAACAAAATGAAGCCGGTTTCTGGAAAGATGAATTTGGTAAAAACGAAATTGAATTTGTAAAAAACGACGTGGGAGAAGTAACCCGCATGATGATATACAGTAATGTTTATTTGAAAAAAATTAATAATTAGAACGATGAACTACAAGGTACACAGATTTGAAATAAACATGAGCCAGGATCAACAAAATTTAGAGAACTTTTTGAACAGCCTAAAAGGAGAAGTAGTAAGCATTGTTCCCAATGTAAAACCAACATTTATGGGAATGGGAGCAACTGCCAAAGTCGACTTTCTATTGATTATTGAGAAATTGAATATGGCATAATCAGTAATTTGAATAAATCTCTTAATCTCAATCACATGTCATACACAACAATCTGGCTGCACTGTGTCTGGAGTACTAAAAACAGGAAAAACAAAATCTCCAATTCCTTTCGCCCGAACTTATTGGCTCATTTCCGCGAACAAGCTAATAAAAAAGGAATTTATTTCGACATTATAAATGCTCATAATGTTCTGGCTATCCTTTTATCCGTTGGCTTTTAGCCAACGGATAAAAGGAGTAAACCACTCCCAAATAAAATGATCAATTATTTGCTAATTACCTAAAAATAACTACTTTTGCAGTCCGAATTTTGAATCGATCAGGCTCAATAAGTGAATTCTGGCGTGAAATCCGCCTGACGGTGTAAACATTAAAAGTGAAATTATGTACGCGATTGTTGAAATTGCAGGACAGCAATTCAAAGTAGAAAAAGACAAGAAGCTTTTCGTACATCACCTCGACGCTAAAGAAGGCGACGCAGTTGATTTCGAAAAAGTTTTGTTAGTAGACAACGACGGTAAAGTAGCCGTTGGAACTCCAACCGTAAAAGGTGCAAAAGTTACAGCCAAAGTGCTGGAACATGTAAAAGGTGACAAAGTGATGGTTTTCAAAAAGAAACGCCGTAAAGGGTACAAGAAAATGAACGGTCACCGTCAGCAATTCACTCAAATTCAAGTAGAAACCATAGTTGGATAATTAAAAAAGTAAATTTACCATGGCTCATAAGAAAGGTGTAGGTAGTTCGAAAAACGGACGCGAATCGGAAAGTAAACGACTTGGAGTAAAAATTTACGGAGGTCAGTTTGCAAAAGCTGGTAACATTTTAATTCGCCAGCGTGGAACAAAACATTATCCGGGAGAAAATGTAGGAATGGGTAAAGACCATACTCTTTTTGCATTAATCGACGGAACAGTTGTTTTCAGAAAAAGACAAAAAAACCGTTCATACGTATCGGTTGCTCCAATTGTTGATGCTGATGTTGCAGTTGCTGAAGCTCCTGTAAAAGAAGCGCCTAAAAAAGAAGCAGCTCCGGTTGTGGAAGAAGTGAAAGTTGAAGAACCAAAAGCTGAAGCTCCTGAAGCTGAAGTAAAAGGTGACAACCTAACTAAATTGGATGGTGTTGGACCCAAATTAGCTGAAATCCTTAACGCAGCAGGTTTAAATACTTTTGCTGATGTTGCAGGCACTTCAGTTGAGAAGTTCAAAGAAATTCTGGAAGCTGCCGGAAGCCGTTATGCTTCTAAAGATCCACAACCATGGATCGACCAGGCTAAAGAATTAGCTTAAGACAAATCAATCAGGTTTTTCCTGAAAAGATATAAAAGCTCCTGTCGTTTCGGCAGGAGCTTTTTTGTTTAATCAAAAGAATTCCTCGTGGCTTTGCCACGGGGATAGTCAACTTTAAGAATTTTCTTTATTTTTTCTTTGTGAACACTTTGTGACTTTGTGCCCTGAAAATGAAATTATTTGCCACTAAGGCACAAAAGCACGAAGAATCACAAAATTGAACTATTAATATTTTAAATTTGCGCTGCATTTTAAAACAGAGAGACATGCTCAACTTAAAATTTATCCAAGACAATCCGGAGTTAGTAGTTGAAAAACTGAAACGCAAAAATTTCGATGCTTCACAGATTGTTTCACACATAACAGATCTTTATCAGCAAAAAAATAAGATGCAAAGCGAGGCTGATTCTGCCAAAGCCGAAATGAATAAAATTTCGAAGGAAATTGGTATGCTTTTCCGCGAGGGGAAGGCTGAAGAAGCCAATGCAGCCAAAGCACGCACCTCGGAAATTAAAGAAAACATCAGGCAATTTGATGTTGATTTTGCTACCATGGAAGAAAAGGTAAATGAGCTTTTGGTTCAGTTGCCAAACTTACCTCACGAATCGGTTCCGCAGGGAAAAGGCGAAGAAGACAACGAAGTAATTCGCTCGAATGGTGAGATTCCGGTTTTACACGACAAGGCATTGCCCCATTGGGAGCTGGCGGCCAAATACAAGCTTATCGATTTTGAGTTGGGAGTTAAACTTACCGGTGCAGGCTTCCCGGTTTATCGTGGCAAAGGCGCACAATTGCAACGTGCTTTAATCAATTTCTTTTTAGCTGAAGCAGCAAAAGCAGGCTACGAAGAAATTCAACCTCCTTTGGCCGTAAACGAAGCTTCCGGTTTTGGCACAGGCCAGCTGCCCGACAAAGAGGGACAGATGTACCACATTACAGAGGACAACCTGTATTTGATTCCAACAGCAGAAGTCCCGGTAACGAACATTTACCGCGACGTAATTTTAGATGCCAGGGATCTGCCCTGTAAAAACACAGCCTACAGTGCCTGCTTTCGTCGCGAAGCCGGTTCCTATGGCAAAGATGTGCGGGGATTAAACCGCCTGCACCAGTTTGACAAAGTGGAGATTGTACAAATTGCCCACCCTGAAAAATCATATGCCATTTTAGACGAAATGGTGGCTCATGTTGAAGGCCTCGTTGCCAAACTTGGCCTGCCATACCGCGTGCTTCGTTTGTGTGGTGGCGATCTTAGTTTTACTTCTGCATTAACTTTCGATTTTGAGGTTTATTCAACCGCTCAGGAGAAATGGCTTGAAGTTAGTTCGGTTTCCAACTTCGAATCGTTCCAGGCCAACCGTTTAAAATTACGGTACCGCGAAGAAGGCCTTAAAAAGCCACAACTGGCACATACTTTAAATGGCAGCGCATTGGCCTTACCACGAATTCTGGCTGCCTTACTGGAAAACAACCAAACTCCTGAGGGAATTAAAATTCCCGAGGTACTGGTTCCCTTTACTGGATTTGAAATGATTGACTAAGCCGATATTTTATTCATCGACTGACAAACACAAACACCCGGCAGTCACCGGGTGTAATTTGAAATTGAAAAATCTAAAGTTTAATTTCTTTTGAACGTCTAAAATTTCAGCTAAACGATGCTGCCGCTCGATCGCATCACGTGAACAGCTTATTTTACCTCTCCGTTTGCCACCAACCACTCAGCAATCTGAACAGCATTCAACGCAGCGCCTTTTTTAATCTGGTCGCCAACACACCAAAAAGTAATGCTGTTAGGGTCGGTAACATCCTGGCGGATACGGCCAACATAAACATCGTCTTTACCACTCACAAACAAGGGCATGGGGTATTCATTTTTCGCCGGATTATCAACTACTGTCAAACCCTCGAAATTTTCAAAAGCTTCCGTAACCTGTGCAGCCGTTAACGGGCTTTCCGTCTCCACCCAAATGGCTTCCGAGTGTGCACGTGCCACAGGAATACGAACGCATGTCGCACTCACTTCTGCATCATTGTGCATAATTTTTTTGGTTTCCCAGTTCATTTTCATCTCTTCCTTGGTATAGTCATTATCCAGGAAAACATCGATGTGCGGGATAATATTCATGGCCAGCTGATGCGAGAACTTTTCAACTTTTGGTTCTTTCCCTTGTGCAACATCCAATACCTGTTCTTCCAGCTCGGCAATACCAGCTGCACCGGCACCACTTGCCGCCTGGTAAGTGGCCACACGCACACGTTTTATTTTTGATAAATCATCAATGGGCTTCAGAGCCACAACCATTTGAATGGTAGAACAGTTTGGATTGGCAATAATATTTCGGGGACGATATTTTGCATCTTCAGCATTTACTTCAGGTACAACCAGCGGTACATCGTCAACATAACGGAATGCACTGGAATTGTCAATCATAATCGCACCGTGTTTCGTAATAGTTTCAGCATATTCTTTCGAAATACCTGCACCTGCCGAAGTCAGAGCAATATCAATATCTTTAAAATCGTCTCCGTGTTTAAGTTCCTTAACTGTTAGCTGTTTGCCCTTAAATTCGTAGGTCTTACCGGCACTTCGTGCCGAACCAAATACGACCAGTTCATCCATCGGAAAATCTCTCTCTGCCAGCACTTTCAGGAACTCCTGCCCCACAGCGCCGCTTACGCCAACAATTGCAACTTTCATCACACTAAAATTTTAAATAATTATTGTCTTTTACTGTCTAAATGTGCGTCAAAAATAGTATTTTGCTTCCATATTGAAATGTTATGAGTCCCAAACTTGCCAAAATATTAACATTCTTGTTTCTATTGGTTTACTACCATACTTATTCACAAGAAATCTGGCGCGAGAGTTTCTCTGTACCCAATAAAGGGGTCTGGGGCGTCGAAGATGGCTCAGGCATTCGTTCTGATTTTAGCGGCATCACAAAATGGACCCTGGATTTCTCCGGTGTTTCGCTAACCAGCCCCAACGACTACGCCAAAACTGTTGGTACTGCAGGTGGGCGTTTCGAGTGCAGGGATATTAACGGGGAAGTACGCTGGCAATCGGAAAAAATTGATATCTCAGAATATAAAAACATCCAAATTCAGCTTAAAGCCAATGAAACCGGAAGTGGTGCCAATGAAGCAAACAAATATCTGAAAGCCTGTTTTATTTTAGATGATGGAACAGAAAAGCTGTTTGAAACAAACGGTAAGAATGCCGGGAATTGGGGTTCAGCAATTGCCAAACAAAACAATTTGAATGGTAAGTTCCTTCAAATTGTAATATACGCCAACAATCATTACGCATCGGACAAAGTAATTTTTGATGAAGTAGTTGTAAGTGGCGAAGAAAAAAATCCGGTAGAAATTCATCCCGGCGATGTGGTAATTAACGAGGTGCTTTTTAATCCCGTTCCCGGTGGTGAGGATTTTGTGGAAATTTACAACCTGTCAGGAAAGACAATTCCACTGAACAAACTTTACCTGGCATCGCGCGACAAAAATCTGGAGCTGACTCAAATCTTTTCACTCTCTTCAGAAAAAATCCTTCTTGAAACAAACAGCTACCTGGCACTTACCGAAGATACAAACGGAATTTTTCCCTGGTTTGGCATTCAATGTCCCGGTTGTTTTCTTCAAATGGAAAAGTTCCCTTCGCTGAATAACGATGAAGATTATGTGGTTTTACTGAATAACAAAATGCAGGTGATCGACGAGTTTTATTACGACGAGAAAATGCATGCTCCTCTAATATACGACCGCGAAGGAATTTCACTGGAAAGAATTTCTTTCTCGGCACCAACAAATGAAAGATCAAATTGGTATTCGGCATCCACCCAGGCGCAATACGGGACACCGGGATACCGGAATTCACAATTCATGAATGAGGCTTTAGAAAAGGTTTCTGTCATTTTCGAGCCCGAAGCTTTCTCGCCAAACCATGATGGCTACAAGGACATTTACACCATCCGTTTCGAGCTCCGTGATCCGGGCTACCTGGCTAATATCTGGATTTTTGATTCGGCGGGCCGAACGGTTCGGCAACTCTGTAAAAACAGTATTTTGGGAACATCAGACCAAATTCAATGGAATGGTGAAGACGAAACCGGTCGGCGATTAAAACCGGGAGTGTACATTGTTCTGGTTCAGATTTTTAATACCGAGGGCGTGGTAAAACAGTTCAAAGATGGAGTGGTTTTAACCGATGTATTCGAATAGGATTTGGCGGGCAATAGCCGTCAAACCCTAATAATATAATACCTAACTTGCTTAGGTATAATATTTTTTATAATTTTAGGGTATGCAAAAAAATAATTTGTACAAAGGGAGCCTTTCAACCATTGTTCTTTCATTACTAAAAGAACACGGTAAAATGTACGGCTACCAGATTACCCGCGAGGTGGAAAAAATAACCAATGGCAAGCTGGTCGTTACCGAAGGTGCCCTCTACCCCACCCTGCATAAACTGGAAGCCATGGAGTTTTTAAGTGTTGAGATGGCCAGGGTAAACAACCGCACCAGAAAATATTATTTCATTACCGAAAAAGGTAAAAAAGAAACCGTTACCCTCATCGAAGATATGAAGAACTTTATGGAAAATATGAAACTATTGTTAAACCCAAAATATGCCTGAGATAAAAAGAACCTTAACGCACGAACAGGTAAAAAAGCTGTTTGCACTTTGTGAAAAATATGAGGTTTACGACTACGATGTACAAATTGAAGTTGTTGACCACATTGCATCATCAATTGAAGAGAAATGGGAAAAAAATCCAAATTTAAGTTTTGGCTGGGCTCTAAAAAAATCGTTTACAAACCTGGGATGGAAATCGTTTCGAAAATTGGAATCGAAACTAAACCGGCAGATGAAACGAAAATTCACTCGAATTCTTTGGCATTATATCGTGGAATATTTCAAACTGCCTAAAATACTAATCACCTTTGCAATAACAATGTGCTTGTTTTTGCTCTTTCAATTAACCAATAATAACAAACTGATAATTACAGTATACTGTATTCCTATTTCAATAATTAGTCTGTTTTACAACTTCAAATACTTTCCACAAAAGATTGACATTAATCCGCCTGGAGGGAAGTCGTTTATGATCGTTAATTACCTAAAAGAATTAGGCGCCCGAACAGGGCGGTTAGTCTTTTTTCCGTTTTGGATCATGCTATTCGGAACAACATATGGATTAAACAATACCAACAGTTTGCCATTGGAGTTGGGCATTGCGTTTATACTCTCCTTGTTTACCGTTTTTCTTTATGGTTATTTCTTCTTCCTACCTAAAAAAATAAAAGAATACTTTTTAGAGCACTTTGCTGAGTTTGCGGTGTAACTTTTCCTTTTTTTTCAGACCAACTCTATACGTAACAAAAACAATATTCAACTTTTAAATACATAATTGTGCTGTATGAAACGTAACTTCCTTTTTCTTTCGTGGCGCGAATTTATGCGCTCGGCTGCGGCCAACAAAAACATGGCCACCAAAGGAATCCTCATTTTCTTCGCCATTTATTTCTCGCTGCTGGCGGTTTTCTTTGGTTTCCAGCTGGTTGACCAACTCGATCCTGCGAAAGTAGCCCATCCTATCGCTGCGTTTAATAAACTGGTTTTTGTATATGTTGGTTTCGAATTTATACTTCGAATCATGATACAAAACCTGCCGACATTTGGATTCCAGCCTTTCCTGATTATACCGGTAAAACGTAAGCGTATTGCACGTTATATGCTCAACAAATCGTTGCTGCATTTTTTCAACATCCTGCCTCTGATTTTACTGGCCCCGTTTTTCTTTAAAATTGCCGCTAACCAGCTTGAGCCAAAAACTTTGTGCGCGTGGCTGACTTCGCTTATTTTGATGATTTTTGTGAATCATTTTCTGGCCATTTATATAAAGTGGCGCACCAATGAATCGAATACCCTGTTTTACAGTTTTCTTGCTTTTGCGGTGGGAGTTTGGGCAATCAATCACTTTGGAGTCTTCGATGTTACAGGTAACTTTGGGAAGCTATTCGATTTAGTGGTTGCGAAGCCAGCAACTGTCGTCATCTTTCCTGCAATTATCATCGTACTTTATTTTCTGAACCTGAAATACCTGTTGAACCGTTTCTATATAGACGAGCTCTCAAAACAGCGAAAAGAGGGAACAGCACACGATTTTTCGTGGCTGAACAACATAGGCGAATATGGTAAGATGCTTTCGCTGGAAGTAAAAATGATTGCCCGCAATAAACGTCCCCGTAATACCGCCTTGATGTCTGTTCTCTTCATTTTTTACGGACTTCTTATCTATAAGGATTATGATGCTAAAATGCCTGAATTTATTTTTGTACTGGGTGGAATGTTTATGACGGGTATTTTCAGCATGATGTACGGGCAGTTTTTCCCGGCATGGCACAGCCGCTATTACCCGCTGCTAATGGCACAAAACATGAAAATGAAACAGGTATTGCAATCGGCATTCTTTCTGATGGCAGTAACAAATGTGATATTTTACCTGCTCTCCTTAGGCTACATGTATCTCTCACCAAAAGTTTTATATATCCACTTTGTGGTGATGCTTTATAATATTGGGGTAAACTCGTGGGTAATTTTCGGCTTAGGCCTTAACAGCCGCAAATCCATCGACCTCGACCAGCGTGCCATGTTCAATTACCAGGGAATGAGTGCTACACAATGGCTGATAACCTTCCCAATATTGTTTGGTCCCCTGGCCGTTTACGGGTTAATAGCCTGGGCATTTGGAAATATAGCAGCGCTCGTTATACTCGGATCGCTCGGTGTAATCGGAATCATTTTTCACCCAAAACTAATCGACTATTTTAACAGGCAGTACTTAAAACGAAAACATAAGATGATAGCCGGGTACAAAGCTACTTAGAGCGAGGTTGGAAGCGCGAAGCACGAAGTTGGAAGCACGGAGTGCGAAGAATGAAAAAAAGAACGAAGCGCGAAGTTTAAAGGAATAATTTTAAGAATAATAACACATGGAATACAAAAATGGATTCAAATTTGAGAAATTAATAATCTGGCAAAAAGCCATGGAATTAGGAGAAGAAATCAATTCGATTACCGCAGATTTCCCAAAAAAAGAATTGCATAACCTCTCGTCTCAAATTCGCAAAGCAGCTGATTCAGTTGCCTTAAATATTTCCGAGGGCTCCATCGTGCAATCTTCTCCTGAATACAAAAAATTCTTTGGATATTCCATTCGTTCTCTTGCTGAAGTGGTTAGTTGTCTCTACAAGGCTAAATTTCGAAAATATATCTCTGAAGAAATTTTTAATACACAATACGATTTCTGTTTCAATTTAATGAACATGACAATCGGATTTAGGAACAAAATATAAAACGAATAACAATAAAGCTTCGGAAGACAAGTCTTCGTGCTTCGCGCTCCGAGCTTCAAACTTTACACATCATGATACAAGCAATAAACTTACAAAAAGCATATAACGGAACAACCGTACTGAATCTGGCGGAATTAAAAATTGAAAAAGGTGAAGTATTTGGCCTTGTTGGAAATAACGGTGCAGGAAAAACCACATTCTTTTCTCTGGTACTTGATCTGATACGGGCGACCAAAGGAAAAGTGATAATTGACGAAATTCCCGTGGCCAAATCGGAAGACTGGAAAGAACTGGTGTCGGCATACATCGACGAGAGTTTTACCATTGGCTATTTAACTCCCGATGAATATTTCGAGTTTATCGGTGAGCTGCGCGGAATGAATCCCAGGGACGTATCAAATTTTCTGGAAAACTATCACGACTTTTTTAAAGACGAAATTATCGGGAAAAAGAAATTCATACGCGACCTTTCCAAGGGTAACCAGAAAAAGGTTGGAGTAGTTGGCGCTTTAATGGGAAATCCTGATGTAATTGTACTGGATGAACCCTTTGCCAACCTCGATCCCTCGTCGCAATACCAGTTGCGGAATATAATAAAGAAAATGGCCCAATTGAAAGAAAAGACACTCTTGATTTCGAGCCATGATCTCGACCATGTGGCCGATGTTTGTTCGCGCATCGTTATTCTCGAAAAAGGAGAAATTGTGCGCGATGTGGAGAAAACCGATTCCACCTTAGCCGAACTGGAAGAATTCTTTACCGGCGTAAAAAGGGAGCCTGATTTTTTGGATGAATAATTATCACCATTATTCAAAATTCAACAGCTGCTGAATTTGATTTGGCGGCTATAAAAAAATTCTTAACGCAACCTTTTTTATGTTTACCCCATCTGGTAAAAAAAACCTATTAAATGAACTCCAGATTAATCCTCCTTGCAAGTATGCTCTTGCTTCTTTCGGGAATTAGCAAAGCACAAAACTTCACCTTTGGAATTGAAAACGGAATTAACTATTCGAACATTCATAAAAAGTTTGACAGCGACCGGTTTGCCTCCGTGCCTGGTCCCGTAAACGGAACTTTCGCCAAATATCAACTAGGAAACTGGTTTGTTCTGCAGTCAGGAATAAACCACATTAGTCTTAACTTTAACGAAGCACATTATTATTACGATTACTGGATGGTTTCTTCCACCTTTAATCCAACACTTCCGGTTTCGTCATATGCTCCGCGGTCATATGCAACATTATCAAGCAACAAATACAGCTTTTTACGTATTCCCTTACTCGTGAAATTCAGAACTCCAGGCAAACTCAATTTCGAAATTGGTGGTGGTTACTATTATTCGTTTATGACCAACGATGAGTTTCGAGGCAAAGACAAAGACCGTTTTGATGAAGAGTACCGCGATGAGAATTTCCCTGACATGACTGATTGGGGCTGGATTCTGGCAAGTTCTATAAACTATAACATCAACAAAAAATGGAGCATTTTTGCCAGTGGCCAGGTTACGTATGGCAAAGAGGAGTATTTTGAAGATGTGGAAGGAAAAATGGGATCGACTGAACTTACATTTGGCATTGGCTACAAACCATTTGCCAAACAGAACGAAATTGTTAAAACCGATTCAAGCGGGCGGCACATTACAATCCTGCCACATTCAGGAATAAATATTTCGCGTATAAAAAGCATTGGTAATAATAATGAATACCATTCCTCTGTTGGATTTAGCTCGGGTATTTCGTTACAGTTTTCATTTGGTAAAAATATTTCATTTATAAGCGGTTCGTGGTATGAAAGAAAAGGATATAATCTTCAATATGCAGGCTATTATCCAGCCATTTATTATGTGGCTCCCAACGATCAACCATCAACACAAATGAACTCTGATCTTCAACTCGACTACCTGACAATTCCGCTATTGATGAACATTTCCATGGGTAAAAAAATTCAATCACACATCAACTTTGGAGTATATTATTCGCTCTTACAAAATGCTTTTGCCATTGGTGAACGCACAAACTCATACCAACACGACAACGGTTATCAGGTAACAAAAGAATACTTCAATCAAAGCCAGGATCTGCTATTTAAGAATTACGACAAAGGATTTATTCTGGGTTACCGTCTTACTTTTCCTTTGTTTACCTGGGCTGGTGTATTTGCTTCGGTAAATAAATCATTTGGCACTACCAATATTATTGATGGTGACGAAAATGTTAAAACAACTTATCCTTTTATCGTAAGAGAATCGTTTAAAAACAATTCTACTTCGATCGTTTTTGGACTAAGTATTCCGGTAAACAAAAACTAATGAGCCATGAAAAAGATAATTTTTAGCCTGATTATTGCCATACTCTTTTTTTCGTGCGAAAAATACCCCGAACCGGGAAGTGAAACTGTTGAATCCTTATATTTTAGCCTTTACGGAAATTTTCAAATATCTGAAGCCGGTACTTATCTCACCGAAAAAGTGGGTGCACAAATTGATTTAAATAGTGTAATACCCAAAACCGACCAAAAATACCGGATGGAAATAGAAATAACTGCAGGAGGAGGAAGTGTTGACCAGGAAATAATTCAATCAGACCCGGAAGGGAGAATGCTAACCAACTGGCAGTTGGGCAACGACATCAACCTGCAAGAACTTACCTGTCGGATTTTCGACTTTGAAAACAACCTGTTATCAGAATTTACAATTGAGTCGACGGCTATTTTTACGGACGACTGGAATAAAATAACCAACGGTTTATTGGTTGGAATAGACGATATGATTTGCGACACTACCCGCCAGCGCACAATGATGTATAACCATGGAGGAATATGGATACTTAAAGATAATTTTTATTCGTGGGAGCCAAGAGGATTTCCATTTAACACCTATCTTAGATTTATTGAGATGACCAGCGATGGAACTGTTTTTGCTGCAGGATGGAATGGAGAATTGTACAAAACAGAAGATTGGGGAGAAAACTGGCAATATGTTTGTAATCCATTACCGGGAAATCCATACTATTATAACTTCAATATCACCAGCGACGATTATTTATGGGCAAGTAAAGATTCTTACGGGGTGTATTGTTCGAAAGACAAAGGTATGACATGGATAAGAGACACAACAGAAAGAGTACTAAATACAACACTTGGTCCTATATATAAATATCAGAATTCATACCTGGCTCTTGCCGGCAATCCGCTGTCGATTATACAAAAATCTGCTGATTCTCTCAACTGGGAGGACATCAACACACCCGAGTATTCTTTATCGATGTTCGTCCCCAACGATTCAATTATTATTGCACAAAATCAAGGTGGGTTCAGGCTACACAAATCTACTGATAACGGGGAAACTTATAAGCCGGTTTTTACACCTAATGTTTCAATGGGTGGTGGCAATCTTTGGCACATTTACAACAGGTTTGGCAACAATTATTATGTTTTTGCCCCAAGCAGTGGTGTGTGGCGAACATATAATTTCGAAGAATTTGAACAATTAATTGATATCCGCACACACCAGTCGAAGCTTTTTATCGATCATACAGGAACAATCTATGCCGCAGGTTCGAATTTTATTAATGCTGAAGACGAAGCAACATACATATTGCCAGGCAACCATTAAATCAAAAAAAGAACAACAAACATGCTGTGCAATAGGGCTATAGGATTAAGAAAGTTTTTTGCTTAATTTTATGTCCCATTTTAAATTTGTTTTTCAAATATGGAAAATCAAGAGCTTAACGCAAAACAGGCATATTCAAAAATGGCACAATTGTGCAGCCGGTCGGAGCAATGTTCTGCTGATATCAGAAAAAAAATATTAGCCTTCGAAATTGTGGATGAAATTGTGGATGATATAATCGAGAAGCTGATCGCCGAAAAGTATATCGACGACAAACGCTTTGTAAGAGCTTATGTTAATGACAAATTCAAAATAAATAAATGGGGAAAGGTTAAAATGCGACATTATTTGCGTATGAAAGGACTTTCGGAGGAAGTGATTCAGCTTGGATTGGAAAACATTGACGAGGAAAAATACAAAACACTTTTGGTTAGAACCATGAAAGCCAAAGCCAAAGCCATTAAGAACAAAAACAAGTTTGAAAAAATGGGACAGGTTATACGATATACACAGGGACGTGGTTTCGAACCCGAATTGATACATCGCTATATGAATCTGGCCATGGACTAAAAGTTCGGCAGCATACAGGCAGAATGACAGGCTTTTTTAAAACAAATCCCCGAATATTCTTGTTACCTTTGCTTTTCATTACTAAAAATTTCATTTAAATGATTTTAAAAGACCAGGTAAAAAGCCTAGTTGAGCGCCGGGATGCGCTGAGGAGGCATCTTTGACTACGATGTAAAATTAATTCAGTTAGGAGAGGAAGAACTCAAAACCCAGGACCCTGAGTTCTGGAACAATCCAAAAGAAGCCGAAACCCAAATGAAACTTATCCGCACCATTAAAGTGTGGACCGATGGTTTTAAAAAAGTGGACACGGCTACCGAAGATTTTCTGGTGCTTTACGAATTCTTCGAAATGGAAGAAGCCAGCGAAGAAGAAGTGGACCAAAGCTATGCCGAAACCCTCGCTCTGATTGAAGAACTGGAAGCCAAAAATATGCTCCGTAACGAAGAAGATCGTTTGGGGGCGGTACTCCGGATAAATGCCGGTGCCGGCGGGACCGAAAGTAACGACTGGGCCGAGATGCTTTTTCGCATGTATTCGCGCTGGATCGAAAAAAGCGGATACAAAATGAAGATTGCCGATATGCAGGCCGGCGATGAAGTGGGCATAAAAAGCTGCACCATAGAAATTGAAGGCGAGTTTGCCTATGGCTATCTAAAAAGCGAAAATGGCGTTCATCGACTGGTACGCCTTTCACCTTTTAATGCACAAAACAAACGAATGACATCGTTTACATCAGTATATGTGGCACCCTTAATTGACGATACAATTGAGATCGAAGTAAACCCGGCCGATATTACCTGGGATACTTTCCGCAGTGGTGGCGCAGGCGGACAAAATGTAAACAAAGTTGAAACCGGAGTTCGTCTGAGGCATGCACCCTCGGGAATCATTATCGAAAATACCGAAAGCCGTTCGCAATTAGGAAACAAAGAAAATGCATTGCGGCTGTTGAAATCGCAGCTCTACGAGGAAGAATTACGTAAACGCCACGAAAAAACGGCAGCAATCGAATCGCAGAAAAAGAAAATTGAGTGGGGATCTCAGATTCGTTCATACGTTTTACAACCCTACAAAATGGTGAAAGACCTGCGTACTTCTTACGAAACCGGAAATGTAAATGCGGTTTTAGATGGCGAACTGGATGGTTTTATAAAAGCGTATCTTATGGAATTTGGTGGTGCGTAACATCAAATTCTTACTGCTCACACTTTGGATTTTTGCCTGCCTTTTCTGATCTTGTGAAAACATAATTTTGGAATTCCAAACCTGCAAAACTGGGTATTCATGTATTCGAAAGAGAAATTTATAAATCGCGAAATTAGCTGGTTGTCGTTTAACGAACGTGTACTGCAAGAGGCAGAAGATCCAAATACGCCCTTATTTGAACGTATACGTTTTATAGGAATATTCTCCAATAACCTCGATGAATTTTTCAGAGTTCGCGTGGCTGCTGTACGACGCATGGTCGCCCTGGGGAAAGATGAAGAAAATCTGCTGGGGAGCTTGACCCCAAAAGAGCTGCATCAGAAAATTCAATCTATTGTTAACGAACAACAGAACAAGGTTCACAAAATCTACAACGGTATTCTCGAAGAACTGAAAGAAAACAATATTTTCATACTCGATGAAAATGAACTTTCGCCGAAACAGGGAAAATTTGTAAAAAAATACTTCTACGATAAGGTGCTTCCCAACCTCGTTCCCATTATGTTGCGTAAAAACAAGTTTCCATACCTGCGCGACCGGTCGGCCTACCTGGCTTTTAAACTATCGAAAAAAGAAGATCCAACGGATTACGCATATTCGCTCATCCGTATTCCGGGAAGATCGGTTTCTCGTTTTTTTGTTCTGCCGGAAGAAAACGGGAAAAGGTTTGTTGTAATGATTGACGATATCATTCGTTATTGCGCCCGTGATATTTTCTTTTATTTCGACTACGATGTTTACGAGGCTTACACCATAAAAATTACACGCGATGCAGAACTGGATATCGATGATGATATCTCGAAAAGTTTTATGGAAAAAATGAGCAGCAGCCTTAAAATGCGAAAAAAGGGAAAACCGGTTCGGTTAATTTACGATAAAAATATGTCCGATGACCTTTTGCAGTTTTTACTTAAGAAAATGAAAATGGCTGAAGGCAGTGATGCCGTTCAGGGAGGACGTTACCATAACCACAAAGATTTTATGAACTTCCCCGAAATTGGCAAGAAAAAACACTATTACACCAAACTTCCACCATCGCGACATAAAGATTTGCCTCCCTTTACCAGCGTAATGAAAGTATTGCGACAAAAAGATGTAATGCTGCATTATCCGTATCAGACTTTTAACCACCTCATTGATTTTTTACGCGAAGCAGCCATCGATCCACAGGTAAAAGAAATTGGGCTGACCATCTATCGTGTTGCGGCTGACTCCAAAGTGGTAAACGCGTTATTAAATGCGGTTCGTAATGGGAAAAATGTAACCGTGGTTGTTGAGCTTCTGGCGCGATTCGACGAAGAAGCGAATATATATTGGTCGAATAAATTACAGGAAGAAGGCGCCAACGTTATCAACGGCGTACCCGGCATGAAAGTACATAGCAAACTGGCCTGGGTACAACGTAAGGAAGAAGATAAACTTAAAAACTACGCCTATATCGGGACTGGTAATTTTCACGAAGGAACTGCTCGGGTATATGCCGATGACGGATTGCTTACCGCCGACCCACGCCTGGCTGATGAGGTAAGTAAAGTATTCGAATTCTTTAATCAGAATTACAAACATTACGATTACGAACACCTGGTGGTTAGCCCATTTAATATGCGCGACCATTTTGTCGATCTAATCGACCGTGAAATTGAACATGCCAAACGCGGGAAACCTGCCTGGATGATTTTAAAAATGAATAGCCTGATTGATCCAAAAATGATGAAGAAGGTTTACCAGGCAGCACAAGCCGGGGTAAATGTCAAACTGATCGTTCGGGGAATTTTTGGCTTGCAGGTTGGAATAAATGGTTTTAGCGAAAACATTACCGCAATTAGTATTGTCGATAAATACCTGGAACACTCGCGTATCTTCCTTTTTGGTGCCGGCGGCAAGGAAAAAATGTTTATTTCATCGGCCGACTGGATGCCACGAAATCTTAACCGAAGAATTGAAGTTGCCTGCCCAATTTATGATGAAGAGATTAAGGAAGAGTTGAAGGAGATGTTACAAATTCAATTAAAAGACAACTCGAAATCAAGAATTCTGGATCCTCTGCTTTCCAACGAATATTCAAAAGAAAATCCTGAAAACAAATTCAGGGCACAGGAAGACTATTACAATTACATAAAGTCGATTACCAATGAAAATATACCATAATCCACGCTGTTCGAAAAGTCGTAAAGGCTTACAATATTTGGAAGCCAAAGGATGTAAATTTGAGATTGTCAAATACCTTGAGGATAGTCTCAGTGAAAAAGAGCTCACTGAATTGATTGCCAAAACAGGAAGAAAGCCATTCGATTTTGTTCGTCAGCACGAAAAAGAGTACAAAGAAAATTACAAAGGGAAAAACCTGAGTGACGAAGAATGGATTAAAGTTTTACTTGAAAACCCAAAGCTTTTACACCGGCCAATTGTGGTAAATGGCGATAAGGCCGTTTTGGGGAATCCACCCGAAAACATGGATGGAATTTTATAATGTAAAAGGCCGGTTCCTAAAACGGTAACCGGCCTTTTATATTTTGCTTTTCTCTATAATCCAAGTTTCTCTTTCACCAAATCCGGAATTTCGCGTGGTTCTTTTGCGACCGGAACTCCTGCAGCTTTAAACGCTTTAATCTTTTCTTCGGCAGTACCTGCACCGCTTGAAATAATGGCACCGGCATGTCCCATTCTTTTCCCCGGAGGAGCCGACTGACCTGCAATAAACGCAACCACCGGTTTGGTCATCTTCTCCTTAATAAATCTTGCGGCCTGCTCTTCGGCATCACCCCCAATTTCACCAATCAGAACAACAGCATCGGTTGCAGGATCGTTTTCGTACATTTCAAGCAAGTCGATGAAATATAATCCTGAAACAGAATCACCGCCAATTCCAACACAGGTGGTTTGCCCCAAATTACTCTCGGTAAGCATATTTACTACTTCGTATGTCAATGTTCCCGAACGCGAGATCAGGCCAATATTACCTTTTTTGAAAATCATTGCAGGAAGAATTCCGATCAAACACTCTTCAGGAGTAATTAGCCCCGGACAGTTGGCACCAATTAACTTGGTTCCATGTTTCTTTAAAACCGGTGTTACCTTAATCATGTCCTGAACAGGAACGTGTTCGGTAATACAAACCACTAATTCAACACCAGCGAAACTGGCTTCCATTATTGCATCGCCAGCAAATGGCGCCGGAACAAATATAACCGATGCATTGGCACCTGTTGCCTCTACCGCCTCGGCAACCGTATTAAAAACCGGAATACCCTCAACCTGCTGGCCCCCTTTGCCCGGAGAAATACCACCTACAATGTTGGTTCCGTAAGCTTTCATTTTACTGGTGTGAAAGGCACCATCGCGACCGGTAATTCCCTGAACAATTACCTTTGTATCTTTATTTATAAGAATGCTCATTTCTTTTTCTTTTGACTTTTTACTTCTCTCCTACTTTTCACTTAACCGAATGGCTGTTTTTGCTGCTTCACTCATGGTTTCCACCACAGGCAATCCCGTGGCTTTTATGATTTCCAACCCTTCTTTGGCATTGGTCCCCGACAAGCGAATTACAATGGGAACATCGGTTTTAATCTCTTCCAAAGCAGCAACCAAACCACGTGCCACATCATCGCATCGGGTAATGCCTCCAAAAATATTAATCATTACCGACTTAACATTCTTATCGCCAAGTAAAATATTCATGGCATCAATAACCTTTTGCGGATTGGAGGAACCCCCAATATCAAGGAAATTCGCAGGATCGCCGCCATACAGTTTAATCATATCCATGGTAGCCATTGCCAGGCCGGCGCCATTTACCATACAACCAATATTACCGTCAAGTTTGATGTACGAAAGACCTTTTGCATTGGCTTCAATTTCTTTCTGCTCATTCTCGTCGACCTCACGCATGGCAATAATTTTTTTCTGACGGAATAAAGCATTATCATCAAAATTCATTTTACCATCAATGGCCAGAACTTGTTTGTCCGGAGTTAAAACCAAAGGATTAATTTCAGCCAGCGAAGAATCGGTATCCACATACAAAGTGTAAAGTTTCACTAAAATATCGGCAGCCTGACGAATTTGTTTTGGATCGCTAAACAATTGCAAGGATATTTGACGTGCCTGCCATGGCATTAATCCCATGGCCGGATCAATAGCCATTTTAATAATCTTCTCAGGCGACACTCTGGCAACCTCTTCAATTTCAACACCTCCTTCGGCACTTGCCATTAAGGTTACCGTCTTTGTGTTTCTGTCGTTAATCAATCCAACATAGAATTCCTTTTCAATGTCAACAGCATCAGCCACCAAAATTTTTTCAACGGTAATACCCTTGATATCCATGCCAATAATTTCTTTGGCTTTTTCAACTGCTTCAGCTTTGGTAGCAGCCAGTTTTACACCACCTGCCTTACCACGGCCACCCACGTGAACCTGAGCCTTCACTACACGAAGTTTATCTTCGTCTGATACTTTCTGTTTTACCTCATCTACCGAATGGCACACAACACCTTCCGGCACAGGAATCCCGTACTTCCTGAACAAATTTCGGGCTTGATATTCGTGAATCTTCATCTCATTAAAATTGTTTGTTCTTAACGTATTCGAAAAAAATCTTTAGGAACTCAACCGCCTTAAGCAGAAAACTAAAGGTTTGTTTCACTTTTTGGTTTAAAAATTATCGTTAAATGTAACTATTATTTAACTTCTTTAGACTGCTATTTGTTCAATAATTTTATGACCTATAACACATTTACCAGGTAACAAAAGTCACATTTATTTAAAATGTTTTTAAAAGAGAACAATCCTGTATAAGGGCTTCAATTATTTCCTTTAGATTTGCAGTTTAAAAGAAGGAAACGATGAAAGAAACCATCAAAGAAGTTATTGAGCGTGAAGCCCAGGCAATTAAAAATATTCCGGTTGACAATGGATTTATTACTGCCATTGAAATTATTCACAGGCAAATTCACGAAAAAAAAGGGAAATTGGTTACCAGCGGAATGGGAAAAGCCGGACAAATCGCTGCTAATATCGCCACTACCTTTAGCTCCACCGGAACTCCGGCGGTATTTCTTCATCCCAGCGAATCGCAACACGGCGACCTGGGCATAGTGCAAGAGAATGATGCCTTGCTGGTTATTTCCAACTCGGGAAAAACCCGCGAAATTATTGAGCTGATTGAGCTCGCTGAGAACCTCCACCAGGGATTGCCTTTAATTGTTATTTCAAGTAATCCCGATGGAACTCTTGCCAAAAATGCCGATGCATTCATTTTCACCGGGAATCCAAAGGAAGTTTGTCCGCTCGGCCTGTCACCAACAACCTCAACTACTGTAATGACCGTTATTGGAGATGCCTTGGTGGTTTCGATGATGAACAAAATCGGCTTCACCAACGATGAGTATGCCAAACGGCATCATGGTGGATATTTGGGAAGCAAATCGCGTTTGCAGGCAAAAGGTGAACAGTGAATGAGAAAGAGGACCGAAGTCCGAAGACGACCGAAATTGATTAATGATTATTGTCTCAGTGTTTGGTTTTTAACCGCAGAGAGCACAAAGAAGACACAGAGTTGCGCAGAGAAAAATAAAACACGCTGCATGGAAATACATAGGAAGAAAGTCCGAAGACCGGAGACCGGAGACCGGAGAAATTGATTAATGATTATTGTCTATTGATTAATACGAAAACAGCCTTCGACTCCGCTTCAGGGTGACAACCGGACGACGATGACAACAACGACAACGAATCATTGTTCACTGATCTCCGCGTCTCTGCGTCTTTGCGAAAATAATATTCTAGTTAAGCCATGCTGAGCCATAACATCAGGAGCTATTACACAAAGTTGCACTAAGAAGACACAAAGTTTCACAAAGGTGTCATAAACAAGCAAAGTGGAGAACACCGCTGCCGCGCGATTGTATCGCGTGGCGCAGGATAATTTTTTAAGGGATTTTTGTTGTGAATTTAATTAATCCCACGCGATGCAATCGCGCGGGAGCAAGGAGTCGCACAGATCCGGAAATCTGAAAATCCGAAAATCCAGATATCCTCTTTGCTCTTTGCTCTTTGTTCTTTGTTCTTTGTTATAATTCATACTAAATAGCAACAATGAAACAACAGGGTTTTAACCAGAACCCCAAAAATAAAAAACAGTATCGATATGCGCATAACGAAAGAAAATACAGTTGGATTAGTGATTGACATGCAGGAGCGTTTATTTCCGGTGATGAACGAAAAAGAGGCGCTACTAAAAAGTTGTATGACATTGGTTGCAGGACTGGGTGAGTTAAATATTCCCCTGGTTGTTTCACAACAATACAGTAAAGGACTGGGTGAAACTTTGGCTGAAATTAAATCACTTATTCCTGATTTCAAGCACATTGAGAAAAAAGAATTCAGTTGCTGGGATAATCCCGGAATTTCGGGAAAACTAAAAGAATTAAATGCGAAAAACGTAATTATCAGTGGTATCGAATCCCATGTTTGCGTGCTGCAAACCGCTGTTGATATAAAGGCCTCAGGAATGAATCCAATTGTGGTTATGGATTGTGTTTCGTCGCGAAGCCGGGCAAATTACGAGCTGGCAAAGGAGCGTTTTCGTACCGAAGGAATTATAATGACTTCGTACGAATCCATATTATTTGAATTAACACGTTGGGCGGGAACTCCGGAGTTTCGTGCCATATCGAAGCTGGTGAAATAACACGAAACAATTCCATACAAACAGATCAGAGCACCTGGTTTCGTTTATCCATCTTTCCCATTCACAATCCTCTTTTGTACCAGGCCGGTGACACCAGGTTGTTCATTGATTGTTAATAAACATCAGCATAATTCTCGTGGTACAGAATGAAATCTATGTAATTTTCGTCCACTAAAACTAAAACCAAAAATTATGAGCGGATTCTTTGGCAGCATTTCCAAACACGACTGCGTTTCACATGTTTTTTACGGCACCGACTACCACTCGCACCTTGGAACCAAGCGGGCAGGGATGGCATTTTTCAATCGGGAAAAAGGATTTCAACGCGCCATTCACAGTCTGGAAGATGGTTACTTCAGAAGTAAATTTGAAGGCGATGTTGCAGGATTTGAGGGAAAATCAGGGATCGGGATTATTAGTGACACCGAAGCACAACCCATTGTAGCAAACTCGCATCTGGGAAAATTTGCCATTGCAACCGTAAGTAAAATTGCGAATGCGGAAGAACTGGAACGGGAATTTTTAGATAGTCACCGGACTTTTGCAGAAACAAGCCAGGGAAGTGTAAATCCCACAGAACTGATATCAATGCTAATTGCCGATGGTGATGATTTTGTGTCGGGAATAGAAAATGTATATGCTAAAATTAAAGGCTCCTGTTCCATATTAATTTTAACCGAAAAAGAAATTATTGCTGCCCGCGACAAACTGGGAAGAACACCGATCATTATCGGCAAAAACGGCGATGGATATGCGGCTGCATCTGAAACTTGCTCGTTTAACAACCTAAACTACGAGATCGATAAATATTTGGGGCCGGGAGAAATTGTGCGCATTACATCAGATGGCATAGTACAATTGCGTGAGCCAAATAAAAAGATGCAGGTGTGTTCTTTTTTGTGGGTTTATTATGGCTACCCACCCTCGTATTACGAAGGAATTAATGTGGACGAATCGCGTTACCGTTGTGGAGCAGCACTTGCAAAATACGATGAAGGTCTGGAGGCAGATTTTGTTGCCGGCATCCCTGATTCTGGAGTTGGTCATGCCATTGGTTACAGCAACGAAAGGAAAATTCCATACACACGCCCCTATGCCAAATACACACCAACCTGGCCACGCAGTTTCATGCCCCAAAACCAAAAAATGCGTGATTTGGTGGCACGAATGAAATTAATACCAAATCCTGCATTAATAAAAGAAAAACGCGGTGTTTTTCTCGACGACTCAATTGTAAGAGGTACCCAACTAAAAGATAATACACGCGATTTGCACGCTGAAGGGATAAAAGAGGTACACATGAGAATTGCCTGTCCTCCGCTAACGTACCCCTGTGAATTTTTAAACTTCTCACGTTCGCGAAAAACTCTGGAATTAGCAACACGAACAGCAATCAGCCAGTTGGAAGGAACAGAAGATGTTGATTTAAAAAAGTACTCTGATCCGGAATCGGAAGAATACAAAGCAATGGTTGAACGCATTCGCAAGAACCTGGGCTTAACATCGTTGAAGTTTCAGAAACTCGACGACCTGGTGAAAGCAATCGGCCTGACAAAATCAAAGCTTTGTACACATTGCTGGGATGGCTCAAGCTACTTCTAAATATATCATCAAAAAATCGCTACTTTTGCCACCGAAAACAAACAAATTATGTTGGAAATTTGTGCAATTGCCTCGGGAAGTAACGGGAACTGTTATTACATTGGAAACAATAGCGACGCCATTTTGATTGATGCCGGAATATCGGGAAAACAAATTATCAATCGCATGAGTGAAATTGGCCTGGATCCCTCAAAAGTAAAGGCTGTTTTTATTTCCCACGAACATGGTGACCATATGCGGGGAGCACGGGGAGTAAGTAAAAAACTGCAGGTGCCAATATACTTAACCGCCAAAACCTTCAACGGTGCCTATAAAAATATGCGCCCCGATTATCCAAAATACTTTTCTCCGAGTGAAAAAATTGCTGTTGGCCATTTTACCATTTACCCGGTGCTGAAAAATCACGATGCTGCCGAACCCTGTTCTTTCAGAGTGGAGTACAAAAACAAAAATGTGGGTGTTTTCACCGATATTGGAAATGCCTGCGAGAACGTTAAATATCACCTTCAAAAGTGCGACGGCTTATTTCTTGAGTCCAACTACGACGAACACATGCTTTGGAACGGAGCCTATCCCTTCTTCCTGAAACAAAGAGTGGCTTCGGAAGTTGGACACCTGTCGAACGACCAGGCTTTTGAACTGCTGGATGGTCATGCCAACGAAAAATTACAATGTGTCTTTCTCAGCCACATCTCGAAAGACAACAACACACCCCAAAAAGCAGCAGAGAGAATGGAGCCCTTAAATGAGAAATTTGAAGTGAAAATTGCTTCGCGCTATGAAGCCTCAGAAGTTTTCCAGATACAATAAGCAGCAAATAGAAATGGACTTCCCAACTGGCTCTCCGCTTCTTGTTCATTTGAATAAAGCGGAGTCGAAACATTGATTAGTGATTAGTGAGCAGGATTGTCGGATTTTCAGACTCAGACAACAACAAGCAGACATCCCACCGCTCACTGAAACATTCTAACATTCTGACATTCTAATATTCCAATATTCCAATCCCTTAGCTGTTCAGCAAATTATCGCTCAAAGCCTGCAAGGTTTCTTTCTTATGTGCAGTTGGAACCAGCACTGAAATATTATACTTGCTCCCACCATAGGAAATCATACGAATTGGAATGCCATCCAAAGCTTTAAATACTTTTGGGGCAAAACCTTTTTCCTCTTCAATGATATCTCCAACAATGCAAACAATAGACATATCATGGTCGATATTAACCGTACCAAACTTATCCAGTTCCTCCTTAATCGCTTCTAAATTTTGCGTATTGTCGATGGTAATAGAAACGGCAACCTCAGAAGTTGAAATCATATCAATGGGGGTGCGGTATTTTTCAAAAATCTCAAAGATATTTTTCAGGAAACCATAGGCCATTAACATGCGTCCCGAACGAATTTTAACTGCTGTAATTCCATCTTTTGCAGCAACAGCTTTAATTCCTTTTCCGTCCGACTCGGCAGTAATTAACGTACCTCCATCACTTGGATTCATTGTATTTTTTAATCGAACAGGAATGTTTCCGACACGTGCCGGCAGTACCGTTTGAGGGTGAAGAATTTTTGCCCCGAAATAGGCCAGCTCAGCTGCCTCATTAAACGAAAGCTGGTCTATTTTTTTGGTATTTTCAACAAATCGGGGATCATTATTGTGGAAACCATCAATATCGGTCCAGATCTGAATCTCCTCAGCTTTGATGGCTGCTCCAATCAGCGATGCGGTATAATCGCTTCCACCACGCTGAAGGTTATTAATCTCACCTTCCGCATCTTTACAAATAAAGCCTTGTGTAATGTAATAATCAGCTTCTCCCACATGCTCGATTACCCGTTTGATATTGTTACGGATAAAGGGCAAGTCTGCTGCTTTATCCTCATCAATTTTCATATAATCAAGTGCAGGCAAAAGCTTTGTATTGTGACCGTTTTCATTCATCATCAGCGTAACCAGGTTTGTGGAAATAATCTCACCCTGCGCTAAAATTGTGTTTTCACCGATCGTATCAAATTTGCCTGAAGTAAACGATTTTATCGTATTAAAACAATCTTCAACCACGTGCTGGCCGGCCCGTTTATTTTCATCCAAAGAATAAAGCTCAGCTACCACCTGTTTGTATTTATCCTCCAGTTTGCCGATGAAAATACGTGCAGTGTCTTTGTTCTTTTTATGTAAATAATTCGAAATTTCCACCAGCGAATTGGTTGTTCCGGACATGGCTGAAAGCACGATTATCTTTTGCTCTCCATCGCTTACCAGATCCATAACCGCCCTCATGTTTTCAGGCGAGCCAACCGATGTTCCTCCAAATTTTAAAACCTTCATTTTCTTCGTCAATTATTTTGATGAGCACAAATATGAATAATTTTTATGTGAAAAGAAAAGAAGCGGTCTGCCATTGCATAATTATTCATCATTTTTGAGTATTTATTAATTTTAATTGCACGGAAAAACCGCAAGTATCCTGCCCTGACGATACAAGATTGCACTGCACTGGCCGGAATTAACCATGGGTGCTTTTATGAAAATCATGAGTACACCGGGCGATATTAAAAATACTTTGCAGGTACTTACACAATAATATACAACAGAAGGCTGCCTGCAATGGTGGCCTTTATTTTTCCAATTTTTCAAGAAAGAAATCAACCAAATCCTTTCCCGACTCATGAACAATGCCAATTGCCGGGGCATAAACGATGGCCTCTGCGCCCACTTTTTCGGCTTTTTCTTTTAATGTTTTTGCATGAACCGGGTGATGTTGCAGCTCGTCGTCGTTAACAGGAATTCCACCATCGCGACGATTATATACGAAAAACGGGGCAGCATCTTTATTCATTTTCCCCAGGAAATCAAGTTCTTCACGAATGTCTGTTTGTTCGAACAGGTTAATTCCTTCGGCCGATTTTAAGCCAAAAGCACGGGCAATCATTTGTTTTTCCTGAGCCGTTTCATTTAGTGGCAGGTTTAAAATTCGGGACCATTGGAATATATCATAGGTCGACTGGGTGGCGAAGGCACCGGCACAGCAAATTTTTGTTGATTCACGCAAAACAGGATCAGCACTTTCAACATCAGCCATATCTTCCGAAAATGCCAGCCAAAGCGAAGTCCCTGCACCGGCCGATCCGCCGGAGCAAGCTATCCGATCTTTATCTATGTTGTACTTTTCAGCCTTAAATCGCAGGTACTGAAGGCAACGTTTTGAATCCATCATACTACCCAGAATCCCATAAGGTGGCTCGTTCATAAAGCGGTAATTTATGGTAGCAATTGAGACACCGGCGTCTAAAAACCGAACCCAATCTTCCGAATCGTAATACCTTGATTTATCACCGCCAACAAATCCACCTCCATGTATATACATAACAAGTGGAGTAGGCTCTTCTGATTCTGCTAACCAAATATCGAACACATTACGTGCATGAGTTCCGTATTTTTCATTGGCATAAGTTGCCGGAATTCCGTTAAGGGTTATGGGCTCTGTACTCTGTTTTTCTACAATCACTAATTGGTGTTCAAATGCTGTGCAAATTTACAATTAATTGGAAATTAGAAAAACAGGAAAAGAAAAGCCTAAAAACTTCCAAAAATAGCGTGTTTATCGGAGTTGAAATAAATGGTCGAATAAATGTTAAAATTCTCTTTGTTGGTATTCAGCTTCCGTTCGATATACAGAACAGGCTGCCCGGGCTTTAATCGGAGCAACTGGCGCAGCTTCACCGTTGGTTTGACAGCCTTCAGTTGCTGCTCGCCACCAACAATTTCAATCTGATAGTGTTTGCGAAGTATCTCAAAAAGTGATTTATTTTCAAAAGAACGTTGAGTAATTCGTGGCAAAAAAAGGTTTGGCAAATGGTTTATATCATAAAAAACCGGCTCATCATCCACGTACCGTAAACGTTCCATATATATACAACCCGATTCCCGTTCGATCTCAGAGAGTTCAAAAGGAAAGTTTTCTGACCAGGTTTTTACTACCGGTTTTTGGAGAATATCGGTTTTCAGATAGCGAACACCTACTGCTGACGCAGTTCCGGCAATGGACAAGATTCCAATATTCTGCGATGGTTTCCGAACAATACTGCCCTTCCCCTGCTTCTTCATGATCAAACCATCTTTGACAAGCGTATCCAGGGCATGTCGGACTGTTGGCCTGGTCATTTCATGTGCAGCGCAAAGCTCATTTTCCGATGGCAGCAGATCGCCTTCAGCGTAAACACCTTTAATAATGTGTTTTCTGAGAATCTCGTATAATTTCCGGTACTGTGGTATGTTATCCATTGTGCGCCCAAAGTTAAGAAATATTTAAAACATTTAAAAACAACTTGTAAATACAAGTTAAAAAATATAGTTTTACAACGTCAATCAATAATCCTAAAAAGCTTACTGATTTTCAATTATTTAAAACTTTTAGATAATTATATTTGTATTTACAAGTTAATTAAAACAATAAAATTAATTATATGGCAGTACCTGTAATCATGCCACGACAAGGACAATCGGTAGAATCCTGTATTCTTGGGCAATGGTATAAAGAAGTAGGAGAAGAGGTTAGCGAAGGCGACCTACTTTTCTCTTACGAAACAGACAAAGCTTCATTTGAAGAAGAAGCAAAAGTGAGTGGAGTTCTTCTCGCTACTTTTTTTGAAGAGGGCGATGAAATTCCGGTTTTGGAGAATGTAGCGGTTATCGGCAAAGCGGGCGAATCAGTTGAAGAATTCAAGGCTGGTGGCGAAACAAAAAAAGAGGCTCCCGCTGAAGAAGTTGTTGAGGAAGCACCAAAAGTAGTTGAATTTGAAGTTGCCGAAACTGCTTCCGGCACAAGAATTCGAATTTCACCGCTTGCAAAAAAAATGGCAGCTTCATTGGGAATTGATCTTCAATCGCTAAAAGGCTCAGGCCCGCACGGAAGAATTATTGCCCGCGATATAGAAGAAGCTTCAAAAGCAGTTAGCACTCCGCTGGCAACTACTCCTGCAACTAAAGTACCGAAAGCAGCTCCTGTTGCCAAGGCGGCACCAGCCCCGGTTCTGGAGGCAGGCGATGACTATGAGATCAAAGCAATCCCGAATATCCGCAAGTTGATTGCAACAGCAATGCACCAGTCCTTGCAAAATTCGGCGCAGCTAACGCACCACATGAGTGCCGATGCACGCCAGTTAATGAAACTTCGCAAAAAATTCAAGCAACAACTGGCCGATGGCGAGATCAAACAAAATGTTACCATTAACGATTTAGTTTGTTATGCAGTTATCCGTGCCTTGGAGAAATTCCCACAGGTAAACACACAATACTATGGCGACCAAATGAAATGGTTCAACAAGGTGCACCTTGGATTGGCTGTTGATACCGAGCGCGGACTAATGGTTCCTGCACTGAAAAACGCTGATGATCTTTCAATCACGGGTCTTTCAAGCCAGTTAAAAGAATTGTCGACTGCAGCTCGCAACGGAAACGTAAATCCCGATCTGCTCAATCCTGCAGCTGCAAGTTTTACCGTTTCCAACCTGGGAAACTACGGTGTAGAAATGTTTACTCCGGTAATTAACCTGCCTCAAACCGCCATTTTGGGAGTTTGTACAATCGTTCCGCGTCCAAAAGAAATTGAAGAAGGCGTATACGGCTTTGTTCCCATGATGGGTCTGTCGTTAACCTACGACCACCAGGCTTTAGACGGCGGTGAAGCAACGCTTTTCCTTGCAGAAATCAAGAATCAAATTGAAAACATTAAATTTTAAAAAATGCCAAAAGTACAATATATCAACCCGGATGATGTTCGTAAACCGGGACAAATAAAGTTCAAACCGATTCCTGTAAACCAATACAGCAAAACGGTTGAAGAAGAAAAAGAGAATTTCTCGAACGAAGATTTAGTACGTATTTACCACGACATGGTTGTGATTCGCGAATTCGAAACTATGCTAAACCTGATTAAAACCCAGGGCGTGTATAACGGAGTTGAATACAACCACCCCGGACCTGCTCACCTTTCAATCGGGCAGGAAGCAGCGGCGGTTGGAATGGCTTACACTCTGGGAGTTGAAGACTTTATCTTTGGCTCGCACCGTAGCCACGGCGAGATTCTTGCAAAGGGCTTGTCGGCAATCGACAAATTAACTGACCAGCAGTTAGTGGAGATTATGGACACTCATTTCGATGGAATTACTGCTGCACCTGTAAAAGCAGGACACACAGGAACCACCAAAGAACTGGCCGTTAAATTCCTGGTTTACGGAACACTGGCAGAAGTTTTTGCTCGCGAAACCGGATTCAACAAAGGCCTGGGTGGATCGATGCATGCCTTCTTTACTCCCTTTGGTGTTTATCCCAACAACGCCATTGTTGGTGGTTCGGGCGACATTGCCGTTGGTGCGGCACTTTACAAAAAAGCAAACCGGAAAAAAGGTATTGTTGTTGCCAACATTGGCGATGCTTCAATGGCCTGTGGCCCTGTTTGGGAAGGTTTGTCTTTTGCTACCATGGATCAGTTTAATGATCTTTGGGAAGGCGATATGAAAGGTGGGTTGCCACTTATCGTTAATATTATGAATAACCAATACGGAATGGGTGGACAAACTTGTGGAGAAACCATGGGTTACGATGTTGCGGCTCGTATTGGCGCAGGTGTTAATCGCGAGCAAATGCATGCCGAGCGTGTGGATGGATACAATCCCTTAGCCGTAATTGATGCTTACAAACGTAAAAAGAAAATTATTGAAGAGAAACGCGGACCGGTATTATTGGACGTGTTAACATACCGCTACAGCGGACACTCTCCATCCGATGCTTCGTCGTACCGTTCAAAAGAAGAGGTTGAAGCATGGGAAGCACAAGATTCAATTATCTGGTTCGGAAAAGAATTGGTAAAAGCAGGTGTTGCAACTGAAGCAGAATTGGAAGCCATCAAAGCCGGGACCACTGATTTAATTACCTCTTCAATGAAGTTGGCCATCGACGACGAAATTTCTCCATTAATGGACATTAAAACTCAGCCAAATTTAATTGGGGAAATGATGTTCAGCAACCAGAGTGTTGACAAAATGGAAGACCGCCCGGTTGAGGTAAATCACCCGATGGAAGAAAATCCACGTGTGAAACAGCTTAAAAACAAGGAGCGTTTTATGTTCGACAAGAATGGAAAACCATTCTCAAAAATTAAAACTTACGGTCTGCGCGATGGCTTGTTCGAAGCTATTGTTGACCGTTTTTATAAGGACCCAACTTTAATTGCTTACGGTGAAGAAAACCGCGACTGGGGAGGTGCTTTTGCCGTTTACCGCGGACTAACCGAAGCGCTGCCTTACAACCGTTTATTTAACTCGCCAATTGCCGAAGCAGCAATTATTGGTACTGCAATTGGTTATGCCATGTGTGGTGGCCGTGTAATTCCTGAAATTATGTATTGCGATTTCCTTGGGCGTTGTGGTGATGAAGTTTTCAACCAGCTTCCAAAGTGGCAGGCCATGAGTGGAAACGTATTGAAAATGCCGGTGGTAATCCGCGTTTCGGTAGGTTCAAAATATGGGGCACAGCACTCGCAAGACTGGACTGCCCTGGCTGCACATATTCCGGGATTAAAAGTTGTATTCCCTGTTTCGCCATACGATGCAAAAGGATTGATGAACACTGCATTGCAGGGAACCGATCCGGTAATTTTCTTCGAAAGCCAGCGTTTGTACGATATTGGCGAGCAGTTCCATGAAGAGGGTGTACCGGAAGGGTACTACGAAATTCCGTTTGGCGAGCCTGATGTGAAGAAAGAAGGTAAAGATGTAACCATTTTAACCATTGGTGCAACTTTATACCGCGCTTTGGATGCCGCAAAAACACTGGAAGAAAAATACAACTTATCAGCAGAAGTGATCGACTCACGATGTATGGTACCCTTTAACTACGAGCCGGTGATCGAGTCGGTGAAAAAGACCGGAAGAATTATAATATCGGGCGATGCTTCAGCACGTGGTTCATTCCTGCGCGATATGGCATCGAACATTACCGAACTGGCATTCGATTATTTAGATGCCCCACCGGTAGTTGTTGGTTCGCGGAACTGGATTACCCCGGCTTACGAATTGGAAGATGCTTTCTTCCCGCAAGCCGATTGGATCATCGATGCCATCAACGAAAAAATCCTTCCTTTGGAAGGACACGTTAATACAAGTGATTTTACCGAAGCGGAACAATTGGACAGGAACGCGAGAGGTATTTAGGGAACTGCGGGTTTAAACGCAGTAAGAATCGGAAGTTCGAAACTTCCGGTCCCGACAGGAAAAGTCCGGTTTCGAAAGAGACCGGATTTTTTTCGTCGGGATATGCGGTTTCTAACCGCATAATAAACGGAAGTTGGAAACTTCCGATCCCCGGGATATGCGGTTTTTAACCGCATTCGAAACCAATTTTAACGAAACCAAACACCCCTAAATCCAAAAATTTATAACTTTATTGTATGGATTTGGAATTTTCGAAACATGCACTAAAAAGAATGGAAAGCCGAGGTATTTCAAGGGATACTGCGTTTGAAGTTGTTATCAATCCTGATTTTATCTCAATTATGGATGAATCCATAACTGTTTATTCCAAACTTGTTGAAGAGAATTCAAAATCTTACCTTTACAGAGTATTTGCTAATAAACGAAAGAATCCAGTATTGATAATTACCGCATATAAGACTTCAAAAATCGAAAAATATGGTTATTAAATACGACAAAGAAAGTGATGTAATTTATATTCAGTTTTCAGATAATAAAGTTACAGAGAGCGATGAAGATAAACCAGGAGTTATTCTGGATTATGGAGAAGATGGAGAAATTGTTGGCATTGAGGTTTTAAATGCTTCGAAGAAAACCAGCCACCCCAATGGGATTAGTTACGAAGTGGCATAAAACTATTTACAACTACATATTCAATCCGGTTTCTATCGAAACCGGATTTTTTTGTCGGGATATGCGGTTTCTAACCGCATAATAACCAAGGGACATACGGTTTCGAACTGCGGTAATAAACGGAAGTTGGAAACTTCCGATCCCGATAAAACAACCAAACAGAAACGCAAAAGGTATTGACTGAGCAGCAGGGATTCCCCCGGGATATGCGGTTTCTAACCGCATTCTAACCAAGGGATATACAGTTTCGAATCCCAGGAATAAACGGAAGTTGGAAACTTCCGGTCCCTTTTACACCTTTTTCCAAACGGCAATAAACAGCACCAGCCACCCGGCAATAAAACTTAAACCACCAAGTGGAGTAATGGCACCCAGCCATTTTATCCCGCTAACTGCCAGCACATACAAACTCCCCGAAAACAAAAGTATACCAACACCAAGAAGAATGGCGGGCCATTTTAGCTGTAGATCAGGAACGGCATAGGCTAAAACCCCAATCAAAAGCAGTCCTAGTGCATGGTAAAAATGATATTCAACACCGGTTTTCCAGGTCGTCAGCATTTCAATCGACAAATGTGATTTTAAACCATGCGCACCAAAAGCTCCTAAGGCTACGGCCAGTGCCAGAAATACCGAAGCGGTCATTATTATCGTCTTACCCATTTTTCTTCTTTTAATGATTTACTGAAAAACAACGAAAGTACCCACTTGTTTATTTTTATGGGAGATAAATAGGGATGCCATCTCTTAAAGAAGATGGAATCCCTATCGGCTATTAGTACATCTTGAGTGGTTGCCCAATCCGCAAAGTTGAATTTTCAGAAATCCGGTTTAAGCGACAAATCTCTTTTATGGGTGTTTTATATCTCCTCGAAATCACCCACAGGGAATCGCCCGAACGGACTTTGTAATATTCGGGAACTGCCCTGTTGTTTCCGTAACCTTTTGGCTTTAACTTTTTGTGTAAAGCTGTTAAAGTTTCTTCGTTGAGAGCATCCTCTCGAATTTTTTCATTTTTAAAATCAAATACCAATTCAGGATCAAAAGGCTGCCCGTTTTCCCGCATTTCGAAATGCAGGTGGGGGCCACGTGTACGGCCTGTGCTACCGGCAAGAGCTATTGGTTCTCCCTTTTCAACAAGCTCTCCTTTCTTTTTCAGGAATTTACTAAGATGGGCATAATAAGTTGTTATTTCATTTCGATGCTGAATAACGATCAGCCAGCCCCAACCATAACCCCAATTCGACCGCACAACAACTCCGCTTTGCGAAGCCACAACTGTATCGCCTTTATGCATTTTTATATCGGTGCCGTAATGCATGCGTCCCGAGCGCGGGCCATAGCGACTGATGATATACCCCTTGTTCCCCGGCACAAGAAATTTCTCCAGGTACCCGCCATAGAGTGCCTCAGGAAAATGCTCCAGCTGCGCACGGTAATGATCCGGTTCAAGCGACCGGGTTACATCCGGCACGGGCAGGCTTAAGGTACGCGGAGATTGTGCCAACACCATCTGCCCCACCAGAAAAAACAAAACGATTACTATCCCTTTTGTCCAATTCATTTTACAAAAAAAAGAAAACATTTCGGAACCGGAAACAGAAACTTGAAAAAGCAAGTGAATAAAGAGTTAAATAAAAACAGGATACCAAAGGACAGCCTAAACAAATAGCTTTTATTAATTTGCCAATAAATTCAGAAATAGGTACAATGACAAACAATAAAAGCATATTTACCACATTCCCGGAACCGGAGGAATTACTACAATGGTATAAATCTCAACCAGCTGGAACCACTCCCGACATTAACGGGCATATTCATACACCACACTCTTTTAGTGCCTTTTCGGCCGTAAAACAGCCTTTTGAAATGGCAAAAACAGAAGGGATTAGTGTGTTGGGCATCAACGATTTTTACACCACCGACGGTTACGATGAATTTGCTGAACTGGCAGTTAAGAACAAAGTATTTCCATTGTTCAACATCGAATTTATGGGCTTGCAAAACGATTTGCAGGAAGCCGGAGTTCGTGTAAACGATCCCAGCAACCCGGGTCGAACCTATTTTAGCGGAAAAGGCTTGTGCCAACCTGCAAAAATGAGTGAAGCCTCGGTGGAAATTCTAAAAAACCTGAAAATAGAAAGCAACCGCCAGACCTTTGAAATGGTGGAAAAATTAAACGCTTTTTTTGCTGAAAACGGAATCGATATCCACTTTGAAGCTGAGGAAGTACAGAATCGCCTGGCCATAAATTTATTCCGCGAAAGACATATTGCCCAGGCCATACGCATTGCTGTTTTTGAAAAAGAGGAAAGCGATTTAGGACGGGCCACGCTTTTCAACAAAATATTTTCGGGGAAAGAAGTAAAATCGGCCATTGACGATGTGGCCGGACTGGAAAATGAAATCAGGGGCAATTTACTAAAAGCCGGTGGAGCGGCATTTGTACCTGAAGACCCGAAAGCATTTCTTTCTCTTGAGCAGGTAATGAATTTAATTACTGATGCCGGTGGAATTCCTTGCTACCCCGTACTGCTGGACTTTGGCGACGAGAACTACACCGATTACGAGGCAGACAAAGAGAAATTACTGGAAACTTTAAAAAGTAAAAACGTATATAGTATTGAGCTGATCCCGGGCCGGAACAAGTTTCATATTTTAAAGGAATTTGTACAATTTTTTAACGAGAATGGTTTTGTAATCACCTTTGGGACAGAGCACAACACGCCAAAACTTGATCCCTTAAAAATCAAAGGTGGTGGAGGAATTGATCTGGATGAAGAACTGAAAAGAATCAACTACGAAGGGGCAGCAGTTGTGGCAGCTCACCAGTATTTGGTAGCCAATGGCAAAGAAGGTTATTTGAAAGACGGCATTGCCAAAGTAAACGAAAAAGCAAAGTTTGTTGAGTTGGGGAAAGCAGTAATTGCAAAATTTTTAGAAGTTTAATTAAAATCTGAGTTCTCTGTTAGGTTCTCTGATTCCTCTGCGGTGACAAAATTAACCACAGAAGAACACAAAGAAGACACAGAGCGACACAGAGACGAACATAAAATTATGGATCGAGGAATTAAAGACTTAATCGAAATATCGAGAAGCTACGGAAGCCAAAAGGAATATGTGATCGCAGGTGGCGGCAACACGTCTTTCAAAACAGAAGATAAACTGTGGGTAAAAGCAAGTGGCTTCGCTTTATCAACCATTAGCGAAGAAGGTTTTGCTGTAATGGATCGCAAAAAACTGGCTGTTATTTCAGAAAAAGAATACAGTGCCGATTCATTCGAACGCGAAAGCCAGATTAAAGACGACCTGGCAATTGCGACCATCACCAAAGACAAGCGTCCTTCGGTTGAAACATCGTTCCACGATGCCATTAACTACAAATTTGTGGTTCACTTGCATCCAACAGCTGTAAACGGAATTATGTGCAGCAACAATGCCGAAAAATTAGTAATACCTGTTTTTGGCGACGAAGCGATTTACATTCCTTACATCGATCCGGGCTACATTTTATTTAAGGCCGTTGAAACTAAAATTTTAGAATTCAGAGCTGAGAAAGGTTACGATCCAAAAGTAATTTTACTTCAGAATCATGGTATTTTCGTAAGTGCCGATACCACACAGGAAATAACCGCAATTTACGATGAGATTATCGCAAACATCGATGAAGAAGTGACAACAACTGTTGACAACACTGTCCTTCCGGTTGCCGATCATGTAACAGAAGTGGTGCCAGCCATACGTGCTCTTGTTTCTACCAAAGGTTTAAAAACAATAAAAGTTACCAACTCGGCTCTGGTTGACAAGTTTAATTGCTGTGCCGAAGCTTTCGAGAAAATCAGTAAGCCTTTCACCCCCGACTTAATTGTTTATTGCAAATCGAAATACATTTACATCGACGAAGTTTCATCACCTGAAGTAACAATTGAAGCTTTTAAAACAAAATTCGAAGCCTTTATTTCTGATAATGGCTATGCGCCCAAAGTGGTCTTTATAAAAGGCATCGGGATGCTTTCCATTGGTGACAATGCCGCACAATCGAACACCATAAAAGAAGTATTTGAAGATGCCATGAAAATTTCGTGGTTATCGGAGTCCTTTGGAGGCCAGCATTTCATGACGCCGGAACAGATCCATTTTATCGACACCTGGGAAGTTGAAAACTACCGCCGTAAAGTTGCAGCAGGCGGGGCCACCGGACGCGTTGAAAATAAGATTTCGATTGTTACAGGGGCAGCTCAAGGTTTTGGTGAAGGCATTGCCCGTGTAATGAAAGAAAATGGTTCGAACATAGTAGTTGCCGACCTAAACGAAGAAGTTGGAGCAGCAACTGCTGCCTCATTCAACGAGATAAAAAATAGCAGTGGTGCCTTGTTTGTAAAGTCAAATGTGGCCGATCAGGATTCATTAAAAAACCTGATGCACCAAACCGTGTGCGAATTTGGCGGTCTGGATGTTTTTGTGAGTAATGCCGGCATTTTACGTGCCGGGGGATTGGAAGAAATGACGCCGGAAAATTTCGACCTGGTAACAAAGATCAATTACAACGCCTATTTCTATTGCACAAAGGCTGCCACGCCAGTCATGAAATTGCAGAATAAATACAACGCTTCGTTGTATGCCGATGTGATTCAGATCAATTCAAAATCGGGTTTAGCCGGAAGCAAGAAAAACTTTGCCTACGCCGGTGGAAAATTTGGGGGTATTGGTTTAACCCAGTCGTTTGCCCTGGAGCTGGCTCCCGACAGAATAAAGGTAAACTCGGTTTGTCCGGGTAACTTCTACGAAGGGCCGCTATGGAGCGATCCTGAAAATGGCTTGTTCGTACAATATTTAAATGCCGGAAAAGTTCCGGGAGCGAAAACCATCGACGATGTTAAAGCGTTCTATTTAGCACAGGTTCCTCTTGGCAAAGGCTGTTCACCGCTTGATGTGGCAAAGGCTGTTTTCTATGTAATCGATCAGGAAAACGAGACAGGACAGGCAATTCCGGTTAGTGGCGGACAAATAATGTTGAATTAGTTTAAAGTTTAAAGTATTGCTATCAGAATGTGGCTCCGGCTCACAGTTCATAGCCCAAAGTGATAAATATGAAAACAAAAGCAGTAAGATTATACGGAAAAGGCGATTTACGCCTGGAAGAGTTTGAACTTCCGAAAATAAAAGACGACGAGATTTTGGCAAAGGTAGTAAGCGACAGTATTTGTATGTCGAGCTACAAAGCGGCCACACAAGGAAACGATCACAAGCGGGTACCAAACGATGTGTCTGAAAATCCGATCATCATCGGTCATGAATTCAGTGGTGAAATTGTTGAGGTTGGGGCCAAATGGGCCAATAAATTCAGAGCAGGCCAGAAATACTCCATTCAGCCGGCCATTTATTACGAAGATGGTCCGGTGGGAGTTTTAAGTGCTCCCGGTTATTCCTACCAGCACATTGGTGGCGATGCGACCTACGTAATCATTCCAAAAGATGTGTTGGAGCAGGATTGTTTGCTGGCCTACGACGGCCCGGGCTTTTACCCGGCTTCACTGGCTGAACCCCTGAGCTGTGTGATTGGCGCCATGCATGCCAACTACCACACCGTTCCGGGATCCTACATTCACAACATGGAAATTGTTGATGGCGGTAAAATGGCCATCCTTGCCGGTGTTGGTCCCATGGGACTCGCAGCCATTAATTATGCGGTTACACGCAGCGACCGCAAACCTTCATTATTGGTCATTACCGATATTTCGCAGGAGCGACTTGACCGTGCAGCCGAAATTTTCCCTGTGGATTGGGCCAAGGAAAACGGCATTGGAATGGTGTATATGAATACAGGTGATGTAGACGATCCGGTGGCAGCATTAAAAGAACTGTCGGGAGGAAGCGGTTACGACGATGTATTTGTTTTTGCCCCGGTGGCGCCGGTGATTGAACAGGGTGATGCCATTTTAGCACACGATGGCTGCCTGAACTTTTTTGCAGGCCCTGCCAATACTGAGTTTTCTGCCAAACTAAATTTCTACAATGTTCACTATGCGTATACGCATATTGTCGGAACATCGGGAGGCAACAACGACGATATGGTTGAAGCCCTCGACTGCATGAGCAAAGGACTGGATCCGGCAGGATTAGTAACCCACATCGGTGGATTAAATTCGGTAATAGACACTACCCTGGACTTGCCCAATATTCCGGGAGGGAAAAAACTGGTTTACACCCACACGAATCTTCCCCTAACAGCCATCTCTGATTTTGAAGAACTGGGGAAAGCCGATCCTTTTTATGCCGAATTGGCAAATCTAGTTGCCAAAACAAAAGGGCTTTGGAACGTGGAAGCCGAAACCTATTTGCTGGAGAATGCACCCAAAATTTAACCCGGGCTCAGAATACGTTTGCGTTCAAAGCCAAAAGCAGTAGTTATCCTGCGCCTCGCGATACAATAGCGCGGCAGCGGTGAATTGAAAGTTGAGCTGGTCCGTCGGCTGACAGACGGATGGATTGACCTGCTCAATGGATGGCATGGCGCAGAAAACGGCGGTTGGAAACCGCCGATCCCAAGCCTTGCAATCAATCCTTCGTCTCCGGACTTCGGTCTTCGGACTTTCTTCCTATGTACTTCCATGCAGCGTGTTTTATTTTTCTCTGCGCAACCTCTGTGTCTTCTTTGTGCTCTCTGCGGTTAAAAAACCAAACACTGAGACAATAATCATTAATCAATTTCTCCGGTCTTCGAACTTCGGACTTCGAACTTCGGACTTTCT
>JBFEWU010000176.1:0-9827 GCA_041546215.1 Draconibacterium sp. | reverse complement strand
TTCGGCACGTGCCCTTGCCAGGGAAGTGGGAGCTGAATTTACCACGTCCACAAAAGAAATCAGAATGGATGCCGATATATTTTTTGTGGCCCTGAAAGATGCTGTATTTGATGAAGTCCTTTCAGGGATTGATTTTAAAAATAAGCTTGTGGTACATTGTTCGGGAAGTCTGCCACTATCGGTTTTGGAAAAACATTCCGAAAATATTGGAGTCTTGTATCCTTTGCAAACTTTTTCGAAAAGCAGGAAACTGGATTTTAAAGAAATTCCGGTTTTTATTGAAGCCAGTTCCGATTCGAACAAAGAAGTGCTATGGAATATGGCGAAGGAAGTTTCAAATTATGTAGCGGTTTTGAGTTCAGAAAAAAGAAAAAGTCTGCATATAGCAGCAGTTTTTGCCTGTAATTTTGTAAATCACATGTACAACCTGGCATCCATCTTCCTGGAAAGTGAAGATATTTCCTTTGATGTGCTTAAACCTTTAATCGAAGAGACAGCCGCAAAGGTACAGGAAATGGTGCCCAGAGATGCGCAAACAGGACCGGCAGTGCGTTTCGACGAGAACATAATACGTGATCATCTGGAAAAATTGAAAAAATTACCGGGCCACCAGGAATTGTACAATTCAATTTCAAAAAGTATTTTTGAACAATACCAGGAAAATTATAAATAATGCCATTTTTCAAAGAAGAGTTAAAAGAAGTAAAAGCCTTTGTATTTGATGTGGACGGTGTTTTGTCGAAAGACACCTCGCCGCTAAACCATGAAGGCGATCCGGTTCGTACGGCAAACGTGAAAGATGGTTTTGCCATTCGATGTGCCATTAATGCAGGGTATCCCATAGCAATCGTTACCGGTGGATTTATCGAAAGAGTACGTTTGCGCTACGAGAAGTTGGGCGTTGTCCATTTCTACGACAAAGCGCGCGATAAAGTAGCCTGTTTGAACGATTTCCTGGAGAAAACAGGAGTCAGCAGGGAAAAGGTACTGTTTATGGGCGACGATTTGGTGGATTACCTGATCATGAAAGAAGTGGGATTGCCTACCTGCCCGAAAGATGCCGTGAGTGAGATTAAAGCGATTTCCAGTTACATCTCACATAAGCAGGGTGGCGATGGTTGTGTACGTGATGTTATCGAACAGGCTCTAAGGGCGCAAGGTAGATGGTTTTCTGATGAAATGTTAAACGAAAGAGCTTTCTGAAATGCAGTGGTTTCCTGATTTTAACATAATTCTGGCATCGAAATCCCCGCGCAGGCAACAACTTTTAAAATCCCTGGGTATCGACTTTATTGTAAAAACCAAAGAGGTGGATGAAGTTTATCCCGATGGTTTAAGTAAAGTACAAATCCCGGTATATCTGGCAGAACTAAAGTCGAAACCTTTTGTGAATGGTTTGGGCCACAAAGATTTAGTAATTACAGCCGACACGGTGGTTTGTTTGCAGGATAAAGTACTTGGTAAACCAAAAGATTTTCAGGAAGCTTTTGAAATGATAAGGAGCCTGAGCGGGATAGTACATCAGGTAATTACAGGAGTTTGTTTAAGCTCTCAAAATAAGTCATACTCCTTTTACTCGCTTACTAATGTTCAGTTTAAGGAACTTAGCGATTCGGAGATTGAATATTACATCTCGAGGTTTAAACCCTTCGATAAAGCGGGAGCATACGGCATTCAGGAATGGATTGGCTCCATTGGAATTACCCATATTGAAGGTTCTTTTTACAACGTTATGGGCCTGCCAATTCAAAGATTATATGAAGAAATTCAAAAGTTTTAGGTCCTTTTAAAAAGGTTTCATTATTGAGTGTGTTATAAAACAATACATTAAAAGGAAAATCATAGTTAACATATTTGATTGATAATTCGTAAATTGAATAAGAACATAATTAAATTCAAAAATATGAATCATCAGATTAAATTGCTCATTTTGGTTTTTCTCGCCAGTTTATTTGTGGGTGGATGTGGACAGAAAGATGAATCAGTGGAAGTTGGATTTTTAATTCATGCATTTGATAAAGAAAGGTGGGAAAACGACCGGAACTATTTCGTTGAAAGTGTTCAGGAACTTGGAGGGACCGTAAAAGTTATGGATGCCAAAAATGACGCCAGCAAGCAGTTGGCTCAGGCAAAAGAACTGCTCGCCAACGGTGTTGACGTATTGGTTGTAGTACCTGTTGATCAGTTTGCTGCAGCTAAGATTGTAGAAGAAGCACATGCTAAAAATGTGAAAGTTATTTCATACGACCGTCTGATAAAGAACTGTAAGCTCGACTTTTATATTTCAACCGATAACGTTGAAATCGGAGCTTTGCAAGCCAATTATCTTACCACCATAAAACCCACAGGGAATTATGCTTTAATTGGTGGAGCATTAAGCGATAACAATAGTCAGTTGCTTTACCTGGGGCAAAGAAATGTGCTGCAACCTCTGGTGGAAAAAGGAGATATTAATATTGTTTATAACGAATTTACTGAAGCCTGGGAGGAAGAAGAAGGATACGAGCATACAAAAGAACTTCTACAGAAGAATAGCGATGTTGATGCCATAATTGCGGGTAACGATGAATTGGCAATGGGTGTTTTAAGGGCATTGAATGAAGTGGGTCTGGGGGGTAAGGTCCTGGTGGCAGGAATGGATGCTGATTTACGAAACCTTCGTGAAATTGTTGCCGGAAATCAAACTTGTACCGTTTACAAACCATACGAGAAATTAGCAGCAACAGCCGCTGATTTAGCGATAAAAATGGCAAACGGTGGTGAAAGTGAAAAAACGTACCAGACCGTTAGTAATGGCGCAATGCTGGTTCCTACATTTTTTCATACCGGTATGATCGTAAACCGTGAAAACCTTAAGCTGACAGTTATTTCAGAAGGTTATCAGCGGGAAGAAGAGGTTTACAAGTAAAAAGACTTTTTATATTATTTTGAAGAGATTTCCACTGGGGGTCTCTTTTTTATTTATATTTACGTGAGTTCGATATCAGCCACAGAAAGACATAAGTGTGCGAGATTTGAAAGTGAGAATAGGGAGTATAGAACTTTCCTAAATTAGGCCATGTAAATTTTCGAAAACTGTGTCGATGGCTTAAATCAGGCTTGCCTTATTTATTATTTTTGAAGAAACTTAAACCAATAACCATGAACCATATTCTTTTACGATCTCTGTTTTTCGCTTTTTGTGCGTTGCTATTTATGGCCTGTAATCCGACTCAGGAGGAGTTTGTACGGCCCAATATTTTGTTTGCCATTTCCGACGACCAGTCTTTTGAACACACAAGTTTTGCCGGATGCAAATTTATTCATACCCCTGCATTCGATCGTGTAGCTTCCGAAGGTATTTATTTTGCAAATTGTATGGCCGGATCGCCGGGCTGTGCACCTTCCCGCAGTTCGATCGTCACCGGAAGGTATCATTGGCAAAATGAGCAATCCGGACAGCACGCCTCATCGTGGCTGAAAAAATATGTGCCGTTTATCGACCTGCTGGATGCCAACGGATATGTAAGCGGTAGAACAGGGAAAGGTGTGTCTCCATTCAGGTATGCCCGAAGTGAACGTGATTCGCTGTGGCGCAAAACAGATGCCGGAGGAATTGAATACAGCCAGATAAATTATGAAAGAGAAACACCGGAAGATGAAAGAACAGCCAAGGGCATTAGCGCCAAAAATTACTTCGAGAATTTCAAATACTTCATGGAAAATGTGAGGAATGATAAACCCTTCTTTTTCTGGTACGGAGCCCACGAACCACATCGTGGTTTTGAGCAGGATTCATGGAAACGAAACCGCAAGAAATTGGAGGATGTGGATGTGCCCGGATTCTTTCCTGATCATGAGATCGTGCGTGGCGATATTTTGGATTATGCCATTGAGATTGAATGGTTTGATTTGCACTTGCAGCGAATGCTCAATTATCTGGAGGAAATTGGGGAACTTGAAAATACCATTGTCATTGTTACTTCCGATAACGGGATGGCATTTCCACGTGCCAAAGCCAATGCTTACGAATATGGAGTTCATGTCCCTTTTGCGGTGAGATATCCAAAGGATTTCCCCGGTCAGAGAATTGTAGATGATCCAATCTGTTTTGCAGATATTGCACCAACCATTCTCGAACTTACCAAAACCGGTTTGGAGGGAATGATGCCAATTTCCGGAAGAAGTTTTCTGAAAATTTTGAAATCGAATAAACAGGGTATTGTTGAACCCACAAAAAAATATGCTTTTTCAGGGCGCGAGCGGCATTCAAGTTCAAGGTATTTAAACTGGGGCTATCCGCAAAGATTGATACGTAACAAAGATTTTTTATTAACCTGGAACATGAAACCCGAACGCTGGCCGGCAGGAGCACCTCAACGAATTGTTAAAGGCTCTGAAGATGAACTTTGGCCCATGTACGGAATTGACGAAAATGGAATTCACCATTCCGACTGGGCATTTACCGACATCGATGCAGCACCAACCAAATCATTCATCATCGAAAATATGAACGATGAAAACATAAGATCCTATTTTGATCTGGCACACGCCAAACGACCTGAATTCGAAATGTTTAATATGAAAGAAGATCCGTATTGTTTGAATAACCTTATTGGAAACCCGGATTTTAGGGAAGTGGAAAATGAATTAAAAACTGCCTTGCTCGAAGAACTGACAAGAACCAGGGATCCAAGGGTGGTTGGTCCTGACAAGGAAGTTTTCGATAGTTATTTGCGCTACAGTCCCATGCGAGAATTTCCAAAACCGGAATAGCTTATTCCTTGTTATTCAGGCTCATATCCTGAACGTGAAAAATTTAAAATCAGTGGGAGTAATAACTTGACCATTAGTTACTTTTTTATACTTTTGCAGCGATTTATTTAGAACAGGTCTTAATAGTTGAAAAAGTATAAAGTAAAAGAAGTCAGGAATTTAACGGATTCGACCTTCGTGATAAGGTTGGAACGAAACGGTATGCAATTCCAAACCGGGCAATTCGTATTGCTGGGAACCAAAGGTGCAGTAGACCGTCGTGAGTATTCGATTTACAGCGGCGAAAACGAAAACCATTTGGAAGTCCTGGTTCGGGAAGTGGAAAGCGGTAAAGTCTCGGCGAAACTGAAAAAGTTAAAAGCCGGCCAAACGGTTGATATGGATGGCCCCTTTGGATTTTTTAAGTTCTCGCCCCAGATGTTTTGCCCGCAAAAGTTTTTGTTCGTGGCCACCGGAACCGGAATCAGTCCGTTTCACAGTTTTATAAAAACTTATCCCGGATTGAACTATAGACTTATACATGGTGTTCGTTTTGTTGAAGAGGCTTACGATCATTGTGATTTCGACAGTGAGAAAGTTGTATTGTGTACTTCGGGCGATAACAAGGGCCAATTCAGCGGAAGAGTAACAGATTATTTAAAGAACCAGACTATTGATGCTGAAACCAATTGTTTTTTATGCGGCAACAGCGAAATGATTTATGAAGTGTTCGATATTCTGGGCGAAAAAGGGGTGCCCACATCGAATATTTTTAGTGAAGTATATTTTTAAGAAATAGAATAGCTCTGAATAACAAATAGAATAAACCGACCTTCATTTATACTTCCCGGCCTGCCGGCAGGCTGGCCTTAGGGGGAGAATGAGAAGGTTAAGGGAATAATTTAGAAATGATGTAACAGAAAGAATCGAGATGGGAAACTTCGGTATCCGGTCTTTGGTCTTTAAGCTTTTTAGTATGAAACGACCATGAGTTTCCGCCAGCTGGTGGATCACATAAACGCGAATGATTATAATCATGGGAGTTCTATCTGTTACCATAAAAAATAAACAATTATAAACAGATGAAATACCACGTAATAACCTTAGGGTGTCAGATGAATATGTCGGATAGTGAGCGAGTGATTTCGGTGCTCGATGAAGCCGGATACGAATGGACCGACAAAGAAGAGGAGGCAGGTTTAATAGGCATTCTGGCTTGCTCGGTACGCCAAAAAGCCATCGATAAAGTGTATTCGCGTATTCATAAATGGAACAAGTGGAAAAACAATAAAAATCTCCTCACTTTTATTTCGGGATGTATGCTGCCCGACGACCACGAGAAGTTCTTAAAGTTATTCGACGTTACCTTTCAAATGAAAGATCTTCCAACACTTCCCGAACTGATTAGTCAATACGGAATAACAACCCCTACCCACCTGAAAAGTGGCATTGATCCGCACAACGAAAATATTGAAGAATTTTGGAATGTAGAACCTCATTATCAATCTGCTTTTGAGGCCTTTATTCCCATACAGAACGGATGCGATAAGTTTTGCACCTATTGCGCTGTTCCGTATACACGGGGACGTGAGATTTCGCGACCGTCGAAAGATATTGTTGCCGAAGTAGCCTTGCTGGTTGCCCAGGGATTTAAATCGATTACGCTGCTTGGACAGAATGTAAATTCGTATGGATTGGATAAAAAGGGCCAGGAGATTACATTCCCGCAGTTGTTGCGTGAAATTGGCGAATTGGGCAATCGTTTGAAAAAGGAGTTTTGGTTGTATTTTACCTCACCACACCCGCGTGATATGACCGACGAGGTGATTGAAGTAATTGCCCAATACCCGGTTTTGGGAAAACAAATTCACCTGCCCATGCAAAGTGGCGACGACAAGGTTCTAATGAAGATGAACCGCAAACACAACATGGAAAAATACCGCCATATTGTTGAAACTATTCGAAGGATATTACCGCAGGCAACATTGTTTACCGATGTAATTGTTGGTTTTACAGGTGAAACGGATGAGCAGTTCGGGAATACCCGTAAGGCATTCGATGAGTTTAAGTTTAACATGTCGTACACAGCCATTTATTCGCCACGCCCGGGAGCTACCAGCCATCGTTGGGTGGACGATATCCCGCAAGACGAAAAGAAACGCAGGCTGCATGCCCTGACTGAAGATTTACGCCGGCACAGTTTACCCTACAATCAGGCCTTGGTCGGTAAAACTTTGCGTGTTTTGGTACGCGGAAACGACCGGAAGGAAGGATTTCTATCGGCACATACCGAAGGAAAACTGATCGTACGTTTCGCCTCGGGGGAAGAAGATTTTATCGGGCAATTTGTGGATGTAAAAATTACAGCTGCTTCCGATTTCTCAATGGAAGGCGAGTTGGTTTGATGTAAGCGTCAGCGAAAACAATTACATTCCGTTTTTTAATTGAATAAACCAAGTGATCGAAGCCAGGCCCGATGGGATAATCCCATCGCTGTGGTTCATGCCATCCAGTTCGATATATTCGATTAAATTGTTACTCATCCCCAGGTTGATAAAATCGTCGTACAGTTCATCGCTGACTATTGGCGGAACATAGTTGTCGGCTGTACCATGAGTCAGGAGTATTGGCGTTGAGGTGTTGAAGGCGGAGATACTGTTTTCTTCGAGCATATCACTCACCGGCTTAAATTTATTGTCGGAACTCCAGCTGTTCAAATAATCGGCTGTAAATAAGTCGGAAACCGTTTCGGTAAGCTGTGAATTTATTGCACTTCCGTTTTTTGTGCCATCGAAAATAGTTGGAATTCGGTCGGCATAGGGTTGTTGGAAAACATCGCCGATTGCGGTCGACAAACCAATATTTTGGTAGGTATTGAAAATATAAGCTAAAAAATAGGGCTGCGGATACTGGGTTCGGCCGAGCACATATTCATTAATGGTATTTAAGTTGTATGGCCCTGCACCACAGGCACTCGCCTTTAATTTAAATTCGCCCGAATATTGTTTTTGAATGGCTTCGTGAACGGCCATGGTTGCCCAGCCACCTTGCGAATAGCCAGAGAGATAAATGTTGTTATTAAACTCAATGCTTTCTTCAGCCTCCACCATTTCTTCCACCGCACGTAACATGTCTAAAACGCTTTGTACGGTCGACTCTTTGTGTAAGTATGGGTGAAACATATCTTCAGATTCTCCAAAACCCAGGTAATCGGGCAGTGCAATGATAAATCCTGTAGAGCCCATCATTTCAAGAATTTGAAACAACTGGTTGTCGGGATCTTTTGTTGGAGCTGCACTGTGCAAGGTATTGGTTCCGTTTTGATAACTAAGAATGGGGTAGCTTCCGGCAGCCATGGGCAAACAAACCAGTCCCGAAGCTTGTAACTCATTGTCGCCGAACTCCGTATTGTAAACAATCTTGTGCACTTTCACTCCGGTTTCGATCGAAGTTTTTAATTCTTCAAGTTTGTTTTTCTGATCGGGATAAAGAAGCATCGCCAAATTGATGAAGCCGTCTATTTTATCTTCGGTGTAGGTGGTAATTAGTTCTGAACTAACAAAAAAATCAGGGTCTGAAATAACTGGTTCGACATCGTCTAAACCGTTATCGCAGGCAACAAAAATCATTATAAAAAGAAGCAGATAGAAGGGAAAGCGTAAAAATTTGTTATGCATGGATCGTATGTTTCAATATAAACCAAAAGTAAATCAAATATTTGAAGTAATTGTTATAAAATAAGAGAAGAGAAGCGTAAATATATTTTTATTCAATAAAAATTAGCTTGAAATTGCGCTTGTTGACAAAATGTTTAAACGAAATTATTAAATTTATTGGCAGAATTGACCAGAACAGTACGGCTGTTGACTGTATAGTTCTGAACAAAGATCACTAATTAGACCTGTTATGATAAGACTAGTACTGCTTTCTGTATTTATCCTTTTAGTTTTTCCCGGTAACAGTCAGTCCATTAAAATAATGTTGGTCACCGGTGGGCACGCATACGATACGATTCAGTTCTTCCAAATGTTTGATGCACTTGATGGGATCGAATACGAACATTTTGCTCAACCAAATGCAAATGAAGAAATTGCAAAAGGGAGGGCTGACGACTTTGATGTTCTGGTCTTTTACGACATGTGGAAAACGATATCTGAAGTAGAAAAGGCGGCTTACATAAAACTTACCAAAGAAGGGAAACCGTTTTTGTTCTTGCATCATTCGCTGGCTTCCTATCAGAATTGGGAAGCATTTCAGGAGATTATTGGTGGTAAATACATCGAGAAGGGGAAAAAGGTACCGGAAGAATTGTGGTCGACCTACGACCATGATGTTTGGGTGTATTGCAGTGTGGAGAATTATACACCGGTAACATCCGGATTCAGGGATCTGCGTTTTTTTGATGAAGTTTATGGCAATATTCAAATTTCAGAAAACGTAAAACCATTGTTACGAACCCGGCACCCCAAAAGTGCAGAGTTTGTTGCCTGGCAAAACGTTTATAACCGGTCGAATGTGGTATATATTCAGACAGGACACGACACACGGGCCTACGAGTCGGAAGATTACCGGAAACTGCTTTTACAGGCCATTAAATACCTGAATATAACAGATTAATCAATTTTATAATTCGGAGAGATTTGACCTGGAAGGGCCATTTTCTCCTCTAAACCAATTACGAAAATTATGGAAAATGTAAATCAAAAACGACTGTTTGTGGCAGCTTGTTTGGCACTTTTGGTAACGGCTATCACTTTTGCTATCAGGGCAAAAATAGAAGGTGTCTTTACCGACGAGTACGGATTAACCAAAGAAGAAGTAGGACGTGCCTTTGGTCCGGCTTTTTGGGGCTTTGCTGTAGCCATGTTTGCCGGAGGTTATTTTATCGACATTGTAAAAACAAAAAGTATTATTTGGGCAGCTTTTGCCATGCATTTAATCGGTATTGTTTTGTTATTGTTGGCAAAGGATTACACTTCCTTATTTATAGCCAACGTATTTATCGGGCTGGGTAATGGTAGCGTTGAGGCGGCATGTAATCCACTTGTTACAGCTTTATTCCCCGACAAAAGAACAAAAATGTTAAACCGTTT
>JBFEWU010000352.1:0-4938 GCA_041546215.1 Draconibacterium sp. | reverse complement strand
TATACATTTTCTGATACATTCTGGTTTTCAGCTGTCGAGGGAGAAGTTTATGCCTTATCATCACTATTTACAGCGGTAGTTTTTTGGGCAATTTTAAAATGGGAAAATGTAGCAGATAAACCTTACGCTAACCGATGGATTATTTTAATTGCCTATTTAATGGGTTTGTCAATAGGGGTTCACTTACTTAATCTGCTTGCCATTCCGGCCATAGTATTTGTGTATTATTTTAGAAAATATGAAGTTACGCGTAAAGGAATTATAAGGGCCCTGGTTGTTTCCATTGTTTTACTGGCTTCAATTATGTATGGAATTATTCCGGGTTTTGTGAAATTTGCTTCGTGGTTCGAATTGATGTTTGTAAACTCGTTTGGATTGCCTTTCCATTCGGGAGTACTTTTTTATTCGGCAGCGGTAATTGCGGCATTTGTTTTCGGAATTATATATACACATAAAAAGAACAAACCCGTTTGGAACACCCTTTTATTGGGTGTTGCTGTTATATTGATTGGATATTCTTCGTTTGCTGTTATCATAATCCGTTCTTCAGCCCAACCACCAATGGATCAAAACAGTCCGAATAATACCTTTTCGCTGCTGGGTTACCTGAACCGCGAGCAGTATGGCGACCGGCCATTGTTTAGCGGCCAGTATTACAACTCGCCATTAAAACCCGGGAACAGGTTTACGGAAGGCAGAGCCATTTATTCGCAAATTGATGGGAAGTACGTGGTTACCCACCATCGCTACCAGGCCAATTACGACGAAAAATTCACGGCTTTCTTCCCACGCATGTGGAGCTCCATGGATCCCAGTCATGCAAACGATTATATGGAATGGGCACAAATTCAAGGAACCCGTATTCAGCATAGGAATGAGCAAGGAGAGAATGAAGTAATCGTAAAACCAACCTTTGCCGAGAATATGCGGTTTTTTGTGCGTTACCAGGTGGTTCATATGTACTGGCGCTATTTTATGTGGAACTTTGTCGGGCGTCAGAATGATATCCAGGGACACGGAAGTATCTTACATGGCAACTGGTTAAGCGGAATTAAAGCAATCGACGAAGCCCGGTTAGGTGACCAGGATAATTTACCTGCCCGGTATGCAAACAATAAAGCACGTAACACTTATTATTTCCTTCCTTTGCTACTGGGAATTCTGGGTATTTTCTTTCAGTATAACAGGGGAAAGGATGGGAAAAAAGGACTTTGGGTGGTTTTCCTGCTGTTTATTTTAACAGGCCTGGCCATTGTGGTCTACCTGAACCAGTACCCTCATCAGCCACGAGAGCGGGATTATGCTTATGCAGGTTCGTTTTATGCGTTTGCCATTTGGATTGGTCTGGGTGTTTTAAGCATTACCGGGTTTCTTAAAAAATACATGCCTGAAGGCATTGCTGCCGGAGTTACCGGAGTGCTTGCACTGGTTTTGGTTCCGGGGATCATGGCTGCCGAAAACTGGGATGATCACGACCGTTCGGGGCGTTACACGGCCCGCGATTTTGGAGCAAATTACCTGGAGACGTGTAAACCAAACAGCATTATTTTTACCAATGGAGACAACGATACCTTCCCGCTCTGGTACAACCAGGAAGTGGAAGGAACACGTACCGATGTGCGTGTATGCAACCTGAGCTATTTACAAACCGACTGGTACATCAATCAAATGCGCCGAAAGGCATACGATTCTGATCCGATGCCATTCACCATGCGACCCGAACAGTACAGAACAGGCACGCGCGATGCTGTTTATGTGATTGATAATCCGCGAATAAAGCGTGAGAGCGTAGGATTAAAGGAAGCCGTGGAATTTATCGCTGATGATAATCCGGCCACAAAACTTCAACAGGCCGGTAATGCAGCATATATACCTAAAAAGGTAATTCGCTTTAAAGTTGATAAAGAAGCTGTAATTAGAAATAAGGTGGTTTCGCCCAGTGACTACGACAAAATTGTGGATGAAATCGTGATCAATTTGTCGGATAAAAATATGGTCTCCAAAGATGAAATGATGATTCTCGACCTGTTGGCAACAAATAACTGGGAACGACCCATTTACTGGGCAATTACAGTTGGCCGGAGCAAATACATGAATTTGCAGGATTATTTTCAACTGGAAGGATTTGCCTATCGTTTAGTGCCCATTAAAACGCCCAGCTCGCCACAAACTTTACAGTTTGGAAGGGTAGAAGCGGATTTAATGTATGAAAATATGATGACCAGGTTTAAGTGGGGCGAAATGAATAATCCGGAGGTTTATCTGGATGAAACCAACACCCGCATGATGACGAATATTCGGAATAATTTCCACCGTTTGGCCGCCACACTTGTTGAGGAAGGTAAAAATGATTCGGCCATTGCCGTTATTGATCGTTGTAACGAATTGATGCCCCACGAAATTATTCCCTACGAATATTTTGCCATGAATCTGGCTGAAACATATTTGCAGGCTGGGGCTACCGACAAAGGTATTGCCATGATTGAAACAACTTTCGATCGGATTAACGACGAACTGGGCTATTTCTTTGCTATGGATGGGAAACATAGAGCTACCAGGGGGATTGGTGAAGAAATTCAGCGAAACATGTTCTATCTGCAAAACCTGGAACGTACAGCTCGTACTTCAGGACAAACTGAACTGGCCACAAAAATTGGTGAGGCTTTGCAGCTGCATTTTCAAGCCTACGGCGCCGCAAATTCATAATAAACAGATTTTTAATATTTACCACATAACAGAACACCGATGAATATTTTAATTATTGGCTCAGGAGGACGAGAGCATGCTTTGGGTTGGAAGATTAAACAAAGCGATAAGGTTGATCACTTATTTTTTGCACCGGGGAATGCAGGTACTGCAAATTTGGGTACAAACCTGGATGCAGGGGTTTCTGACTTTCAAAAGATAAAAACCCTGGTATTGGAAAACCACATTGATTTAATGTTGGTTGGACCTGAAGTGCCGCTAGTGGAAGGTTTGCACGACTTTTTCTCTGCCGATCCGGAATTGAGCTCGGTGGGTGTTGTTGGTCCGAAAAAAGCCGGTGCCGAGCTGGAAGGGAGTAAAGATTTTGCCAAAGATTTTATGGCACGTCACAATATCCCAACGGCCAAATATTTAACCGTAACCAGCGAAAATGTGGCCGGGGGAGTTGAGTTTTTGAAAACCATGACCGCTCCCTACGTGCTTAAAGCAGATGGTTTGGCTGCCGGGAAAGGTGTCCTGATTATCGACTCCCTGGAGGAAGCAGAAGCTTCGTTAAAAGAAATGTTGGCCGGGCAATTTGGGGCGGCCAGTAGCAAAGTAGTAATTGAAGAATTTTTAAGTGGTATTGAGGCCTCGGTTTTTGCCATTACCGATGGAAAAGATTATAAAATATTACCTGAGGCCAAGGATTATAAAAGAATTGGCGAAGGCGACAGCGGATTGAATACAGGGGGTATGGGAGCAATCACACCCGTCCCGTTTGCCAATGCCGAGTGGATGGCAAAAGTTGAAGAACAGATTGTGAAACCAACCGTTTCGGGATTACAAAAAGACGGTATCGACTACAAGGGGTTTATCTTTTTCGGATTGATAAATGTTAACGATAATCCCTATGTAATCGAATACAATGTACGTATGGGTGATCCGGAAACGGAAGCTGTAATGTTACGCATAAAATCAGATTTTGTTGATTTGCTGGAAGGTGCTGCCAATGGGACTTTAGCTGAAAAAAGCATTGAATTTGATGAAAGAACGGCGGTAACAGTGATGTTGGTATCGGGTGGATACCCTGGGAGTTATCCTAAAGGAAAAGTGATTACCGGATGTGAAGAGGTGGATGACAGTATTGTTTTTCACGCCGGAACAAAAACCGATGGCAATGATGTGGTAACAGCAGGTGGACGTGTGATCTCTATCAGCTCATACGGTGCTGACATGAAAGAAGCCTTGGCCACATCCTATAAAAATGCCGAAACAATTGATTTCGAGGGGAAATATTACCGAAAAGATTTAGGTTTTGATTTGTAGGCTCTGTTAATTATTTCATGAATGGAGTTCGCTTATGTTGCTAAAGAGGTTAAAATCGAATGGTACGATAAACATGTTCTTGGTTCCGGTGGCAGTTTTTGCGCTCTGGGCACAAAGTCTATGGAACCCTTCGGGTTACAACTATTCCTTCTGCGAAAATAGCAACATCCTTTTTTCTCCTATTGCCAGATTGATTGGCACGAATCCGCTTGTGCATGTAATTATTGGAATGTTGCTGCTTATAACACTGGCATTTATGATGCAGCTGATTAACATGCAATATTCATTTATTCGGATTCGCAGCAAGTTGCCGCCTATACTTTTTGTAATCGTAGTGGGTGGATTTGTTGAAATGCATACCTTGCATCCGGTCTATTTCAGTGCTGTTTTTGTTCTTTTTGCCATTTATCGCATGTTTAGTATGTTCGAAAGGACAAAGCCCTATTCTGCGGTTTTTGATGTTGGATTTTTACTGGCGATTAGTTCTCTTTTCTGTTTGAGCATGATCGTGCTCTTCCCGGCATTTTTAATCAGCATTGTTGTGTTAAGCCGTGATACCAAATGGCGCGAACCCACCATTCTATTACTCGGTTTTTTGTTGCCCTTCGCATTTGCAGCATCCTATGCTGTTCTAACCGGAACTCTGCCTGCAAAAATCGATACCTTTGTGCACGGCATTACCATACCGGTTAATCATTTTAAAACAAATTACGGATTACAGATATATCTGGGTTTTTTGGTACTCTTTACCTTTCTGGCAAGCATCGATATTTTAAAACAATACGACAATAAAAAAATTAGCTCAAGGAAGTATTTTACAACCTTCTTTTGGATATTTCTTTTTTCATTGACCGGTTTTGTTTTTATTCCTGCCACTTCACAGGAAATGCTTATTATTACAGCAATACCTGGCACATTTTTGAT
>JBFEWU010000055.1:0-17806 GCA_041546215.1 Draconibacterium sp. | reverse complement strand
GGCATATGGCGTGGCCAAACCCAGCTGACCGTTGATGAATTCCTGGTAAAAGCAAAAAATTTGGGTTACGAAGGAGTAATGCTGGTGGCCAAGCGCCCACATGTTTCGCCACACGATTACGACAAAGAAGCACGAGCCCGTTTAAAAGCTAAAATCGATTCGCTGGGATTAACCCTGGTCGCTCTTGCCGGCTACACCGATTTTACCGCCGGCATCGACAAACCGGGAATTCCAAATGCCGAAATTCAGGCTGCCTGGGTAGGCTCCTGCGCCGAGTTGGCGAAAGATCTGGGAACAAATATGCTGCGTATTTTCACGGGATATGAACGTTCAGGTATTCCCTACGACAAACAATATGCTGAAGTAGTAAAAGGCTTACAAATGGCCGGCAAACTAGCTGCCAAACATGGTGTAACGCTGGCCGTTCAAAACCATCACGACATTGCGCTTCATCACGATGCCATGAGCTGGTTATTGAAAGAAGTGAACATGCCCAATGTGATGGCCGGCTGGGATGCATGGTCACCTGCACTGGAAGGATTCAGCGCCGAAGAATTACGCGAATCTGTTTTAACAATGAAACCTTATATTGTAAATACAATTGCTGCCGATTATGTGCGGCATCCCCGGTACAGCTACGTTAATCATCTCACAAATTACCAATCGGAACAAGCTGTTATGCGTGCCTGTAAAATGGGAGAAGGTATTATCGATTACGATACCTGGTTTTCGGCTCTCAAAGAAATTGGTTACAGGGGCTGGGTGGTTTACGAGATGTGTGAAGTTCTGGACGGAGGTGGATCCATTGAAAATCTGGACAAAACAGCAAAGGCATTTTTAGACTACATGAAACTTCATCTTTGATGATTTTATTGTTTACCTAAAGGTTGAAAATTTTGGATGATTAAGCAAATTTACAAGGCGCTTTAATCGCTTTGTGTTATCTTGTATTTTAAAAATCTTTGGGCTATGCCTGCACAATTAAAATTACTTTTTCTCATCGGTTTTCTGATTTATACGACCATACAAACGGAAGCCCAGCAAAATAAACCGAGTGGTTTCTGGGTGGGTAAAGTTGACTTGCCAACGGCAAAATTTACAACTGTATTTACCTTTATCGAAAACGATTCAGGGCAACTCATATTAACTCTCGACATACCGGAGCAGGGAGCAAAAGGGCTTGAAAGTAAAATCCTGAGACAAACTTCCGACAGCCTCATATTCAGCACTCCGCTCATTCATCGGACATTTTATGGTGTCTTTATCAATGATTCGACTTTAAAAGGTGACTGGACAAAAAACAGGATAAGTATTCCACTTACGCTGCATAAAACCCGTGAAGTGCCAGAGCTACAACGCCCACAAACACCAAGACCGCCTTTCCCTTACCTGGCCAGAGATGTAGAATATAAGAATGAAGAATCAGGCTTAAAACTGGCAGGTACATTAACCATTCCTCAAGATGCAGATAATTGTCCGGCTGCGGTCATGATCACTGGGTCGGGAGCACAGGACCGTGATGAAAGTATTTTTGAGCACAAAATGTTTTGGGTAATTGCCGACTATTTTGCGCGAAACGGCATTGCGGTGCTGCGGGTGGATGACCGCGGAGTCGGTGGCTCGAAAGGCAATTTGACAAGTGCCACCAGCGAAGACTTTGCCGGTGATGCCCTGGCGGGAATAAAATTTCTGAGATCGGTAAAAGAGATAGATGCCGGAAAAATTGGACTAATAGGACATAGCGAAGGAGGACTAATAGCTCCCATTTCGGCCGTAAAATCAAACAATGTTGCCTTTATTGTAATGATGGCGGGGCCTGGAACGGTGGGTGAACAAATTTTGTACGAGCAAAATGATTTATCATTAAAAGCTGCAGGAATGAACGAATCGGTGATAAAACAAAACAGAATGGCACAAAGAGCCATTTTCGATATCATTAAAAATGAGCCGGATTCGGCTGAAGCAAACAAGAAACTCCAGTTCACGCTTTCGGGAGGCATGTACCCGGCACTAAATGAGGAAATGAAAAAAGGCGTTGATGCTAAAATTGCAGGTATTAATTCAAACTGGTTCAGGTACTTTCTCTCCTACGATCCACAGCCCACGCTACGGAAAGTTAAATGCCCGGTATTGGCACTGAATGGTGTAAAAGATGTGCAGGTACCGGTATCGAACTTGGAGCATATAAAAAAAGCATTAGTGGAAGGGGGTAACAGGAATGCAGAAACCATGGCTTTCGAAAACCTGAACCACCTGTTTCAGCATTGTACTACCGGTGCGGTGGCCGAATATGCACAAATTGAAGAAACCATTTCGCCGGAAGTGCTGGAGTTAATGAAAAACTGGATTCTTGAGACAACTATGAAATAAATGCGAGATCCTAAATCGGGCTTTGACAAATCGGCCATCCCTGGGATTTCAAGGTAATGAAGGCTCCCCGGAAGCAACTCATTCTGATGAGTCCAACTGTATTCACACCTGAATTGAAGATTCGGTTTATTCTCGGATAAAGTTCCAAATGGGAATTTCACAAAAACTTGGAAATTCTTGTTAATCTGATATCTTTACCCCATAAACCAAACTTCTGAAAAATGGAGACGCCATTAATTGCACTGGTCATTCTGTTCATTATCACCCCAATTGTTGTTATCTATCTCGAAGGAAGATTTTCGATCTTAAAGAAAATTGGAGCGGTGCTAATCTGCTACGGAGTTGGTCTGATAATAGGCAATATGGGCGTTCTACCCGAAGGTTCTGAAAAATACCAGAGCCTGCTAACCGAGATTTCAATTCCACTGGCACTGCCACTCATTTTATTTTCACTGGATGTTCGATCGTGGTTTAAAATGGCGCGTAAAGCTTTACTTGCACTGGTAACTGGTTTATTTTCGGTTTTGGTTGTAATTGTTATGGGCTTTTTTATTTTCAGAGGCAGTATTGAAAATATCTGGCAGGTCTCGGGAATGCTGGTTGGCGTATATACCGGAGGAACACCCAATATGGCCGCCATGAAAACCGCATTAAATATTTCGCAGGAACTATACATCATGACCCACACCTACGAACTTACCTTAGGCGCCATTTACCTGGTGTTTATCCTATCGGTTGGCCAGAAAGTATTTTTATGGTTTCTGAAACCCTTTAAAGCCCCTGAGGACAATGTGGATAACCCGGAAATAAACCTGGAAGAAGAATATGAATCCTATGAAGGCATATTCAGTAAAGGCATATTTTCACCTCTTCTTATGGCTTTTGGACTCTCGGTGGCAATACTGGGAGTCAGTTATGGATTAAGTTTTTTACTTCCCACAGAATATTCAACGGCTGCCATTATTCTGTTTATCACCACATTTGGCATTGCCTTTTCTTTCGTTCCCAAAGTGAAGGGAATAAAAAAGACCTTTCAACTGGGAATGTATCTCATCCTTATATTTTGTTTGGCAGTGGCTTCAATGGCCGACATCAGGCAACTTTCAGATATTTCTTTCGCTGTTTTTTACTACATCGCACTGGCCATGTACGGATCGCACATTATTCATGTACTACTGGCCCGCCTGTTTAAAATCGATGCCGATACGGTGATCATTTCAGCAAGTGCCTTAATCTGCTCGCCACCCTTTGTCCCGGTGGTTGCCGGAGCACTTAAGAACCGCCAGGTTATTTTAACCGGACTGGTGGTTGGAATTGCAGGTTACGCTGTAGGAAACTATCTGGGAGTAATCGTTGCTTATATTTTACGGGAGTTTAGCCCGGTTTTATAAATCCATAAAATTTTTCATCACCGATTCAAACATTTCCTTTGAGGTGACAATAGCATTTGTACGCCACTTTTCTGAAGGAGGATAAAACATTTCGTATAAACCTTCTTTGGCTTTAAGGCTATCCTTCTTTGTTTTATACCCCCAATGTGCACCTTGATTTTCGACAATTGAAATGTGTCCCGATTTTAACGTTCCGATTGTTTTGCTCGTATTTAAGGTCCCGAACTCCATCACCATCGGTATTGAGGTTTTGCCGGGTAGCAGATCGCCAATAAACTCCACAAACTGGCCGCTTACCGTATAAAAATTATCTGTGTCGCCCCAATCAATTTGATAGCCATCGAAAATCTTTTCCATTTTCTTTCTAATTACAGGATCTTCAACGGGATTAGGAAACAGGTGAAGCACACCCCGTTCTCCAAAGCCGGTGTGCAAATCAATGCTTAAAACCGTTTCATAGGGCGCTGACTTTTCCTGAAGTACCTTCGAAACAATGGCAACTTGCTGCTCAAAATCATAACCTCCAAAATAAATCCCTTCTTGAAACTGATACTGCCCCTGTGCAAAAGCCTGCACCAAAGCCGGTATTCCTTTTTGTGCAATTTGTTTTATGGCAGTAAGCATAAAAAACCGGTTTCCCAGGCTATTCATATTTAATTGACCTTTGGGAGTGACCAAGTCGTAGAGGGCGACAAAACCATCATTTTTGGTTTGGAACAAGGCTTGATCAATGCTGAAATTCCGGTTTAAATCCACATTGTTTTCCGAAAATCGCCGTTCGTTTTTAAACCCCCAGGCATTCATCCCATGAATGAATAGGATACCGGTTTCTGAAAACATTCCGGGCTGCAAAAATTCTGCCATTAGCATTTGTTGAATTGCGCTTCCCACAAATCCCTCGATACCATGTATGCCCGAATTTATTACCATTAACTTTTTTGAGGTATCGCTTGCCGGGATGAAGCAAAAGTCGATGGATAAATCATTATCGGTTTTACTGTTAAGCGGTATAGTGAAAACTTCCACATTTTCAAACCTTTCATGTATTGCAGCTGCTTGTACATTGAAAGCGTTGCGACACTCTTCCCAGCTATCCTTGAAATAAGATAAAGCCTTTTGGTCAACCTCCACATCCGGATCTTCGGGTGCATAGTAATTAAAACTAAAATATACGTAACCTAATATACCTGCAAAAATTACTACAATCAGCAATCCGCTTATCTTCAGGAACTTTTTCATGGGTATATATTTTTATTAAACACTCATCTGTAATGCTTTAGGAATGTTTATGTTCTCTTTATTTTTACCGCTAAGGCGCAAAGGCGCTGAGTTTCTTCTTTGCGTCTCTGCGCCTTAGCGGTAAATTCTCATATCCTCTAATCAAAGCTATTTAAAAACCGGGGAAGTACTTTAAATTACAAATTTCACCACTCTGTCTTCAATCATTTGTTGCAGTTCGGCAAGCAAAGCCTGCTCGTGTTGGTCGATATACCCGTCTTCGGTGGCAATATTTATAATTTTATCGTACTCTTCGCGAGTAATCTTGTGGTCTTCGATGGCCTTTTCAATCATCTTTTTCAAGCGGATTGAACTTTCGCTTACATTATGCACCATAACTTCATTTTTTTGAAAGATAACAAATTTTGTTCAATTTTTAAACCTTGCAAAGCTGAAGGATAAAGAGGTAAATAAGCGCCGCAAATGCCGCACCAGCAATTGGTCCCAGCACAGGGATCCAAGAATATTTCCAGTCGTTATCATCTTTATTTTTTAAAGGCAGCACAGCATGAACAATACGTGGTCCCAGATCGCGTGCCGGATTAATGGCGTAGCCGGTGGTTCCTCCCAGACTCATTCCTATTGAAAATACCACAAGGGCCACCGGAAGTGCACCCAATGAACCCAGACCAACATGGGCACTACCCAAACTTTCGTATTCCAGGTTTGGAAGAGAGATTAACAAAACGGCCAATATTAATATAAATGTACCTATAAACTCCGACAATAAATTATTCGGGGTATCGCGAACAGCAGGTGCAGTGCAAAACGCCGATTTTTTCATGCCAGCCTTTTCGGTAATATTAAAATGATTTCTGAAAAATAAATAGACGGTTACGGCCCCAAGCATGGCCCCAAGGATTTGAGCCAAAATAAATGGAAGAACGTTTATCCAGTCGAACAAGCCGGCAATTGCCAAACCAATGGTCACAGCCGGGTTAATGTGCGCTCCACTCAGATCGGCTGTGGCCAGCACAGCCACATATACCGCCATTCCCCAGCCTGCTGTTATTACAATAAAACCCCCGCTATTCCCGTATGTTTTATCCAAATTAACATTGGCAACAACGCCATTTCCCAATAATATTAAAATGAAGGTTCCCAGTAACTCACCAAAAAGTTGTAATGCCATCGTTCAGTCTTTAAGTTTAGAATTTAGTCTTTGAAAATACAATTTTATTTGATGTAATCGTAGCTGAACTTAGCGGAAATAAATCTTATCCCATTTTACGTGCTAATCGATCCAGTTAAAAGCCCCTTATAGCGTTATGCTTATGAGCAGACTAACAGGCAGAGCAGGATTGCAAAACAGGTTTTCGATTCTGAAACCCCATGACCATTTGGCAATAAATTGCTTTCCTAATTTTGATATGACTATACAAATTGTACATTTGCCTAGTTTTTTCTGAAAAATATGAACATTAAAACAAACAAAGTTGGTGTAATTGGGAGTGGAAGCTGGGCAACCGCAATTGCCAAAATGCTTCTTGAAAATGTTGGCGAGATCAATTGGTTTTTTAGAAAAGAATCTACCATCAATCAATTCAAAAAAAATAAGCACAATCCCCGTTATTTACACGAAGTTGAGTTTGACACCTCGCGCATTAATTTCTGCCAGAATGTAAAATGTCTTGTGGATAATTCCGATATTATTATAATTGCTGTTCCTTCAGCTTATCTTCCAACTATTTTATCGGATGCAGGAAAGCTTTCCGAAAAATATATTTTATCGGGGGTGAAAGGAATTGTTACGGATGAAAACCTCCTGGTTGCCGAATATTTACAAAAATATTTTGGAGTTGAATACGATAACATTGGAGTTTTGGCCGGGCCATGCCACGCTGAGGAAGTAGCCCGCGAAAAACTTTCGTACCTTACTGTGGCCTGCACAACCGAAGACAAAGCAGCAAAGTTCGCACGCCTGATTGAGTGTGATTACATTTATACAACGCCATCGGATGATATTTGGGGAACAGAATACGCTGCAGTATTAAAAAACATTATTGCCATTGCCGCCGGCATTGCCCATGGACAGCGCTATGGCGACAACTTTCACGCTGTACTGGTATCGCGTGCCATTCAGGAAATCAAACGCTTTGTGGATACGGTACACCCCATTACCCGCGACATAAAATCTCCGGCTTACCTGGGCGATTTAATGGTTACTTCTTACTCGCAATTCAGCCGTAACCGCACCTTTGGAACCATGATTGGCAAAGGCTACTCGGTAAAAGCTGCACAACTGGAACTAAACATGGTTGCTGAAGGTTATTATGCCTCAAAATCGATTCATAGCATTAATAAAGAATATAAGGTGGATATGCCCATTTGTGATGCTGTTTATGAAATTCTTTACCAAAAAGTATCACCCCATAAAGTGTTTGCAGAGTTGACAAAAAAATTGTGTTAGAAGGCTAAGGGGATTTCAGCGTTGAATCAGAGGGAACAAAAAATGCCACCTGAGAACAGATGGCATTTCAACTCTTTATCAAGATCATCTTATCTCATTTCTTTCCAGGCGTTGATCAAGCCATTGGTTGATGCATCGTGGCCGCTTACTTTTTCGTCGTTGTTTAACTCCGGAAGAATGGCATTTGCCAGTTGTTTTCCAAGTTCAACACCCCACTGGTCGAAACTGTAAATATTCCAGAAAATTCCCTGTGCAAAAATTTTATGCTCGTACATGGCGATTAAAGTTCCCAGGACGCGTGGAGTTAGTTTTTTTACCAAAATCGAGTTGGTTGGAATATTGCCCATAAACACTTTAAAGGGTGTTAATTCTTTGATTTCAGCTTCCGACTTACCTGCAGTCTTTAACTCAGCAACCACCTGTTCTTCTGTTTTCCCAACCATCATGGCCTCGGTTTGCGCAAAAAAGTTTGCCAGCAATTTCGGATGATGATCGCTAAGCTGGTTGTGGTTAATGGCCGATGCAATAAAATCGCAAGGAATTAATTTTGTTCCCTGGTGAATCAGCTGGTAAAAGGCATGCTGACCATTTGTGCCAGGCTCTCCCCAGATAATCGGACCTGTTTGATAATCCACCTGTTCACCGTTGCGGTCGACATATTTACCGTTGCTTTCCATATTTCCCTGCTGGAAGTAGGCCGAAAAACGGTGCATGTACTGGTCGTATGGTAAAATAGCTTCACTTTCAGCACCGTAAAAATTGTTGTACCAAAGTCCGATTAAAGCCAAAATTACCGGAATGTTTTCATCAAAATCTGCTTCGGCAAAGTGCCTGTCCATGGCATGAGCGCCTTCCAGCAACGCAATGTAGTTGTCGTAACCAATTCCAAGCATGATGCTTAATCCAATTGCCGACCACAAGGAATAACGGCCACCTACCCAGTTCCAGAAACGGAACATGTTGTCGGTATCGATTCCGAAAGCCGAAACCGCTTCGGCATTGGTTGAAACCGCCACAAAGTGTTTTGCCACGTACTCCAATTCACCGGCACTGTCCAAAAACCAGTCCTTTGCCGAGTTGGCGTTGGTCATGGTTTCCTGTGTTGTAAATGTTTTCGATGCCACGATAAACAAGGTAGTTTCAGGATCAACTGCTTTTAGCGTTTCGGCAATGTGGGTTCCGTCAACATTTGAAACAAAGTGTAAATTCAACTGGTTTTTATACGGTTTTAACGCCTCGGTAACCATCAACGGCCCAAGGTCCGAACCGCCAATACCTATATTAACCACATCGGTAATTGCTTTTCCGGTGTAGCCTTTCCAGCTTCCCGAGATCACTTTCTCGGTAAAGGCTTTCATCTGGTCAAGCACGGCATTTACTTCGGGCATCACATCTTCGCCATCAACCACAATGGGTGTGTTACTGCGGTTACGCAAGGCCGTGTGCAGCACAGCACGGTTTTCGGTAACATTAATTTTTTTACCCGAAAACATGGCTTCAATGCCTTCTTTTAATCCACATTCTTGGGCCAGCTCCAGCAAGGTAGTTTTTACCTCATCGCTTACGATGTTTTTCGAGAAGTCGAGCAGTATATCTTCAAACTTTAGCGAGTACTTTTCAAAACGATTGGCGTCGGCAGCAAAAAGCTCTTTCATGTGCGTGCCTTCAAACTCAAAATAAATTTCTTCAAGCTTTTGCCAGGCCTTAGTTTCTATGGGATTGATTTTAGGTAGCATGTATTTTATTTTAGTCGGTAGCAAGAAGCACGCAGTTGGAAGTCAAAGCACCCAACTATACAGCAGCCTGCCATCCATTAATTAATAATTCGTTTTAACTGCTGCAAAGATAATCTATTCTGAGGATTAGAGAGGAAAGTTTCTAAGGGCTTAATATTGGGTTAAGAAATTGGTTAATTGAGAAAAGTCCGAAGTCCGAAGTCCGTCACGCCGGGCGGAGTTGGTCGTGCTGAGCGGAGTCGAAGTATTGATGAATCAGGATTTTCAGATGTTCGGATGTTCGGACAACAAGGAGTTGATTCATGATTAGTGATTAATGGCAAGAAAAGACCGAAGACCGAAGACAGTCATGCTGTGCGGAGTCGAAGCATTGGCTAATGATAAGTGATTAATGACTTGAGCAGGATATTCAATTACTCCGATATTCTAAAACTCTGATATTCTGATATTCTGACATTCAGAAGTCCAGCGATCCTAAAATCTGAAAATCCAGAGATCCTGTCAAAACTGCTTTTTTTACTCTTTGTTCCCTACAATTTATGGCTTAGGCAGGATATTCTAAAACTCGGATATTCGGATATTCGGATATTCTAATATTCCCGACCATCCCTTCTTTCACGAAAACCATTAATAAAAGGCTGGTAATCTTCGGGCTGGCCTTCCACTTCGCTTAAACAAACACCCTTTTTAATACGGCGTAATTCAATTTTAAATTTTGTGTTCCGCAAAACCAGCGAATCTTTGTTTATCCAGTCGATTTTATAATTCAGAATAGATGTGTGCAGCGAGTCACCAACAAACTCATAATCCCACGATGGAATTAAACCCGTAATATCGCTATATATTTGAATATAGTTATCATAAACAGCAAACTCGGCATACGAGCCCGAAGAATCGCGTGCTTCCCAGTCGCCTGCCAAATTTGGTTCATCGGCACAGGCGACCACGAACAACAAGCACATAAACAGATATTTTTTTTTCATTGTTTCAAGATTAGACACAAGCATCAAGACCAGGACACCATGCAAGATAAAACTTATTGGTTCGGTTTTGTCCACATTCTAAACTTTCCTTTTGTCTTAACCGCTTAGCTGAGATTATTCCAAAAAGTTATTCCACAAAGTTACCCGAAGAAGCACGGAGTTTCACAAAAAGGTTTTCTTCAATTTTATACTTTTGGCCGCGATATGGTAAGCACCAGGGCAGCGGTAGCCAAAATAAATCCTCCAAATGCAAGTGCACAATAAACCAGGTTTGACCAGTGTTCGAGTTTGGCAAAAAAGCTAATGAAAATCAGTACCGATCCAAGTACCAGTAACAGGATAATAAGTGTCTTTCGGGTTTTAGACATAAGGTAAAATTTATTGTTTTACGTGGTAAATCTAATAAAATGTGGGAAAAGTCACTACATTCCTCCCTGAAAAAGATGTTTTGCCAATAAAAGGGACACTTCTTTTTTATATTTGCCCAATGAAGTCGAATACTTTTAAAGGATATTTGTTCGCATTAATCGCTACCCTGTCCTTTTCCAACGTATATATATTCAGTAAAGCAGCTTTAAATGAGGTGCATCTGGCACAATTCGGACTCTACTGGTTTGCCATAGGTGCCACGCTGAGCTTTTTATTTGCTGTCCGCAATCATAAGCTGGGGCAAATAAAAACACTCAGCAAGAGACAAATTCGTATTCTAATCATCCTTGGGTTTTTGGAGATCCTTACCACAACAACCTTTTTTATTTCCATCAATATGATAGCCGATCCATCGGTTACGTCCTTCCTGGGTAATATGTTCCCGGTTATGGTGACTTTAGGGGGAATTTTTATACTTAAAGAAAAATTTGGCTGGATTGAAATCATGGGAGGTTTTCTGGCCATAAGTGGTGTTTTTATAATTAGTTATACCGGGGGGCTTACCTTAAAAACACTCTTTATAAAGGGAACCGGTATAATTTTCATTAATGCTTTGCTGGCCACCACCGCTACCCTGGTTGTTAAAGTAAATGTAAAAAAAATAAGTCCCGAGTTACTAAACCTGAACCGCACAGTATGGCTCCTGCTATTTTCGATCCTTATGTTCTTTGTGTATAAGCAAGAACTGATCATTCCAATGTCGGCATTTAAAAATATTGCCATTGGTGCCATTCTCGGGCCCTTTCTTGCCATTCTCACGGTATATTATTCGTACCATTATATTGAAGCTTCGCGCTCGGCCATCGTGCAAAGTTTAAAGGGTATTTTTGTGCTGATTGGTGCCTATCTGGTTTTTAAAACATTCCCGGCCCCACACCAGTTTGTGGGAGGAATGATTACTGTGATAGGTGTTTTAATTATGACTTTAGGACAGGCGGGCCTATTCAAAAAGAAAATTCCCTAATCCATCAATTGCTAATTTTTCTTAAACACATGTTCATTAACTGCATATTCAGTTAAAAAACTAATAATTTAGTTAAATTCCATTTTATTTAACAATATTTCAAAAATATTTTTATGATATTTCGGTTATAAAGAGAACAAGGCACAATTTTTGTTTAACAAAAAAACCAAACACCACAACTCAAAGCATAACGAAAACAAAAACAAAAACCATGAAACTTAAAAACTGGCTTATCGCCACTGTTGTCATCGCTATTTTGCTCTTGACATTTTTTATTTTTCCAAGTTCGAAAAGCAAAAGCTCCGAAATCTTTACTAAAGTTGTAAAGGGCCCATTTGAAGTTTTAGTGTTTTCCAGTGGTCAACTGGAAGCCCAAAATTCGGAAGACATTACAGTCCCTTCTAATCTGAGAGATCGAAATATTCGAATCTACGAGATTAAAATTACCGATTTGATTGAGGAAGGCTCGGTCGTTGATTCGGGTGATTATGTGGCAACGCTCGACCAAAAAACAGTCGAAGAAGTACTTACCACTGCAGAAGAAGAAATGGAAACTGCACTTAATGAGTATGAAGATGCCAAAATGGATTCTAACCTTACTCTAAGCAATTTCCGCGACCAGATCATCAATGCCCGTGAAGCTGTTGAAGAAGCACAAATTATTCTGGACGAATCGAAATTCGAATCGCCATCGGTTATTCGGAAAGCAGAAATGGATTTAGACAAAGCCAAACGGAAACTGAAACAGGAAAAAAGTGGCTATGTATTAAAAGAACGCCAGGCCATAGCAAAAGTACAGCGTAAAAAAATTGAACTAGATCAAAGACAAAGCCGGGTAAAAAAATTGGAAGATGTGTACAACTCGCTTGTAATTACTGCTCCAAAACCGGGAATGGTAATCTACGGGAAAGATCGTATGCGCGAAAAAATTAAGGTGGGTTCAACCGTAAGCCCCTTTATGCCGGTTATTGCTACCCTTCCCGATATGTCGTCGATGTTATCGCTGACCTACGTTAACGAAATTGATGTTTCGAAAGTAAAAAAAGGACAAAAAGTTAGCTTAGGCATCGATGCTGTTCCCGAAATAAAACTGGAGGGAGAGGTAGTTTCGGTAGCCAACATCGGGCAACCCATGCCCAAAAGCGATGCTAAAGTATTTGAAGTTAAAATCCGGATTTTTGGTGATGTAAGCGACCTGAAACCGGCTATGACTACGAGTAATATTATAGAAACCGCCACATACCAGGATACTCTGTTTATACCGGCTGAAGCTGTTTTTGAAAACGATTCGCTGCAGTTTGTATACCTGAGAAAAGAAAAATTGGTGAAACAAGTGGTTGATTTGGGCGCGCAAAATGAAAACCTGATTCTTGTAAGAAAAGGAGTGGATGAAGGGGACGAAATTTTGTTAACCATACCTGATGAGTCAGATGATATTACCATTGAGGGATTAGATATCTGGCAGGAAATAAAGGAACGAAAAGCCAAAGAAGAAGCCGAAGCGCTGAAGAAGATGGAAGAAGATAAAAAGAAACCCTACATACCCGGTAAGAAAAGTGCAGCTGGTGGAGGCGGTCCAATCTTTATTGTCGGCTAATTCCTAAACATTAAATTATGAAAGCTATTATACAACGATATGGTCATGATGTCACATCGGGCATCGAGGCTATTTTTACCAATAAGTTAAAATCGTTTCTTACAGCCTTGGGAATTATTTTTGGTGTTGCTGCGGTTATTAGTATGCTGGCCATTGGTAACGGCGCACAACAGGAAATTATGGACCAGATAAAAATGGTTGGGGTGAATAACATTATTATTTCGCCTACCGAAACTGTGGTCGATGATGAAGAGGATGAGACATCCGCAGATGAAGCGCAAATCAGTACCAAGAGATTTTCGAAAGGATTAACCTTGCTCGATGCCCAATCGATTATAAATATTTTACCAACTGTGAGCCGGGTAAGCCCGGTTATTTCATTTAATTATTCGGCAATTTTAAATGGCAAGAGTAAACCCGCAGTGCTGGAAGGGATAAACAACCAATACTTCGATCTCTTCAACATTACCCTCAAAGAAGGAAAAACGTTTACACACGAACAAATGGAAAAGGGATTTCCGGTTTGCATTATTGGTGACAACATTAAGAATGTATTTTTTAACCAGGAAAATCCGATTGGCAAAAAAATAAAGTGCGGGCAAATCTGGTTAAGAGTAATAGGTGTTGTTGAGCGCCGCGATTTTACGGCCTCGGCTTCCGACGAAATGGGGATAAGCAGTACCGACAACAAAATATTTATTCCAGCGCAAACCCTGTTATTGAGGTTTAAAAACAGGGCCCTGGTACGTGCCGACGAGGTAGAACAATTGATGGCATCGCGCAACGAAAACGGTGGGGGAAAGAAAGAAAATCTGAATCAGCTGGACAAGATCATTGTCCAGGTTGAAGATACCGAACACCTAAGTGCCACGGCCGATGTTATTCGCCGAATGCTTTTGCGTCGACATAACCAACTCTACGATTTTGAGGTAACGATTCCCGAACTTTTGCTTAAGCAACAACAACGTACGAAAACAATATTCAACATTGTTTTGGGAGTAATTGCGGGAATTTCGCTAATTGTTGGCGGGATTGGCATTATGAATATTATGCTGGCCTCGGTGATGGAGCGTATTCGCGAAATCGGAGTGCGACAAGCAATTGGGGCTTCGCGAAAAGACATTATTGTTCAATTCTTATCCGAATCGACTATTATTAGTGTTTCAGGTGGAATTATTGGAATTATACTTGGAGTAGTTCTCTCAAAATCCATTACAGCTATGTTCGATATAAAAACCATTGTATCGGGATTTTCTATTATCATTTCATTTGGTGTTTCCGTATTGGTGGGTATTACTTTTGGTTACATCCCGGCTAAGCGTGCTGCCGAACAAGATCCTGTTAATTCTTTACGCCAATAAAACTTATAAACATGAAGAAATATATCATACTAACCATAATCAGTTTTATTCTTTCTGGGATAGCTCTTGCCCAGGATAAAAAATTCATGACCCTTGAAGATGTCATTGAAGTGGCTTCTCAACAATCACTCGATGCATTTATTAACGAAAATATGTACCTGGCAAACTTCTGGGAGTATCGTTATTTTAAAGCCGACAGGTTACCGGCCTTAACATTGGATGCCACACCTTTCGACTATAACCGTTCCATGCAAAAGGTATACAACTACGACGAAAATCGTGACGAATTTAAAGAACGTCAGGACTTTAACTCCGATTTATCTCTTCAGCTAAACCAGAATGTGGGCTTAACCGGTGGACGAATTTTTGCCCAATCGAATTTAAGTATGACACAAAAATTAGGAGTTGATAAGGTTTCCTCCTTTTCATCTACTCCGTTTTTGGTTGGTTATTCACAAAACATTAATGGGTACAACCGTTTAAAGTGGCAAGCTAAAATCGAACCTGTTAAATTTGAAAAAGCCAAACAGGATTTTATCCAGGCAAAAGAGGAATTATCAATTAAAGCCACCCGTTTGTTTTTCGATCTGCTGGATGCACAAATTGAAGTTACCATTTCGGAAACAAACCTGGCAAATGCCGATACTCTTTTTACCATTGGTAAAGGTCGTTTCCAGGTGGGAACGGTTACCCAGGATGAATTACTTGACCTTGAGCTTAGCTACATGAATGCACAACTGGCCTTAACCAGGGCAAAGCTGGCCCTGGATCGTGCTGAAGCACAGTTAAATTCTTTTTTAAGTTTTGAGAAGAACACTAAAATCGAATGTGTAATTCCAAATCAGGTGTCTGAACTTCAGATTGATGCCCTTGGTGCAGTCGAAAAAGCCATGTCCAATAATCCCGATATTCTGGATCATCAGCGAAGACTTTTGGAAGAAGACCGAAAAGTAAAACAGGCCAAAAGCGAAAACGGCATCAGTGGCGATGTGTTTGCCATGTACGGTTTAAATCAAAATGCCGAAGATTTTAATGAAGTATACCAGGAGCCACTGGACAGACAACGCTTCAGTGTAGGAGTAAATATTCCAATCCTCGACTGGGGACGCCGGAAAGGACAACTGTCCATGGCGGAATCGAACCGCGAAGTAGTTCGTTTGAGTATTAACCAGGAAAAAATCGATTTCGAACAAAACATTATTATGAACGTAATGGAATTTAACCTGCAAGGCAACCAGGTAATAAACTCGGCCAAAGCCGATACCATTGCTCAAATGAAATACGACGTCACACAGCAGCGTTTCTTAATTGGGAAACAGAATATCATCAACTTGAATGCCGCCCGAAATGACCGCGAACAAGCCCGCCGGGCATACATCCGCTCCTTACGCTCTTACTGGAACTATTATTATTCAATCAGGAGACTCACCCTTTACGATTACGATAAGGAAGTTACCTTGTCGGAAGATTTCGATAAGATTGTAAAAAAACTCTAAACTTGATATCATGTCATTCATAAAGAAAAAATATGTTTGGATACCTGCCCTTGCTGTTCTCGTGTGTGTGGCAGTCTTGGTTTTTGGAAAAACAAACCTGGTACATGAAAAATTTCACACGGTTCAATCGGGATCATTTGAGCTCTGGCTAAATACCAAGGGTGAAATAAATGGCAAAAATGCTGTTGTGATAAACCTCCCCGACGCTCTAAAGAAAAGGGAACTACGTATTCACGGTTTGAAAATCAAGGATATGGTTGCCGAAGGAACCATTTTAAAAAAAGGCGATTGGGTGGCAACGCTTGATGCAGCTACCATAAATCAGCAAATACAAAGCAACAGGCAGGATCTGGACAGATGCCGTGCCGAATTAAACGATGCAAAAATCGATTCGGCCATACAACTGACCAAACTTCGAGAAGAACTGGAAGAGTTTACCTACGATTTGGCTTATAAAAAGCTGGAACTGGAGCAGGCGAAATACGAATCGCCGGCATACCAAAGAAAAAAACGGGTTGAATACAACAAGACAATCAGGCAGATGGATACAAAACGCCGTGATTATGAATTGAAACGTTTAGAGCTGAAAACCAAAACCCAACGAATTGAAGACAGGTATAATTATTGCGACAAAAGGGACAAAATGCTTAAACAGGGTCTAATGTCATGCCGGGTTAAAGCACCCAAAGACGGAATGGTTATGTACGCTAAACTTTGGGGAGGCCGCAAATTAAGAATTGGTGATGAGGTAAGCCCCTGGAATCCGGCAATTGCAACATTGCCCGACATGTCAATACTGGTTTCAGAAACCTATGTTCAGGAGATTGATATTACCAAAATAAATGTTGGTGACAGTGTTGAAATCAAAATCGACGCTCTGCCTAAAAAAATGTACACGGGAAAAATCTCAAAAATATCCAATATGGGTCAGGAGATCCCGGGATTCGACACCAAGGTCTTCAGCGTGATGATAGACCTGAATGAGAACGGGAAAGAGCTGAAACCATCGATGACTACCGACAACCGGATAATTGTGGAAAACATTGAAGAGGTGATAAAAGTTCCACGTAAATCGGTTTTCGGCAGTAATGGAGCAAGTTTTGTTTTTGTGGAAAAGGGGGGTAAAGTATGGAAGAAGAAAGTTTCCATCGGACTGGAAAATGAAGAAGAGATTATAATAAAATCGGGATTGGAGGAAAATGATAAAATTTACACTTCGGTTCCGGCAAATGTTGATGAAATTGATTTCTACGAAGGGTAATTGAGAAACAAGACCAGTTAGCATGTACATCAGCGGGGTGAAATTTCAGCCCGCTTTTTTTTGAAAGCTACCTGGATAATTCCACACGTTGATTCACCCAGAGTTCGCAAAGATTTTCGCAAAGGATGCTAAAGCTGATCTCGAAAAGGTATACCTGCGATGTTTGAGCTTGTTTTTTCCTTAGCGTGAAAATAAAGAAAATTCTTAAAGTTGACTATCCCCGTGGCAAAGCCACGAGGAATTCTTTTGATTAAAATTGAATTCATCTTCATTGCTGCTGGTAATTCCCGGAATCAAAATGATTTACCTAATTTCGCAGCATGCAGAATACAAAGGCCGACCTTTTTCTTTTTAATCCCACCTGCGAATATGCCGTGGCAAATGGAACCGTTTCGTGGCAACCGAACCGGATTTTGCAAAAAATGGAAGCCGACCTGGCTGCATTGCCGCTTTATTTTGCTGCCTCAAAAGATCGTGTTATTGTAAACGAATTGCCTTCCGGTGAATATTTAAATCATCTGCAAAAACTT
>JBFEWU010000034.1:0-21790 GCA_041546215.1 Draconibacterium sp. | reverse complement strand
TTATCTGGTTTTTGGTTTAAAACCCTGCAATTTATTGCATAGAACAAAGAGCAAAGACACTAAGAATTTTTACCGCAGAGGCGCAAAGACGCAAAGTTTAATTCTCTCTTCTTCGGTCTTCGTTCTTCCTTTGAGCTTCGAGCTTTGAGCTTCTTCGGTCTTCGGACTTCGGTCTTTTCCGTTGTCAGTGTTGTCATTCTACGAATATTAGAGTATCAGAGTTTTAGAATATTAGAGTCTTAGAATATTTTACTAAAGCCATTAATCATTAATCAATTGCATGTTGTCTTCGTTCTTCCTTTGAGCTTCGAGCTTTCAGCTTTGAGCTTCTTCCGTCTTCGGTCTTTTCCGTTATCATAGTTGTCAAGTTATCTGAAAATCCGAAAATCTGAATATCTGAAAATCCTGATCACACTAATCAATAATCACTAATCATTAATCAATTTCTTCCGTCTTCGGACTTTCTTCCTATGTATTTCCAATGCATAGTGTTTTAGTCATTAGTTTACTTCGCATATCAATACCTCAAAGTGTTGTTCATGGTAACTTTTGCGAAATTTTCTTCCCTTGCATTTCTTTCTCAATTTGTTCATTTAAGACACAAAGTGTTCATGGTTCATCTTGGTTTTTTTTTGCCAGTCATAAATTTCTTGTTCGTTCATTGCAAAGATTTTCCAATTCTGCTTTTATTCTTAGCAATAAAAAAGGTAAATTTAGCCTTCGGGTGTTGAATGTTAAACACCTGAAGGCTAAAACAGTTCTTAATCAATAAATCCAAAATTATGAATAAACTAAACCGACGAAATTTTATTGGAACATCAGTGGCAGCTGTGGCAGGATTTTCTATTATTCCACGACAAGCAGTGGCCGGATTAGGACATACTGCCCCCAGTGATAAATTAAACATAGCAGGCATTGGCATTGGCGGAAAAGGAAAGGTAAATCTTCGGAATATGCCGGAGCAAAATATTGTTGCTCTATGCGATGTGGATTGGGCCTATGCCCGGGGTGTATTTGAAGAATTTCCGAAGGCAAAAAAGTGGAAAGATTACCGCAAAATGTTGAAAAAACATAAAGATATTGATGCAGTTGTGATTGCAACTCCCGATCACACCCATGCACTTCCGGCTGCAGCTGCCATGGAACTGGGTAAACATGTTTACCTGCAAAAACCTTTGACTCATTCGGTTTGGGAATCGAGGTATTTGACAGAGCTGGCAAAAAAGACCGGAGTGGTTACCCAGATGGGAAATGAAGGACATTCCAATGATAGCGTTTACGAAGTTACAGAAGTGGTTCATAGCGGTTGTTTAGGAGATATTCGGGAAGCGCATGTTTGGACGAACCGTCCCATTTGGCGACAGGGAATGCCTAAGCCCTTAAAAGAAGTAAAGGTTCCTAAAACACTGGATTGGGACCTTTTTATTGGTCCGGCAAAAATGCGTGCTTACAATCCTGAATATCATCCGTGGATATGGAGAGGTTGGTGGGATTACGGCACGGGTGCTCTTGGAGATATGGGCTGTCATCTTTTGGATGTGCCAAATTATGCACTTCAGTTGGGGGCGCCAAGTGCTTTCCAGGCCAGTTCTTCGCTGGTGAATACCGAAAGCGCACCGGTTTCGGCCAAAGTTTCGTACCTGTTTCCGGCCAGGAAAAATTTACCATATTGTGCATTTCCTGAGCTTGAATTAACCTGGTACGATGGGGGATTGATGCCGGCCCGCCCCTTCGATTTGCCTCTTGATGCCCCAATGAATCCCGGTGGTGGTTTCATGTTTGTCGGATCGAAGGCTGTACTAATTGCCGAAAGTTACGGCGGGAACTGGAAGGTGTACAAAAACGGTACGGAAATTACACCTGAAACCAAAGTGAAAATGCACAGGATTCCGGATGATCCGATTGGGGGAGGACGACACGAAATGCATTGGGTGAACTGTTGTAAAAATGGAGGTAAGCCTGCGTCGAGTTTCGATTATGCAGGACCATTTAACGAAATGGTGGTGATGGGTAATCTGGCCGTGCGTATGCAATCGTTGGGGAAAACTTTATTGTGGGATAGCGAAAATATGAAGGTGACCAATATTTCGCCTGAGGAAAAATTGGTGACAAGCAAACTTACTCCTTTTTCTTCGGATGTGGTTACACGCAGGGTAGAGACAGGTTCGAGAGAAAGGATTGAATGGAATGCACAGGAAATGTGCGAAGAATGGGTAAAACATAAATATTTGAATGGTTGGAGTTTGTAAAAACTACTTATCAATATAATGGCTTGAGAATAAGTTCCATTTTTAAGAATCTGTTTTTTAATACAGCCTTTTGTTTATCTGAACTCATTTTTCAAGGGTACTATCCTGTGCATCGATTACCGCAATGGCCGTCATATTAATAATTTCACGTACTGTACTGTCGCGTTGTAATATATGAACTGGTTTTTTCATCCCCATTAATATTGGTCCGATAGCTTCCGATGGTCCCAAAGCCTGTAGTACTTTATACGTTATATTTCCTGAGCTCAGGTTGGGGAAAATAAGTGTATTGGCATCTGAATCGCCCAGTTTGTTGAACGGATACCTCGAATAACGTAATTTTCCGTTGAGTGCATAATTCGCCTGCATTTCTCCATCGACGATTAACTCCGGATAATTTTTATGTAGAATTTCGACAGCCTCTTTTACGCGAATCGGACTGCCGTCTCCTTTATATGCTCCGAAATTTGAGTACGAGAGTAAGGCAATTCTGGGTTCGATATTAAATTTTTGGATTTCTGCTGCTGTTAAAACTGTTGTATCAGCCAGCGTTTGTGCCGAGGGATTCATATTTACCGTAGTGTCGGCCAGGAACAAAGAACCTCGTTTCGACATTAAAATATACATGCCTGCAATGTGGTTAAATTGCTTTTTAACGCCAATGACCTGCAATGTGGGTCGGATTGTTGAGGAGTATTTTCGCGAGAATCCGGAGATGAATGCATCTGCCTCCCCGGTTTCAACCATCATAGATCCATAATAATCGCGATTGTACATTTTTTCAACGGCTTCGTTGTAAGTCATTCCTTTTCTCCTGCGTTTTTCATAAAGTATTTTAGCAAACTGATGTCTTTTTTCATCGCTGACTGTTTCGTACAGATCAATTATAGGAATATTTTCAATGTCCAGTTGATTCTCTTTGATTAAGGCTTTTATTTTTTTCTCATTCCCCAAGAGAATGGGTTTTGCTATGCCTTCACGGATAACAAACTGAACTGCTTTAAGAATTCTGAAACTGTTGGCTTCTGCAAAGACTATACGTTTCGGATTTTGTTTGGCTTTGCTTCTGATTTTCATGATCAGTTTATTGTCTATTCCCAGACGGTTTGTTAGTTCGCGTTTATACGCCGCCCAGCTTTTTATGGGCTTGCGGGCAACACCGCTTTCCATCGCGGCATGTGCCACCGCTGTCGAAATTGTTGTAATCAGGCGGGGATCGAGTGGCTTGGGAATAATATAATCTTTCCCGAAAATAATATTTTGTTGATTATATGCCTTTGCCACCATTTCGGGTACATATTCTTTCGCCAGGTTTGCCAGGGCTTTTGCAGCAGCAATTTTCATTTCTTCATTAATTGTTGTGGCCCGTACATCAAGAGCTCCCCGAAAAATAAACGGAAATCCCAGCACATTATTAATCTGATTTGGATAATCGCTGCGCCCGGTTGCCATGATAATGTCCTTTCGTGCTGAAGTCGCATCTTCGTACGAGATTTCCGGATTTGGATTCGCCATGGCAAAAACAATTGGATTCTTCGCCATTGATTTTATCATTTTTTTATTTACCACATCGGCAACTGAAAGACCGAGGAAAACGTCGGCATTGATCATGGCCTCTTCCAGGGTATTTATTTTTCGCTTGCATACAAATTGCTGTTTAATGGGATTAAGGTCAGTTCGTTCCTCATTAAGCACTCCTTTACTGTCGAGCATCACCACATTGCCGGGATCGACACCCATGCTGATATAGAGCTTAATACACGATACTGCGGCGGCACCGGCGCCATTCACTACCACTTTTATTTCCTCAATTCTTTTTTTACTAAGTTCAAGAGCATTTAGTAATCCGGCTGCTGAAATAATAGCCGTGCCGTGCTGGTCGTCGTGAAACACAGGAATGTTCAGTTGCTTTTTTAATGCGTCTTCAATCTCGAAACATTCGGGGGCTTTTATGTCTTCAAGGTTTATCCCCCCAAAAGTTGGAGAAATGGCCTTCACGACTTCTATGAATCTTTGCGGATCTTTTTCATTTACTTCAATATCGAAAACATCAACATCTGAAAAGATTTTGAATAATAATCCTTTCCCTTCCATTACCGGCTTCCCGGCTTCTGGACCAATATCACCCAATCCCAAAACTGCTGTTCCGTTTGAAATTACAGCCACAAGGTTGCCTTTTGAAGTGTACTTATAAACCTTTTCAACATTTTTTTCAATTTCTAAACAAGGTTGTGCAACACCCGGAGTGTAGGCCAGCGATAAATCGTATTGCGTATTGTGTGGTTTTGTGGGGACCACTTCGATTTTACCGGGGCGGTTTTTTTTATGGTAATTGAGTGCGTCAATTCTACGAATTTTTGGCATGGCTTGAAGTTTTTTGTTTTAATTAAAAATACTGAAAATCAAGGGGAGATAATATGTTATAAGTCAACATTAAAAGTGTTATGCAACAAAAAAAAAGGAATAAAATTCTACAATTTAGCTTGATTTTGAAAGTTTTAAGTTGAACTAATCCCGATAGTAAAATGCGTGGGGATAAATGAGTTAAATAAGTGAGACTATGATTTTGGATTTCAAAATTATTTGGCGGATAGTCGAGGGATCTATTGCGTATTATTCCCCGCATCTTGATGAGTTTTGAAAAAATAAATATACATTGCGATACCTCGTCAGCTTGCGGCGAGGAGTTTCATTTTTTGAAATTCTGGTGTTGGATGAGGGATCCATAAAACCAGATTTTAGCGAATGAGTTGACTAATATGATTCAAATAAGTAAATGCTAATGAGAAAATTATTTCTGATCCTGCCCATTCTTATCCATTCTTTTTTTGGGTGTTCACAAAAAAAGGCAGAACAGAATGTGATCATTGACGAAAGCAAGCGAAGCGATACCATAGAAAAAATGATCACAATCGACAGTGTATGGGCAGGTCATCCGGTTGGATTTTGCCTTTATACACATGGTGAAAGGCAATATATTGCATATTATAATGCCAATAGAAATATGGTTGTGGGGCAACGAAATCTGGATGACGATGAATTTGATCTATATATTATGCCTGTTACTAAACGTGAAACCAGTGGTGGAACCAGTACTGTTCTGAATTGGGACAGCCACAACTCTGTCACCATAGGCATTGATAAGGATGGGTTTATTCATCTTTCGGGAAATATGCATTGTCATCCCATTACCTATTTTAAAAGTACCCAGGCCAACAATATTTCAACTTTGGCCCAGGAAATGTCAATGGTTGGAAGCCAGGAACAACGTTGTACCTATCCGCATTTTATGCTTACCAAAGAGGGCGAGTTATTATTTCATTACCGGGATGGAGGCAGCGGAAACGGAAATGAGATTTATAATATATATTCCTGCGAAGCAGGGAAATGGTCGAGAATGCTTAATGTGCCACTTACCGATGGACAGGGATTGATGAACGCCTATCAAACTCAACCCACTCTTATGAAAGATGGGTGGTACCATGTTTATTGGGTTTGGCGCGACACACCTGACTGTTCTACCAACCACGATTTATCGTATATGAAAAGTCCTGATCTGAAAAACTGGTTCAATGCTTTTGACGAGGCAGTTGAGTTGCCTGCAACACTTGATGAAAAATCGGTAATTGTTGATCCGATTCCCGTAAAGGGCGGAATTATTAATTTAGCTGCAAAACTATGCTTAAATGAAAATAATAAACCTGTATTTGTTTATCACAAATACGATTTGGAAGGAAATATACAGCTTTACATTGCTCGCATTAAAAACGGGGAATGGGAGTATAAGCAAATAACAGATTGGGATTACCGCTGGGAATTTTCAGGAAACGGAAGTATTAACGTGGAAGTTCGGATTGGAAGTTTTAACAAAAGAGAAGACGGTTATTACGAAGTAAGCTACCGGCATATAAAATATGGAGAAGGAACAATTTTGCTGAATGAAGAATTCGAAAATTCTGGTAAAGTTATAAAAGCTAAAAGCTTTGCCTCAAATTTGCAAATTGAAGGCAAATTTCCGGGTTTGAACATAAGAACCGCGGGCGATATCGGGAAGCCGGATAATGCAAATGAAAGTTATTTCCTGAAATGGGAAACCCTGAAAGCAAACCGCGACCGACCGTATTCCAAACCCTGGCCCGGTGCCAGTCAGCTCTATCTGTACAAAGTTAAAAAGGAGAAATTATAAAATTCAGGATTATGAACTCAAATCATTTATCAAAAATCGGATTGCTATTGGCAATTGTATTCGTTTTTAGTACCATAAATTTATCACAGGCTCAGGAAATTGAACCTGCTGAGGTAAAAACAATTCTGGCAAAAGTTGCCAACCGGCAAATCGACCATTTCAGAGATGTGTACAGCGGTCGTATTGAACCACACCATATGCTCGACTGGACCAATGGTGCCTTATATGTAGGGATGGTTAAATGGGCTGAGATTTCAGGCGAAAAGGACTATTATACCTGGTTGAAAAGAATAGGTGCAAAACACCAGTGGCAGTTGCATAAAAGAACCTATCATGCCGATGACCATACCGTTGGGCAAATGTATATTGAGCTCTATCGTCAGTTTGGCGATAAAAAAATGATTCAACCAACGATTGAACAGTTTGATTTTATCCTGATGCACCCTGCACAAACGAAGTTAAACTGGGACACTCCTTATCACCAGGATCGTTGGAATTGGTGCGATGCACTTTTTATGTCGCCACCGGTGTGGGCAAAATTGTACAATATAACAGGTGAGCGGAAATACCTTGATTTTATGGTGCAGGAATTCAAGGCGACTACCGATTTTTTGTTTGACGATGAAGAGAATTTGTATTACCGCGATGAAGGCTACATTGGTGAATTGGACCATGGTACTAAAATATTCTGGGCGCGGGGAAACGGTTGGGTCTTCGCCGGACTAACAAACATTATGAACGAGCTGGATCCCGAAAGCGATGAGTATAAATACTTTTTGGATATCTATACCAAAATGGCACAAAAGCTGTTAAGTATTCAAACTCCGAAAGGACATTGGGCCATGAGTTTATTGGGGCAAGAGTTTTACCCAACGCCTGAAACCAGTGGTTCGTCGTTTTATACCTACGGACTGGCCTGGGGAATTAATAGGGGGATTTTAGATAAAGCTACATACGAGCCGGCAGTGCGAAAGGCCTGGAATGCAATGGTTAGCTATGTTACTGAAGATGGAATGCTGGGTTATGTACAGCCCATCGGTGCAGCTCCGGGTAAAGCCTGGCCCGACAGGTCGGAAGTATATGGAACCGGAGCATTTTTGAGTGCAGGTTCTGAAGTTTATAAGTTGTATGGAGGTAAATAATTGAATCTGCATGATGCCTTAGAACCTGGTAAAGAGAGCTAAATGAACCATGAAATAAGAAGCGGCAGGCCAGGGCATATCAACCATTCATTGACACCTTATTGGGGATATAAGTTGCTTATTTGCAATTGTTTCAGCCCGGTTTAATTGCGAATGCCTATTTTGGATTAAATAAAAATATAATGAACCTTATGAAGAAATGTAAACCGAGAAAAAACTTTGCGATTGTACCAGCACTTGTATTAAGTTTTGTTCTCGCCGCTTGCCATGTAACTAACAGCACTTATGAAGATAAGAGACCGGTGGACCATGTTAATCCTTATATGGGAAATATCAGCCATTTGCTGGTGCCCACGTTTCCAACCATCCATCTGCCCAATAGTATGTTGCGTGTTTATCCTGAACGCCGGGATTATACGGAAGAAAGATTGAACGGATTGCCATTGGTTGTAACCAGCCACCGCCGTAATTCGGCGTTCAACCTGAGCCCTTTTCAAGGAGAAGAAAGTGATATAAGGGAGGTTATTAAGTTTAGTTACGATCAGGAAAAAATAACTCCATACTCCTATTCTGTTTATTTGGATGAACAGCAAATCCAGGTTGATTATGGTTTATCACATCAATCGGCTATCTACGACTTTCAATTTAAGCAGGATGCGCCTGCCTACCTGGTATTAAATTCAAAAAATGGCGGTATGAGTTGGGATGGTGAAGCCATCAGCGCCTACCAGTTGATTGAAAACAATACAAAAGTTTATTTGTATTTGGTGCCTGGAGAAAATCCACAACAGGTTTCAGTATTAAAAGATGGATTTTTGCATGATGAAAGCAGGGCCTCAGGAAGAAATGCCTGTGTGGTGTTACAATACCCCCAGGGAACCGAGGCAATGCAAGTGAAATATGGAATCTCCTTTATCGACGCTGAGCAGGCCCGTAAGAACATGGAGCGTGAAGTGGCAGGGAAAACGATAGCCGAATTGCAAGCTACCGGTCGTGCAATCTGGAATGAAGCGCTTGGGAAAATAAAAGTAGAAGGTGGTAGCAGCGACGATAAGGCAATCTTCTATACCTCTCTATACCGGTGTTTCGAGCGACCTGTTTGTATTTCGGAGGATGGAAGATACTACAGTGCTTTCGATGGACGGGTACATGAAGACAATGGTCGCCCCTTTCATACCGACGACTGGATATGGGACTCTTACCGTGCCCAACATCCCTTGCGAATTTTGGTTGATCCCGAAAGGGAGGAGCATATTCTCCATTCTTTTCTGTTGATGGCCGAACAGATGGATAATTTCTGGATGCCAACCTTTCCTGAAGTTACCGGTGATAGCCGACGTATGAACTCCAACCATGCCGTGGCTTCTTTTATCGATGCACACCGGAAAGGATTAACCAATTTTAACCTGGAACAAGCCTACATGGCAGCTAAAGGTGGCATTACCGAAAAAACACTGGCTCCGTGGTCGGGGATGGCTGCAGGTGAGTTAGACCGGTTTTACGTGGAACACGGATATATTCCTGCTCTTTATGAAGGAGAAGAAGAAACCATTGCTGAAGTTCACGGCTTTGAACGACGCCAGCCGGTTGCAGTTACACTGGGTACAGCATACGACCAGTGGTGTTTGTCTGAAATTGCCAGTGAACTGGGAAAGACTGATGATGCGAAATATTTTGGGAACGCCTCCTTCAATTACCGCAATCTGTTTAATGATGAGACACAGTTTTTCCACCCCAAAGACAGTAAGGGTAATTTTATAGAGCCCTTTAGTTATAAGTTTTCAGGCGGGATGGGAGCACGGGGCTATTATGGTGAGAACAATGCATGGATTTATCGTTGGGATGTACAGCATAATATACCTGACCTGATTCAGCTTATGGGGGGAAAAGAAAATTTTGATAAAAATCTGGATGCCATGTTCAGCGAACCACTGGGAAGAAGCAAATATGCCTTTTATGCCCAGTTACCAGACCATACCGGAAATGTGGGACAGTTCTCCATGGCCAATGAGCCATCGCTGCATATTCCATACCTGTACAATTATGCCGGGAAGCCCTGGAAAACCCAAAAGTGCATACGTAAATTGCTAAAGGAATGGTTCCGTAACGACCTGATGGGTGTACCCGGAGATGAAGATGGTGGTGGAATGTCGGCTTTTGTGGTATTTAGCCAGATGGGTTTTTACCCGGTTACACCCGGAGTGCCCGGTTATTCTGTGGGGAGCCCCGTGTTTAAACATGTTTCGCTGGAACTGGATAATGGCAAATTGTTTGAAGTGGTAGCACATAATGTGTCTGCCGAAAATAAATACATCCAATCGGCCACATTGAACGGTGATAAACTGAATAAACCATGGATTTCACATGAAGATTTAATAAATGGAGGGGAATTAATTTTTGAGATGGGACCCCGGGCGAACAAGAATTGGGGAACAGAATAATACAGACTGGCTTTCCCTGAAAATCCAGAACTTACCGATCTAACGGTATCGACCAGCGCAATTATTATTTGTACCAAACCAAAGATGGATTGTTTCAGATGATCCCCTGGGATGTGTCGGAGAGTTTCATCAACGCCATGCTCGGTGATTTTGGTTCACCAGAGGATGCCCTTATCTTATCTCCTGAACGGGCAGAATTTGAATTTTATCGGATATCGAATATTACAGATTTGGAATCAACAAGAATAGAAAACCAGGTTTCCATTTATCCAAATCCAACGCAAGGAGAGGTTTTTGTAAAAGCAGAAATTGCACATCCCACGCAGTTCGAAATCTTTTCAGCCATAGGGGAAAAGATCATGGATGGTTTTGTTGACTCGAATAATAAGGCAATTGATTTAAGGCATTTCCCTGCCGGGGTATATTTTGTGAAATTTAATAATCATACACTTCAGGTCTTAAAAGCGAAATAGGGGGCAGAATAACAAACAAATAAATAGAAAGTATTTTAATTCAGGTTGATTTATGAAGCATTTTAGCCCTTTGTTTTTGCTTTATTTGATGCCTTGCTGCGTGCTGTGAGGTAGTTCATTCGCACTTTTAACTTTCATGACGAAGTTCTGTAGCCTAATCAGTATTAAACTATTTTTTGAGATTGTATTTAATTACGTAATATCCAATAATACTGGCAATTAAGGACCCAATTAAAATGCCAATTTTTGCAGAGTTAAGCAAATCATAGGATGAGTAGGAAAGATTGGAAATGAAAATGGACATGGTAAAACCCAATCCTCCTAAAAAAGCCAAACCAATAATTTGTTTAATGTTAACATTTGAAGGAAGCGTTGCCAAACCGAATCGAACAGCCAGATAAGAAAACAAACTAATACCAATTACTTTTCCCAGGACCAAACTTATGGCAATGTTTATGGATAACTGATTGACTACTGCTTCAGTTCCGATAATACTTATACCGGCATTTGCGAAAGCAAAAAGAGGCACGATAAAAAAAGATACCATGCCATGTAGCTTGTTCTGAAGCTGTTGCAGCGGTGATTGTATCTCAGAAGTGAATCGGTCTAAAATATTAATTGCCACTTTGTGTTCGTTAAATACAATTTCTTTTTGACCAACAAGTTTTGACAACTCATTAAGAGCTGATTTTCCCTTCTGAAAAACTTCGAAGAGTTTCTTTTTTCGATGGGATGGAATTGTAAGTGCAAAAAGCACTCCTGCGATTGTCGGATGAATTCCTGATTTTAAAAACAAAAGCCAGATAACAATTCCAAGGGGAATATACAGATATCCGGAATAGATATTTTTTATGGATAGCAAGGACAAAAAAAACAATAATACAAAGGCGATTATTACGAAATGCCAGTAAATAAGCGAGCTGTAAAAAACAGCAATGACCAAAACGGCCCCCAGGTCGTCAATAATTGCATATGTGGCTAAAAATATTTTTAATCCGAAAGGGATTCGTTTCCCAAGTATTCCCAATACACCCAGTGAAAAAGCAATGTCGGTGGCCATAGGAATGCCCCATCCTTCAATACCTTCTTTGCCGGAGTTTAATAGAAAAAAGATAGTTATTGGGAATATCATTCCACCAATGGCTGCCAGTATGGGTAATGTTGCCTTTCTTACCGAACTCAATTCACCGATTATAAATTCCCGCTTTATTTCAAGTCCGATTACAAAAAAGAAAATGGTCATTAATCCATCATTAATCCAATGCAAAATCGATTTGGACAAATGAAATTCACTGAATCCAAATAGAAATTCCAGTTCCAGAAATTGAGAATAAAGTGGTTTAAGTTTGGTGTTGGCGGCAATAAGTGCTGCGATGGTAGCCAAAAGCATACAAATACTGCTCAGCGACTTTATTTTTACAAATCTGCGTAATGGGTCAAATTTTATCTTCATTACTTTTAGAATTATCTCTGTTAAAACGTGTAATTACGTTTTCAACAGCATGTAATTTCAAGTCTGATTCCATCTTCAACTAAATGGGATCATTCCTTCTTCTTAAATCCGCATTATTTATCTAAATTATTTGTATAAACGCATTACTACCCTTTACGAATGAAGTCTTTCAAGTGTTTCCAATTTACCCCTTAATGATTTATTATCAGTTTTTGGATTAAATCCCTGTACTTTACTGCCGCGACTTAGTCTGGATTAGAGCAAAGAACAAAGAACAAAGAACAAAGAGCGAAAAATAAAGACGGATATATCCACCATCCAAGTATCCGAACATTCCGACACTCTAATATCCCAATATAATGAGGGTTATTTTGATTGGGTTTACTTCGATGAGTCTCTGATAATCAATTCGGTAGCCAGAGTTATTGTTTCGAATTTAATGCCCTTTTCGTTGTTTAAAATCTGTTTAATGATTAATTCGGCCGCTTTTTGTCCAATTTCAAAACCGGGTTGTTTAATTGTACTTATGGAAGGAGTAACCACTTCAGAAAAAGGTTCGTTGCTGTAGCCGACAATGGCGATATCTTTGGGTACATCAATACCAATTTCACGTAAATATAGGATTGCGCTTAGTGCAGTGGTGTCATTGGCACAGAAAATTGCATCGGGTTTTTCTTTGTTTTTCAATAACTTCTTAACGGCACTGGTTCCATCGTCGCGTGTCAGGCTATTATTTACAATGTATGCAGAATTGCTTTCTAATCCATTGTCGGAAAGGGCTTTGCAATATCCGTCCTGGCGATGCTGGTATATTTTAAGGTTTAACGGACCTCCAATATGTGCGATCCTTTTCCTGCCTTGTCCAATTAAGTGTAGCGTAGCTTTATAGGCTGCACCAAAATCATCCACCACGATTTTATGGGCGTCAATTTCATCCACAATACGGTCGAAAAAAACCAATGGAATATTTCTGTCTGAGAAAAGACGCAAATGCTCGGTACTTTTGGTTTCCATTCCAATGGAAAGAATCAATCCATCGACCCGGTTTGAAAACAAGGTGTGGGCAATTTTATTTTCTTTTTCAAAATTGTCGTTGGACTGCGAAATGGTGACCGCAAATCCTTGCTGGTATGCCACATCCTCTATACCGCTTATAACCGAAGAAAAAAAGTGACGATTGATTAAAGGCACAATTACTCCAATGGTGTTGGTGCGTTTGGTCCTGAAATTGGCTGCCATAACATTTGGACGGTAACCCATTTCTGTAGCTGTCTTTTTTATTTTTTCCCGTGTTGCCGCGCTAATCAGGGGATTGTCTTTCAATGCTCGGGAAACGGTGGAAGCAGCAAGATTCAATTTCTTGGCGATGTCGTGAATCGTGGTTTCAGGTTTATGCACCATATCTTCTAATTTGATGGTAAAGTTAAGAATTATTTCCAATGAATGCAATCGATTGCATTCTTGATAATTCTTATTACATTTGTTTGATATTACTTCAAGAGGAATTAAAATAGACATATTATGGCAACAATTTACGAGGAGAGGTATGCATACCATCCGGAAGACTTTAAAAAGTATGATACTGAAAAGATAAGAAAAGAGTTTTTGGTTGAAAAACTAATGGAGGAAGACCAGGTTCGTCTGGTATATTCGTCCATCGAAAGATACATTATTGGTGGCGCTGTGCCGGGTAAAGATGCTCTTCTCCTGGAATCCATCGATCCTTTAAAAGCTGACTATTTTTGCGAACGTCGTGAAGTGGGTGTGATGAATGTGGGAGGAAGCGGCACAATTTTGGTTGATGGTGCTGAATATAAGATGAACTATAAAGATGCTTTATACATTGGGCGTGGAAGCAGAGAAGTTGTTTTTAAATCGAACGATCCACGTAATCCGGCCCGCTATTATTTTAATTCGGCTCCTGCTCATAAAGAATATCCGACCAAACAGGTTACCCTGGCGGATGCCAATGTGTTGCACCTTGGGTCTCTGGAAACATCAAACGAGCGTAATATTAACCAGTTACTTATTAATGGTGTTGTTGAAACCTGTCAGCTTCAAATGGGCATGACAGAGTTGAAACCGGGCAGTGTTTGGAATACGATGCCGCCGCATCAACACAACCGGAGAAATGAAGTCTACTTCTATTTTGAGGTTCCTGAAGGACAGGCCATTTGTCATTTGATGGGTCAACCACAAGAAACCCGTCATATCTGGGCCCACAATGAGCAAGCTGTTATTTCGCCCGAATGGTCAATTCATTCCGCTGCCGGAACTTCCAACTATGTTTTTATATGGGGCATGGCCGGGGAAAACCTTGACTATACAGATATGGATGTTATTCAACCGCAAGAGTTACGCTAATATAAAAATCACAATAAGATGATACAAGAATTATTTAACCTGGAAGGGAAAGTTGCCCTGGTAACCGGGGGAACACACGGAATAGGTATGGCATGTGGTAAAGCCCTGGCAAAAGCAGGTGCCAAACTTTGCATAAACGATATCAACGAGGAAAAACTGGCAACTTCCAAAGAAGAATATGCCAAAGATGGCATTGATGTTTATACCATTAATTTCAATGTTACCAGTGAAGAAGAAGTAGATAAAGGAATTACTCAAATCGAAAAGGAAGTAGGTCCAATCGATATTCTGGTAAATAATGCCGGCATCATTAAGCGTATTCCTATTTTGGAAATGAGCATTAAAGATTACGAACAGGTTATAGATGTTGACCTGATTGCCCCCTTAATTGTTGCCAAACGAATTGCTCCGGGGATGATTGATCGTCGCCAGGGGAAAATCATCAATATGTGTTCGATGATGAGTGTATACGGACGTCAAAATGTTTCAGCATACGCCTCGGCAAAAGGTGGTTTGAAATTATTAACAGCCAATATGTGCTGTGAGTGGGCCAAATACAATCTGCAGATTAACGGGATTGGGCCTGGTTATATTGCAACCGAACAAACGGCACCTATCCGCGAGGGCGGGCATCCATTCAACGATTTGGTAATGACCCGAACCCCGGCGAACAGATGGGGTGAGCCTGAAGATATAGGGAATGCCTGTTTATTCCTTTCGTCGAAAGCGGCTGACTTTGTAAATGGCCAGGTGCTTTATGTCGATGGAGGTATTTTGGCCAATTTCGGTTATGTAAAGGGTGAAAACGAAGTACTTTAAGACGAAATATTATCTTCCTGTTCATTCCGTGAACGGGAAGTTTTTTTCAAAACTAAAACCATATCCATGAAAGATTTATTTTTATTATTGATGATGTTATTTGTTGGCCTGACATCTTGTAAACAAACACCAACAGTGCTTCTATTGAATGAAATGGATGTTGAGCGTAAGGATGAAGTAATTATACTAACGCGGGATGAGATTGAAAATAAGATCACCATCACTGAAGGTGAGTTTCCCGTATTTAAGAATAAGGATCAAACAATACCTGGTCAGGTTGATGATCTGGATGGAGATGGCCGATGGGATGAAGTGGTACTGGTAATGGATTTTCAAGCGAATCAAAGTATTGAAGCAAGTATTGAAACGCTGGCCAGTGCCGATTATCCAAAGTATGAAAAGCGTACAAATCTTCGCTTGGGAATTAAACAGGAGGACGGTTCGTGGAAGGAAGTGGACTATTACAAGGCGATTCCTTATACCGAAGAATTCAAAATTATTTCGCAGGGGGAAGGTGTAACCTGGGAGAATGATAAGATCGGATTCAGGATTTATTTTGATTGCAGGAATGTAAAAGATCTATATGGTAAACGTTTGCCAAAAATGGTTGCCGATGATGTGCATACACCTGAGTTCGGGAGTTATCATGACCTGGCAGACTGGGGCATGGATGTTTTGCATTGTGGAAGTTCGTTGGGAGCAGGAGGTATTGCCATTATGAAGAATGACTCCTTAATTCGTGTTGGCTCAACCCTTGTCCATGAATATCAGAAAATTGTTGAAGGCCCCTTTCGTTCCATTTTTGAACTGCATTATTCAGGATGGGATGTTGATGGTGAGCAAATGGAGGCCATTGAACGTATCAGCATTTATCCCGGCAAATATTGGTTCGAATCGGATGTAACAATAAAAGGATGTTCAGAAAAGAATGAAATTGTTACGGGCATAGTTACAAGCCATTTGAAAGATGAACCATTTGAGTTTGTAGCCGGCGATTTTCAATGCATCGGTACCCATGGTGTACAATCCGTAAATAACGATGAGCTGGGGATGGCAGTAATTGTTCCTGAAGCAGAAGCCGGTAAGATTGGACGGACAAGCAATACCAATTATTTCAAAAAGGGTTTTGTTACCGTGAAATCGAAAGGTTTCAGCAATATTATTTCTGAAACTTATTACCTGGGACAGAAATGCCAGGATAATAAACCGGCAAAACATTATTTCTTTTCGGTTTGGGGCCTGGATAAAGATCAGTGGAAAACGGAAGAAGGATTTAAAAAATATATTGGAGAAGAAGCAGAAAAGTTATCCAAACCAATTGCTACCAGATAATTTATGATATAAAAAAAAGAGAGGTTCATTGGAGCCTCTCTTTTTTTTGCAATATTTTTAGAAAATAATACCAAATTGATTTGAAATTGCCCCGTTGCGGCCACTCAAAAGTTCATTGTAATTGCCGGTAATACCATAAAGGAGGAAGCCGGCGATATGGAAGATATATGACATTTAATGGTTAGATCGGTCTAAACAGCTGAATCCAGCCCTGGATAATTTCCCCGGTCTCCGGATCGAGTTGTGATCCGTACATGCTATGCGGAATAGAATATACAATCAGCATGACAATACAGGCAACTATTGTATAAACCGGTTTTTCCTTTTTGCGGTTCACAAAATATGCAACCAGCCAGAAAATAAATGCAACCAGTGTTTTATTATCGGTTAAATCCCACGCAAAAGGAACGCCAGCCCATGCTTCACCAAAAGCATACCACTGTACCCAGGGGCCCAATATCATACCACCTATAAATAATGTAAATACAGTAACATTGGTGTAAAATTTATAGCGTTTATTTTTGAATATGGCTAAAATACCCGCAAGATTACCCAGCAACATGGCAAAAAACATAAAAAATATGTGGGGTGTCAACACCGATGAGGGAACGGCTCCTTTGAACCTAACAACAATGGGCTCTTTTTCCAGGTAGGTTTTGGTACCCTGCTTATCTGTAACTTCGAAATAATATTGAATTTTACCGGCCATGGGTTGGTCGGGTACTTTGGCAAACCATCCCTTTTCTTCGGTGATTTTAAAAACTTTGTTCATTACAAACGAATCAATGGGTTTCTCAGCAAACTTGAAGTCAACCACTGTATAAGGATCTTCAGTTAAAATTCGCTTGTAAAAAAGACGAGCCTTTATACTCGCATCGTCAATGTTTAACTTGATTGCAGATCCGCTGCCAATTTCCATACTTCTGATCAATTTCAATTCATAGGGCGTACCATTCACCTGAATTTCCATTTTTTTATCGTAAGTCGGACCGGTTTTACGTTGGTAAATTACTGCTGTTAATGTAATGAGTATGGCCAGAAACCAAAAGAATACTTTTTTCATTTAATTATGTTTTAAGTTAAGATGTTCCTATTATATCTTGAAACAATATGGAATTTCGTTATTTTTCTCGCAAAGACGCAAAGGTGTTTTTGCATTTCAGCGTTTAATATTCATCGCCTTTTGTGTCAATCAGCTTACAGAGTATTCGCACTTGTCCGTCTGCTTTCGGAATCATCACCTTTTGTCTGACGGCTGGCGAACCCTGCCCGTTTCTTCGTTGTCTGATTTATTAAATACAAGTATAGAAAGGATTTTTTTAAAATTATGACCAAGTGAGATTAATTATTCCATTTGAACATTAAAATGAGTTGAGGGTAAAAACTTTACTTTGTGAAAAAATGCCCTATCTTTAATACGTAAAATTGCAATCGCAATTTTTTTATTTTTATAGCACTATTGAGGTTTTACAGTATACTTAAGCATGGCATTAAATTATATTTTCATATTCTTTTTTCTGGTTGCATTTATAATTGGATTGGCCCGCTTAATCTTTTTGGGTGATGTTGAGGTTTTTCCACAAATGGTTAATGCCACTTTTGATATGGCAAAAACGGGTTTTGAAATTTCACTGGGATTAACCGGTGTTCTAACCCTTTGGATGGGGATTATGAAAATAGGGGAGAGGGGTGGAATAGTTAAAATATTTTCGCGTTTGATCGGACCATTTTTTAACAAGCTGTTTCCTGAATTGGGGAAAGAACATCCAGCTCATGGTTCGATAATGATGAACATTGCCGCCAATATGTTAAACCTTGACAATGCCGCCACTCCAATGGGTTTGCAGGCAATGAAAGAGATGCAGGCAACCAATCCCAATAAAAACACTGCATCCAATGCTCAAATTATGTTTTTGGTACTGAATACTTCAGGATTGACATTGTTGCCCATTAGTATTATGGTTTACCGGGCGCAATTGGGGGCTGTTAATCCTTCCGACATTTTTATTCCCATTCTTTTGGCTACCTATTTTTCGACCATTGCCGGATTGATTTCAGTTGCCATTTATCAAAAAATAAATCTTCTGGATAAAACGGTGCTTGCCTATCTTGGTGGGCTAACAGCATTTATTACCGGTGTCATCTGGTATTTTTCAACCCTCGATAAAGAGGCAATAACCCAGGTTTCGAAATTGACAAGTAATTTTATACTATTTACAGTTATTGTGTGCTTTATATTAATGGCACTTTGGCGAAAAGTAAATGTCTACGAAGCCTTTATTGAAGGAGCAAAAGATGGCTTTAAAACGGCCGTGAAAATTATTCCCTACCTGGTAGCCATTCTTGTGGCCATTGGTGTCTTTCGTGCTTCCGGGGCCATGGACTGGACCGTAGCAGGTGTGACCTGGTGCTTTGAACAAATGGGAATAAATGCTGATTTTACGCCTGCGCTTCCCACGGCATTAATGAAACCACTGAGTGGAAGTGGGGCCCGTGGAATGATGGTAGATGCCATGACAAATTATGGTGCCGATTCGTTTGTAGGGCGCGTGGCAAGTACCGTGCAGGGGGCCACCGATACTACATTTTATATTCTGGCTGTGTACTTTGGCGCCGTTGGAATAAAAAATACCCGATACGCAGTTGTGTGTGGTTTAATTGCCGATTTCGTAGGCATTATTGCTTCAATAATGCTGGCTTATTTATTCTTTTATTAAGCCAGATAATCCGGTGTTTATCGTTTAACTCATCACCGATTTTAGGTATTTGTCTTCATCTTGCATGAACATGATGGTCCTTCTGGCTAACATTTATTCGGCCCGTTTCATTGCTCTCATCCAAATAATCTTATTTGTCAACCGAATCGTACACAATAACTTTATTCCACAAGTGGTTATTCTCTTCCACAAATTTCAAGTGTATCGGATCAACCTGGTAAGCATCCTGATCGGCTTGATTGTCGAACATTACCATGAAGGAGACCGAGTAGGAGTGATCAACCACGTCGCGGCTTTCGGTTCCTGCCGGAAATCCGATATGGCTCATTTTTATGGTTTTAATACTTAACAGGTCGTTTAAACCTTTTATTAGTTGTTTTTTGTGCCCATCGTTTTTGGGATCTTTAAGCCAAAAATAAACATGATGAACCAATGCCCCTGTAATTTTAACTTCACCTGCCATTGTTTTCTTCGATAGGGGTAACATGCCTGCAACAGTAATTCCTGCAAGGGCCTTTTTTATGAACGATCTTCGATTTTTCATTTGCATATATTTTAAGTTAAAAATTCAATTTCCGCACTTTTCAACAACAGGAAACTTCGTTATATTTCTCGCAAAGACGCAAAGACGTGAAGGTGTTTTTGTGCCACTGCGGTTAAGATTCATGGCCTTTTGTTTGACTGTTGCCGGACCAACCTCGTTTCATTAAAGTTGATTTTTTATGGTTTAGCTGTTTATCAGCTTGTTAATTTCTTGCGTGTGTAATCTGAAATGTCTTGGAAAATCTTCCACCATTTCTTTTAATGAGACAACATTTTCTTCATCATCCAGCCATTCGGTATTTACTTTTTCAGGGCTAATATTTTCAATTATATGAATTAAGTGCAAATGAGAATATTTCCACAACTGAACCAGGTTTTCCCAGTCTTCATTTTGATAATTCTGAATGGCAATCCACCTGTCGTTATTTCCGTAGGTAGCATAGTTGGGAAAGTTAACCGGAGATTTTCGGTATTGCAAATGAACCACACGGTGTGTGTTATTAGAAGCAGAATCAACCATGTGCCCGACAATTTGTTTGATGCTGCGGTTTTGCGTATTCCGCAGCCTGGTAACCTGTTCCGGACTTAGTTTCAACAATTTGGTTTCCCACTGGAAAACCCGGGTTCTCAATTCATTTGTGAGCAACGAAAAACTCATTTATCCCAATTGGTTAATGGTTTGTTTTATCAGAACCAGTTTTTCCAGCAAATTTTCCAGTAAATCCAGTTTAAGCATATTTGCACCGTCCGATTTTGCCTGACTCGGATTTGGGTGTGTTTCAATGAAAATACCATCGGCGCCAACCGCGATTCCTGCACGGGCAACCACCTCAATTAGTTCGGGTTTACCACCGGTGACACCGCTCGACTGGTTCGGTTGCTGCAAGGAATGTGTGATGTCCAGGATAACAGGAACATCCAGTGTTTTCATGGCCGGTATTCCCCGATAATCGACCACCAGGTCCTGGTACCCAAAAGTAGTTCCGCGTTCGGTGAGCATGACCTTATTGTTTCCGCTTTCACGAACTTTTGTAACGGCAAATTTCATGGCATCGGCCGAAAGAAACTGACCTTTTTTAATGTTTACAACCTTTCCGGTTTCTGCGGCAGCAACCAAAATATCGGTTTGTCGGCATAGAAAAGCTGGGATTTGAAGTACATCAACATACTCGGCAGCCATGGCCGCTTCCTCTGCTGTGTGAAAATCGCTTACTACCGGAATATCGAATGTTTCGCCAACTTTTCGCAATATTTTTAGTGCTTTTTCATCCCCAATTCCTGTGAAAGAATCAATACGCGAGCGGTTTGCTTTGCGATATGAACCTTTAAATACAAAGGGAATTTTTAAGCGTTCTGAAATATCAACAATTTTTTCGGCAATCTCCATTGCCATTTTTTCGCCTTCGATGGCACAAGGTCCGGCAAGCAAAAAAAAGTTTCCCGAACCGGTATTTTTAATCTTATTTATCTGTGGAATCATGAATAACGTATAATTTATTGTAAAGGTAATAAGAAAATGGGATTTCGATCCAATGGACATTAAGATATAGGGTAGACTTTGGATAGGAAAATTTTGATAGGGAAGAAAACACAAATGGGAACTATTCAATAGAGAATAGCTCCCATTCACTTCCAAGTAACCGAAGTTACTTTTCGTGCCAGGTTACGGTTATTGCGACCGGCTTCCGTAAACTCTTGCGAGCTTATTTCCGCCCCTTGCTTTCTACTTGCTCCTTTTACAGAACAACTATCCGGCAGTTCATTGGGCATTCGCGCTTGCCTTCCTGAACGAAGTGTCAGTTCAGTGTATTAGGTTTCATCCCTAGAGATTTCCCCGTTCCAATCGACACCTTAGAGTTGCCCCTTTGGTGTTGTGCAGTTTTACAACAGAAACCTTGGTTTCTCTGCTTCCTGCCTGATGACCCAATCTTGAAAGAACTTCTGGCTTTTCTTTCAGATGATTGCCTGAATTTTGACCTTCCAGAGTGTCTGATCCGGACTTCGGCTTTTCCCTTGTGCCAACCCGAAGGTTAGAAAGAAATGGTTCCGGATCCAACTAAGGAACTTTCCC
>JBFEWU010000368.1:0-4760 GCA_041546215.1 Draconibacterium sp. | reverse complement strand
TGCAGGTAAGATTGAAAATTCCAATTCAAAACCAAACATAGTTCTTATCTGTGCAGATGATTTGGGTTGGTCGGATATCGGCTGCTATGGCAGCGAGATGAAAACACCAAACCTTGACGAGTTGGGTGCATGCGGGATGCGGTTTACACGGTTTCACAATACATCGAAATGTTTTCCGTCGAGGGCCTGCCTGTTAACCGGTGTGTATGCGCAACAAAACGGGTATGCTGAAACTCATAAAAATCCGATTACAAATGCTGTAACCCTCGGGGAAGTTCTCCGGACAGTCGGATATCGCACTTTGTGGGCAGGCAAACATCATGGATTGGAGAATCCGGTAACACGCGGATTCGACCGTTATTACGGATTAAAAGACGGTGCATGTAATTATTTTAATCCGGGAGAACAGAGGCAGGGAGAGGGCGCTCCTGCCAGAAAAGGCAAACCGGGACGTAAATCACAAAGGTGGTGGTGTATCGATTCAGTTACGTATCATCCTTATACACCCGAAGCTAAAGATTTTTATACAACCGATTATTTTACAAATTTTGCGCTCAGCTGGCTGGATGAATACAAAAACGAAGACAAGCCGTTCTTTTTATACTTGGCGTACACGGCTCCGCACGATCCTTTAATGGCCTGGCCGGAGGACATCGCCAGATATAAAGGGAAGTACGACGGGGGTTATGAAAAAATCCGGAAACAACGTTACGAGAAGCAACTTAGAACCGGATTGATTGATAAATCCTACAAATTATCTGCGCCAACTTATAACATCTGGGATGCGTTGAGTGATTCCGTTCGGAAGGATGAAATGAGAAAAATGGAAGTTTATGCAGCTATGATTGATCGCATGGATCAAAATATTGGGCGTGTTTTGACGAAACTGAAAGAAACAGGAAAGGATAAAAATACATTGATAATTTTTGTTTCGGATAACGGAGCGTCCGCCGAAATGGCTGGTTCCAAAATTAAAGATGATCACGGTGAAATAGGCACCATGACACGATGGGCTTCACTGGGATATAGCTGGGCCAATGTGGCAAACACTCCTTTTCAGTATTTTAAAAGTCACAGTTATGAAGGTGGAATTAATACCCCCTTTATTGCACATTGGCCAGGTAAGATACAAGCCGGTTCTTTTACCGAATTTCCTGGTCATTTTATTGATTTTATGCCTACAATTATCGAAATAACCGGAGCAAAATATCCGGAAGAATTCAACAATCAAAAGATAACACCCATACAGGGAATTAGCCTTTTGCCGGTATTACAAGGAGAAAAAACGGAGAGAGAAAAACCCATTTTCTGGGAATGGAACCGTGGACAGGCAGTTTATTCCAGGGGATTTAAAATTGTAAAACACGGAAGGGAAAGACCCTGGGATTTGTATAACATTGAAAAGGATCCCACCGAAACAAACAATCTGGCCAAAGAAAATCCCGAAAAAGTAATGGAGTTGGATCGTTTGTTTAAGGATTGGAAGATTTCATTGCCTGATAATTCAGAATAAATCGTTACATCATTTCAAAAAGAGTTTTATGAAAAAAATACTTTCAACATGTACTGTCGGATTCGTCATTTTTATCTTTTCTGTCTGCAGTACTTATGGACAAGTCAAAGACAAAGATTTCCCGTACAGAAAGGGAAATAACAACAATTCAGGATTAAAGGATAACCTTTTATACCTGAACCATTTTGATCGTCCTTTGCCGATTGAGAAACAAGTGTTGTATAAATATGCCGAGACCCGTCTGGCCTGCGAAACATACCAGGGTTTTGGCAGCCTTGCAGCTCATAAGGATTTTCAGAATCATTGTGCTGAACACAACATCAAACTGTTGGGTGGTCCGATGCTGGGCAATGTCACCAGCAATTCTGTTGATATTTGGTTTCGAACAGTGAAACCGGCAAAAGTGGAGGTTCTTATAACAGCAGGGGGAACGGAAAAAAAATTCGGACCATCGGAATCCACCACTGGAAGTGAATTATCTGTGATTGTTCCGCTCAATGGACTCATGGCGGGAAGGAAATACACATACAGCGTTTTAGTGGATGGCAAAAAAATTGAAATGCCATATGAAACGTTTTTTCATACACTAAGCGACGATTTGAAAACTAATACCCGTATACTTTTTGGTTCATGCTTTCATCGCTGGGGATTGGGGAATGAAAAGCAAAGCCGGGCAATGGTGGCACGCGAACCGGATGCTTTTTTGGCTATTGGGGATATTGCAGTTCAGGACAGAAACAACAGTGTAGGCTGGCATAGTCTGGATTACCTTGCCCGCGACCTATACCCGGCATGGCAAAATTTGGCCTCTAAAGTTCCGGTATATGCGGCTTGGGACGACCACGATTATTTTGATAATGACAAATGGGGAATTCCTCCTGGGTATACAAATGAGGATAGGGAGAATGTATGGAAGGTATTTCGGTATGCGTGGAACAATCCTTCGTATGGTTCGGGAGATGATGAAAAAGGTATTTTTTTCCGTACAAGGATTGGCGCTGCAGATGTAATTGTGCTTGATCACCGGTATTTTAGGACAAAAGAATCATTTTTGGGTGAAAAACAGATGCTTTGGCTGGAAGAGGAGTTGCTGGATTGTAGAGGTCCATTCATTATTCTTTCGTGCGGAACCATGTGGAGCGATTATGTTTCGGATGGAAAAGATTCGTGGGGAAAATTTGATTCCAAAGCTCGAGAACGAATTTTTAGCCTCATCGAAAAGAATAATATTGCCGGAGTACTGCTCATTTCCGGAGACCGGCATGGAGCAAGAGGATTTACTATTCCTCGTCCTTCGGGATTTAAATTTTACGAGTTTGAAGGAGGTAGTTTGGGCGGACGTGGAGGACCTTCTGCAAAAACAGGAGTGGAAAATCGACTCTATGTTGTTAAAGGAGAATATGCCTTTAGTGAGTTTACTTTCGACACAAATAAGAAAGATCCAAATGTTACTTTCCGTCTCATTGATGAAGAGGGAAATATTCTACATGAACTGGATATAAAAAGAAGCGAACTAACACCTGCCAATTATTAAGGCCTGTTGATTTTATCTCCAATTCATTTATTACCGCAATTATAAGCAGGAGATTAAAAAACCAAAAAATATATCATAATGAAAAATATTGAACGACGTTCTTTTTTGAAAAAATCGGCTGCAGTAATGGCGGCAGCCTCATTTAGTTTTATTCCTGATTTTGCCGCTGGTAATACAGCTAAAAACGACAAGATAAACCTTGCCATTATTGGTTGTGATAACCGGGCTGGTAAAATAGGTGAATGGGCTTTAAGGAATAATATGACCAATTGTGTGGCATTGTGTGATGTAGTTCCATCGCGCGCCGATAAATTCAGAGCTAAATACAAAAACGCCCGCTTCTTCAACGATTTTCGGAAGATGTTCGACGCCATGGCAAATGAGATTGATGCCTGTATCATTGGTACACCAGACCATGCCCACTTCCCGGTCACCATGCTTGCCATGTCGCTTGGGAAACACGTATATGTTGAGAAGCCCCTTGCGCATACTTTCGAAGAATGTGAGTTACTTATGAAGGCTGAAAAGAAATATAAAGTTATGTGCCAGATGGGTAACCAGGGACACTCTACAAATCAACGATTGCAATTCGAATCCTGGGTAAATGCAGGTATAATTAAAAATGTGAGAAGAGTAGATGCCAGCATGAACAAAGGCCGGCGTTGGCATCCATGGGGAAATGTAACAAATTTTCCGGAGGCACAGCCTATGCCTGATGGAATGAATTGGGATGTATGGGCCGGTACTGCTCCCAGGCATTCGTATAACGAAAAATTTGATCCGGGTAACTGGCGCGGATGGTACGATTACGGTAACGGAGCATTCGGCGATTGGGGACCACACACACTTGATTCAATACATCGTTTTTTAAAACTAGGTCTTCCGCAAACTGTACGCACAAAAATTCTCGAAGGTCAGAATGATTACATTTACCCATTGGGTTCTATTATTGCATTCGATTTTGCTGAAAGAGGTCTCGGAATGCCGGCTATGACTATTAACTGGTACGATGGTAAAAACAACCAACCCCCTCGTCCGGTTGAATTCCTGGAAAGCATGGAAGTACCAAAAACCGGGAAAATTATATATAGCGACGAACTCACATTCACAGGAGGAACCCATGCTGATATGCTTGAAATTGTTCCCACCGACAAAGCAAAAGAAATAGAAAACAAACTTCCTGAATTACCTGAAAGTGATACCGCCAGAGACCATATGATAAACTTCCTTAGGGCTGCTTCAGGTCAAGATCCGAGGTGCAATTCTTCTTTTGAAATTGCCGCACCACTTACACAGGTATTTATGTTGGGTTGCATAGCGCAACGATTAGGAGGGACTTTGGAATTTGATAAGCAAAAGAAGGAAATAACTAATAACGAAAGAGCCAACCAACTTCTCAAAGGAAATACGCCGCGTAAGGGCTGGGAAGAGTTTTATCGTTTATAAATTTTGGGTGGTCAATTTTTGAAGAATAAATAAGTAAACTTTTAGAGTTTTGGAAAAGGCTGTTTAATTAAAATATATTGTTTATCATGAAACGAAATGTAACAAATGCATTAATAAGTTCTACAATGGCACTAGCTGTGATGTTTTTATGTTTGGGTGCCGGAAACTCCGGAATAAATGATGGTTGGCGTACATTGTTTAACGGCGAAAATCTCAGTGGTTGGGAATTACGCGGTGGAGGCTCTGAATCACCATCATTTAATGTTG
>JBFEWU010000520.1:0-2713 GCA_041546215.1 Draconibacterium sp. | reverse complement strand
TCATATTATGGTGCAGCACCCGATACCTGCGGTCATTTTCAGTTGTAAAATCTGTTTTTACATACTTCCCCTTCTCTTTAACAAAAACCTGATTGGATACAGGCTCCCAGTAATACACCGTTTCTCCGATCAGACATTCAGGAATGGTCTGGTTGATGATGTGTGTCACAATTGTATTAATGGTACGTTGCCGGGGAAGTGGATTTTTACGGGAATAAAGCCCTTTTATCTCATCACGCAGTCCGTTGTGGCTATTCAAACGTGTTCCTTCCGGGAAAAGGATCTCCATGCCAGGCGAAAGGATATGATCCATGGAAAGAATATACAGGGACGTATAATCGCGAAGTTCGTCGGGTAAGATCAAGGGATCGGGCTCTTTATCGGGATTGATGCGGTAATCAAACAGGTCTCCAATGCGCACTTTAGCCCACTTTTTACGTGTCCATTCGGCCCCCGTCTTTTCCTTTTCGGCATTTGTATAATGGGGAAAATTAAGCGCAATTGCCAGGGCGAGTTTACTTTTATAGAAATCTTCTTTGGGTTTTGATTTACTAAAGAGCCGGTCCATTTCCGTTACCTTTCGGGATTTTGTCACCACGGGATAGTCAAGTGCCAGTGCCAGTTCTCGCTGATAGCCTCTGATATTTTCAAATTGCTGCTCAATGTTGCTGAACATACCGTCCAAGTCCTGGCCAGACGGAACGAACTGTTTCAGGCAGAAATTCATAAAGTCTGTTGCGCTTCCGTCTTCCGGAAACCACTGCGCGTTCACCTGATCCACACCTCTAATTATACGTGCGGAGTCCTCAGTCCCGTACTGGGAAATCAGTTTCTCCTTTACCTTGAAAGCGGCGTCGGCCAGATCCTTATGATTTTCTTCCTGTGCATGAGTATTTCCCATGAAGAAAATGCTCACGATTATGATAAAATATATTCTCATAAGTTTTTAGTTTTATGGCTTTGCTTTTCTTTACTATTTATTCCGCACTTAAACTGATACTTCCGGATTCCAATCCTTCCGAATCTGCGTAAAGGGTAATATCTCCCTTATTCCTGGTAGATTTCAGAATCACCAGGCACTTTCCGTTAAATGCTTTTCGGCTTGGGTCGATAAATGCTTCCATATTTAAGGGATCTCCATTATCTACCGCAATAATTTCAGCTTCTCCTTCCACTTTAAAATTAATACGGTTGGAAGCATTCGGCACAAAATTGTTTTCCTCATCCTGAATATTCACTTCAATGTGTATCACATCCCGCCTGTCGGCATTGATGGTTTTTTTATCGGCCAACAGCTGAATCTTTGCGGGCCCTCCGGCAGTACGTATTTCTTTTTTACAAACCACATTACCACCCCTCATACCAATAGCCGACATCAGTCCCGGTTCGTACGGCACCTGCCAAACCAGATCCATTTTATCACCCATCTTTTTTTCCCCCAGCGATTTTCCGTTCAGAAAGAGCTCTACGCTTTCACAATTTGAATAGGCCGTCACGGGAATTTCAGTCCCTTCCATTCCTTTCCAGTTCCAGTGTGGTAAAATGTGAACCATAGGCTTTTCTGTCCACTGGCTTTGGTAAAAATAATAGGTATCTTTCGGGAAACCACACATATCAATGATTCCAAAATTCCAGAATTTTGCCGGCCAGCCAAACATGGTTTCTCCCAGATAATCAAAGCCTGTCCATCGGAATTCGCCACACATAAATGGAAGATCGCGGGTACGCCTCCATGAATCTCTTGCTCCGATACGCACCATCGCATTGTCGTATGATGAGCTGTAGTATTTTGGAATGTTTGTAAAGATCTCTTCTTCCGTCAAATTCGGAACTTTCATGATTCCACCCAGCGGATTTTTCCCCCGGTACCACGAATGCGTCCTGTATACCCCCCTTGTCTGGAATGAATGCGGCACTTCCGTCGCAATAAAAATTCTATCGGGATAGGTTTCATGATCTTTCTCGTACATAAAACAAGAGCCGCCACCACCGTTATAGCCGGTTACATCCAATTCACTGGCAAAGCCACTCTCGTTGGCCAGGTGCATATGGGTGATACCACAGGTAACAGGCCTTGTAGGATCTTCTTTCCGAACTACCTGTATAAGCTTTCTGAGGCGCTCTTTACCAATTTCAAAACAGGCATCCGGGATTTCGTTACCCACACTCCAAAGGATTATGGACGGATGGTTACGGTCTCTTCGTATGAGTTCAGCAAGGTCTTTCTCTGCCCATTCATTAAAATGAAGATGGTAGCCGAATTTTGCTTTGCCCTCAGGTTTTTTAATGCCACCAAAAGGCCACGACTCCAACCATTCATCAAAAGCTTCATCCATTACCATAAAACCCATGCGGTCGCACAGATCAAGCAATTCTTCGCAGGGCGGGTTATGAGCTGTACGAATGGCGTTGCAGCCCATCTCTTTGAGTATTTGCAGACGGCGTTCCAAAACACGATCGTTGATAGCCGCTCCGAGGGCTCCAAGGTCACTGTGTTCATTTACGCCCTGAAATTTCATGCTCTGCCCGTTCAGGGTAAATCCATTATCCGGCGTGAAGGTAAAATGACGGATTCCAACATTTGTCACCACTTCATCGAAGTTATCTTCCGGATTGCTAATCCTTGTTTTCAGTTTGTAAAGCACCGGATGATCCGGAGACCACAGTTCCGGCTTTAGTACCTCCATTTTCTGAACAAATTCGCTACCGGTAT
>JBFEWU010000105.1:0-12894 GCA_041546215.1 Draconibacterium sp. | reverse complement strand
TTAGAAGAAGAATACCCAGAATGAGGCTAAGAATAGATATGTTAATGTTTCTTGTCATTTACTTATGATTTGCTGCAAATATCAAAATATTATTTTAAAATGAAAATGAATTGGTCTTTTTTCTTGAAAAAAATAAGAATAATACCGAAAACTCTGTTATTTGTTAACGTTGGAGTAACTTTGATTATGGCTCAAAGCTCAAAGCAATGGGCAAAGCTTTTACCTGGTAATTGCAGCCGGACTCTCTTCTGTTTTCTGGTCTATGGGGGCGGTTGCTTTTACTTCCCTGAAAATATCATGTTTTGAAAGCGGTCGCTGGTTGATTTTCCATTCGAATCCGGGAAGCGTTTTTTCTGCATCGCTTAAATTACCCAAAGGAATCAATTTTCCGGTGGGTTGATTCTGAAAGGCGATCTTATAAATTTTTCCTTCATTAAAACGAATGGATATTTTACTGCTTTCGGCATTATTCAATCCCAGCACAGCTTCTGCATCCCTGGCATAATAAAGGGTTTGACCGTTTCCGTCAACATCTACATTGTTCAACTCTCCATTAACCACATACCCAATCATTTCTTTTCCTTTGATTTGGTCGAAACGTCCCGAGTCTTGTTTCGAAATGATAAAACTGTTGTTTCGCATGTGTAATTCATCGGGCGAATTAACATGCTGAATCATTTCAATTTCGTTGGCACTGAGTTGATGTATTTCGGACCAAATTACCGGATCATAATGAAGCTGAACCAGGGAATCTTTCGAAAAATAAATCAATGAATCGCAAACGCCCTGGATATCGTTTCGGAAAAAACGTACTCCATAGAAGGCTTTTACAAGTCGTTCGCCATCAACCGTATCGGGCATGGTTTGTAATGTGTCGGCATGTAAGAACAAACTGTCGACATTGTTGTAGGCAATGAACATGGCCGAGTCGGTGGCAGTTGCATTTTTGGTAAGTTCGTTAAATGCAACTTTATTACCCCGAACAATGGTTCTGTTCTCCAAATCTTCCAGTAGCACAGATCCTGTAGCTATTCCATTGCCGTTGTCTTCGTTGTAGCTAATGTAACTGGCATTTAAAAACTGTGTGGCATTAAAAACCTGTGGATTTTTGGTGAGTTTGGCTTCGCCCGTCATGGTATTGTACCAGCCATCTTCTGCATACAAAGTATTTGCCGAATCCTGAATAACCGTTGGCCCTCCAAAATAGATGACCTCTGTAACCGTATTGTATTTAATATCGTCGCTGGTAAGCGTATAGTCATCATTGTAGCCTTTTACACTGTCGGTAAAATGCACCATGTCTTCATCAAGGTAATATTTCCCAACCTGGCTGCTTAATGTGTTGGTGCTATCTATAATCTTACCCCAACAATCGTAGTACCCAATGTTCAGGTTCATGTCGTAGTCGAGCGTGTCGGTGTACAGGTTGGTTTCATTATTTTTAAGCCGCACATTGCGGATGGCCTGGGCAAAACTACGATCGCCGTCGTAGTACACCTTTGCTGCATACAAATGAAGGGTATCTCCCTGGTTAATGTGCACCCTTCCGAAAGCATCAACACGATTCGATCCTTCGTAAGTGTATGCACTGTCGCAATACATTAAAACGTCGTTGTGTTTTATAATTACACTGTCGATTAAACGTTGCGCATTGGCCACATTTTCACTTTGTTCCAGTGAACCGGCCTGGAGAATTTCCACTTTCTTTTTTTCCTGCGATAAAGCAGGCAGCGCAAGCAGGCAGATGAAAAGAATTCGAATTAAGGGGACTGAAATTGTGATAATTCGGCTTATTTTTTTTAAAAGGAGATGCATTAAAGCAGTTTGTCAATGATTTCTTCAATGGTTTTATTTTCGGCTTCAGCCTTGTAGTTCTTAATAATACGATGACGTAATATTGAAGGAGCAATGGCTTTAACATCCTCAATGTCGGGTGAATATTTCCCGCGAAGTGCAGCATGCGTTTTTGCACCCAGAACCAGGTACTGCGAGGCACGAGGCCCGGCACCCCATTTCAGGTACTGGTTCGATATGTCGGCAGCGTTTTCGTTACCCGGACGTGTTTTAGCCGCCAGGTTAACCGCGTATTTTAGTACATTGTCGTTTACCGGAACTTTACGAATTAGGTCCTGGAATTCCATGATTTCTTTTCCTGATATAACGGGTTGTAAATCGATATTTTGTATGGAAGTGGTATTTTTCACAATGGTAAGCTCGTCTTCCAGTTTTGGGTAGTCTAACCACACCGAAAACATAAAACGGTCGAGTTGAGCCTCGGGAAGCGGATAAGTACCTTCCTGCTCAATTGGATTTTGAGTTGCCAAAACAAAAAAAGGAGGATCGAGCTGGAAACGTTGCCCGGCAGCGGTAACCGCGCGTTCCTGCATGGCTTCCAATAAGGCCGATTGCGTTTTAGGTGGTGTGCGGTTTATCTCGTCGGCCAAAATAATATTCGCAAACAAGGGGCCCTGTATGAATTTAAACTGACGCTCTTTATCCAGGATCTCGGTGCCGATAATATCTGATGGCATTAGGTCAGGTGTAAATTGTATTCGGTTGTATTTTAATCCCAGGATTTTTGCAATGGTGGTAACCAGCAGTGTTTTTGCCAATCCCGGTACTCCAATTAATAGCACATGACCGCGGCTGAAGAGTGAAATCAGCACCTGTTCAACAACTTCATCCTGACCGTATATTACCTTGGTTATTTCTTTCTTCAGTTCCGCGAATTTATCGCGCAGGGCATCAAGGGCTTCCACATCATTTTTATATTCCATGGGGCAAATCTTGCTCGTTTATTTAATCCAGTTTTCGAATTCGAAGTTGCAGTTGGCGTAGGTATTATCGATACGAATGTATGTTTGCGACTGGCGTTCGGCAATCCACTTCTGCAATGTATCTTCTTTCTTTTTAACCAAATACATTTCGGCCAGCGTTTGATAATCATTTTGAAGGTCGGCTTTGTGTGCTTCTATTTTATTAATGAGCTTAACAATTTTGTACACTTGTTGCTGGTTCTCCATGTCGATGGTTTCAAAGGGTTCCGACACCTCATTCAAATTCATAACCGAAATTATTTTACTTACATCGCCATCCATTTCTTCAATGGAATATTTCGACGACATGGTATTTGGATTGATGGCAGTACCACCATTGTTCCTGGTGTTTTTATCGTAGGAATACATCATTGCCGCTTGTTCGAATGATATTTCATCTCTACGAATAATGTTGGCCAAACTGTCAAGCCGGTTGAAGGCTTCTTCTTTTGCATCCACCGATACTTTGGGTTTCATTAATATATGGCGGGTATTTACTTTTCCGTTTTTTTTATCCACCAGCTGAATGATGTGGTACCCAAAAGCACTTTTTACAACGTTCGAAACCTTATCGCCTTTTAAATTAAACGCAGTACTTGCATAAGCAGGATCCAGTTGGGCACGTCCTGAATAACCAATAACACCGCCATCCTTTGCCGAAGGACCCTCGGAATAGATAATGGCCATGGATTGAAAACTTCTTGTACCACTTTCAATTTGTCTTTTTAATTCGCGAAGCCTTGCTTTTACCCGGTTTTCTTCTTCCAAATCAACTTTTGGCTGAACCGTGATCTGTGCATATTCGTACTGAGTAGGAATTGTGGGAACTTCGTCTTTTGCGAGGTTGCGGTAATGAAAGCGAACTTCTGAAGGTGTAACGGTAATATTCTCCACAATTTTGGATCTCATTTGCTGGCTTAACAAAGATTCGCGAATGGCATCCTGCATATCTGATTTTATCAGCGCTATGGGCTTGTTAAAATATTTTTCAACTGCACTTTCGGTACCAAAATGTTGCATGTACTGCTGCATTTGTGCATCCATCTGCTGGTTAATCTGGCTTGGTGTAACCGTTATCAGGGTGTCCAGTTCTGCTTCGGCAACGAGCAACTTATTAATTAAAAATTGCTCCAGAATCTCACATTTCATATCACCTTCGGAGGTAATTCCCTGCGCCTGGTTATTCATATGCATTTGTTCAACGTCCGATTTCAGGATGATATTTCCCCCAACAATCGCTACAATCTGGTCGATGACCTTATCCTGAGCTTTTACTCCACCTGCTAAAAAAATCAAGAGTAAAAGTATTCCTGATATCCTGTTCGTATTAATTCTCATCTGTTTTCTTGTTAAATATTCTAAACTTGTTCTTTCGAATTCCTTCGTTATAAACGTTTTCTTCCAATTCTTTTAAAAACTTAATTTTTCGCTGGTTCAAAATTAAATTTTTTATGTTGTTTTCCACAAATTCAATCGGCGCCAGGTCGTTTGGTAATTTATAATCCTGAATGCTGACAAGATAATAATAATTTGAATCATTCATTTCCTGCAGACTTTTCGTCTTTAGAAACTTCTCAGCATCGGTTATTTCAACCGGGAAATTCTTTTTCAGCACCTGAAAATCAATCCAGTTCTCGACCGATATCTCAACCTTTTTAGCATATTGTCCACAGTATTCGCGAAGCTCTGACAGTCCTTCCTGCGAAGTGTCGCTCACCAAACTTTTCACCAGGGCCGGATTGGCTAAATCGGACGGTATTTTTACAAAAATCGCTTTTACAATACAACGGTTTAAATTAAAGTCGACCGGATGGTTGTTGTAATACTTTTCAATTTCATCCGGTGCCACAACCGTATCCATTCGTTGTTTAATTAATTCATTCTTGTATTTATAAATAATTAAGGAGTTACGGTAGGCCTGCAATTCCTTCTCCACATTTTTTTGTTCAGGCGATAAATTTTCATCGGCTTTCTGAATTAAAAGCTCCTGCTTAATCCACTTGGTTATGTAATCATTGGCCAGGATAATGCTGTCCTCTTTTCCAATGTTCCTGGGAAGGATCTCATCTATACTGGACTGATAAAGCACTTTGTCGCCAACCTGGGCTACGGGTGAGTCATCCGTTTCAGCAGAACAGGCCATGATAAATACCAGGGTCGTCAATACAATTCCATATTTTAAAATACACTTAAACACCTTCAATGGTTTTTAGCATTTTTTTGTTCACATTAACTTTGTGTTTTTTACGTAGCTTTTTTAACCATTTTTCTTCCAGGTAGTTCTGATAATCAGAAATGTATAAACCACGGGCTTCGCTCAATTGTTTTGGTTCGGGTGCTATTTTATTGCCTCGAACAAAGGTTGTTGCACTGTCGAAATCTTCGGGTTCTTTGCCATTCCAAACGTAATAATCAACAATTTCGTTACGACCTTCTTCCCAGGCTCCTTCATTGAAAGTGATCACTTCTTTTTCGGTATTTAAGTGCGCAGCAACTTCTTCGTTTGTCATTTCTTCACCAAAAAGGTTTTCTGCTTGTTCCCTGATTTCTGAATTCTCGCATGTAATTATAGTGCCTTTAAAACGTTCGTTCCACCTGTGTTTCCCTTTATTTTTAGCGAAGAATTTCTCCAAGCCAAGTGTATCTTCCGTTGCATAGTTCCAAATTTTCTCCTGGGAAATATTGAAAAGTAAAATACCATCATGGTATTCATTCATCAGGTACCTGAATTCGGGATGTTTTTCCTCCAGTCTCGAATCTTCATACTGAATAATCTCGTGATTTACCCAACGGTCGTATAGGGACACATAACTACCGCCACTTAATTCCATCCCGGCAATGAAGGCTTCCAATTCTTTCCTGGTATAATTTTTATTGTCGAGTGTAAAAATGTGTTCATTAATTATTGGGATAGTGTCATGGAGGTTCAGTTTAAGCAGCTGTTCCCTGGCTTTCACATTTTCGGTAAAGTTGTATTCCTCTTTTAATTGGGCAATAAACTCCTTTTGACTGGAAGTTCGGCGCGAAGCATCTTTTTTAATCCTTGACTCAATGTCGGCTTTTGCTTCTTCGAAGGATGGAACGGTGCGTTCGCCCATTTTTTTTATGATGTGGTACCCAAAATTCGTTTGGACAGGTCTACAAAAATCGCCAATATTTTCAATAGCGAAGGCTGCATTCGAAAATTCGGGAATAATACGGCCAGCCGAGAACCAGGGCATTTCGCCTCCTTTTACTGCCGATCGTTTATCCTGCGATTCTTTTCGGGCCAGTTCGGCAAAATCGGCACCGTTTTGGAGTTGCTCATAAATGGCATCAATCTGGGATTTTGCTTTTATGCGTTCCTCGGTGCTGGCATCATTAGGTGTGTTTTTCATGATGTGTGCCACCTGAATTTCTCCCTGGTTTTTACGAATATCGTGTACCAGGATTAAATGGAATCCAAAATCGCTTCTCACGGGTTCCGAAATTTCATTGGGCTGGGTTGAAAAAGCTGCATCTTCAAATGGAGTGACCATCATGAATGCGGAAAAATACCCTAGGTTTCCTTTGTTGGTTTTTGCCGAGGGATCCTCTGAATATTCCATGGCCACTTCACCAAAATTCTTTCCATTGATTATTTCCTGACGTATGGAAGTTATTCTTTTTAACACTTCGGTTTCTTCTTCGAAAGAAGCATTTTTTTCCAATCGCAGCAGAATATGACTGGCGTTTACTTCGTGCTGCATTCTTCGGTATAACTCGTGTACCAGCTCTTCTTCGTATTTTATGTTGGTAAGATAGCTTGCCGCTATTTCCGAACGATAACCCGCCAATTCATTTATAAATAGCTGGCTGGTGTCCATCTTCAGAGCTTCTGCTTCAACAACTTTTAGTTTAAAATCGATAAACAGTTCCAGGTACTCACCGGGCGTTTTCTTATCGACCTTGTTGAACAAATTATTGTTGTTTTTCTTATAAATATGCTCAAATTCAGCCTTGCTAATCCTGTGATTTCCCACCGACAGTAATACCTCATTGTTTTGTGCGAAGGCACTGATACCGGTAGCAAAAAAAAGTATAAGCGAATAGAATATCCGAATCATTTGTTCAACTGTATTTTTTCTCATGTAACTTTTTATCATAGCCGGCACTCTGATAGAATCCTTTTTAAAAAACAGGTTCTAATCCTGTGCCGGGATACATTATTGACGGCTGCTATAATTTGGTGCTTCTCGCGTTATACTCACATCGTGCGGATGACTTTCCTGTACCCCTGCATTGGAAATTCGTGTGAATTTAGCTTGCTGGAGGAGTTTTATGTTATGTGCACCACAATATCCCATTCCTGCTCGTATACCGCCAATGAGCTGGTAAAGCACTTCGTATAAAGAACCTTTGTAAGGTACCCGGGCAGCAATACCTTCCGGAACAAGTTTCTTAATGTCATCTTCCATATCCTGGAAATAGCGGTCTTTCGAACCTTTTTGCATGGCCTCAACCGAACCCATGCCACGATAGGATTTAAATTTCCGGCCCTGGTAAAGAATGGTTTCTCCCGGCGATTCTTCAACCCCGGCAAATAATCCACCGGCCATGATCGAGTCGGCACCTGCTGCCAAACCTTTCACAATATCTCCTGAATAACGGATTCCTCCATCGCCGATTACCGGGATCCCTGCATCTTTTATGGCCTTGGAAACATTATAAATGGCCGAAAGTTGAGGAACACCAACACCTGCTATTACCCGGGTGGTACAAATCGAACCAGGGCCAATGCCAACTTTTACAGCATCGGCACCTGCTTTAACCAGTGCGAGTGCTGCTTCTGCAGTTGCGATGTTACCGGCGACCACATCTTTTTCGGGATACTTGGCCTTTACCCTTTTTAGCATATCAATTACACCTTTGGTATGTCCATGTGCCGTGTCGATAACCAAAGCGTCTACATCGGCTTTAACCAATCTGTCGACCCGGTCCATGGTGTCACTGGCAATTCCAATGCCAGCAGCCACCCGCAAGCGACCTTTTTCATCTTTGCAAGCCAGGGGCTTGTCTTTTGCCTTGGTAATATCCTTATAGGTTACCAATCCGATGAGTTTATTGTTTTGATCAACCACCGGTAATTTTTCTATTTTATGGTACTGAAGAATATCGGCAGCTTTTTCAAGGTCGGTGGACTCGGTGGTGGATACCAGGTTTTCTTTGGTCATCACTTCTGAGATCGGGCGTGCCATGTTTTTCTCAAAACGAAGATCTCTGTTGGTTACGATTCCAAGCAGATAACTCTGCGTGTCAACTACCGGTATGCCGCCAATTTTGTATTTTGCCATTAAACTAATCGCATCTTTAACCTTTTTATCTGGTGTAATGGTAATCGGATCGTAAATCATTCCATTTTCGGCACGTTTTACAGTGGTTACCTGGTGTGCCTGTTCGGCAATTTCCATGTTCTTGTGAATAACCCCAATACCACCTTCCCGCGCAATGGCGATTGCCATATTGTATTCAGTAACGGTATCCATTGCCGCCGACAATATCGGCGTATTTATTACAATGTTTCGGGTGAAGCGTGAAGATAAATCAACATCGCGTGGTAATAATTCAGAATAGGACGGAACTAAGAGAACATCGTCGAAGGTTAATCCTTCAAATTGAATTTTGTCTTCCAAAAACGACATGCCTGATTTTTTTATGATTTATTAAGGCGCAAAACTACAAAAAAATAGAAGATAAGTACAGAATAAATTGGCCTTACAGCTATTTTGAACAATAAAAATTGTTAAAGCTTAAAATCATTTCTTAATTTGTATTAACATGCGTTTGATTTAAGATACAAACGCACCATTTAATGCAAGATTTCAGACAAATATTAATTAAGTATTGGGGATACCCCGATTTTAGACCTTTACAGCTCGATATTATTGAATCGGTTGCAGCAGGTAAAGATACGCTTGGTTTAATGCCAACGGGAGGTGGAAAATCCATTACTTTTCAGGTGTATTCCCTGTCTCAGCCCGGAATTTGTGTAGTTGTAACGCCGCTTATTGCTTTAATGAAAGACCAGGTGGAGAACCTGAACGCTAAGGGGATTAAAGCCCTGGCAGTGCACAGCGGAATGTCGCCACGTGAGATAAAACTAACACTCGATAATGCAGTATGGGGCGATTATAAGTTTTTGTATGTTTCGCCGGAACGATTGAACTCTGAACGATTTCTGGAACGTTTGGTGCAAATGAAACTGAATCTTTTGTGTGTTGATGAAGCACATTGTATTTCACAATGGGGTTACGATTTCAGGCCAAGCTATCTCAACATTATCCAGGCGCGAAAACTTTTGCCAAAGCTAAAGGTGTTAGCCTTAACTGCAACGGCGACCCCAAAGGTTGCCAACGACATCCAGGAAAAACTGGGTTTTCAGGAAAAGAACCTTCTGCAGATCTCGTTTCACCGGGAGAACCTGAGTTACCTGGTGCGCAACATCGAAAATAAATATCAATATCTTTTAGATACACTGAAAAAGGTGAAAGGCTCGGGGGTAATTTATGTACGGAACAGAAAAGGCACACGGGAAGTATCGGATGAATTGCGGAAAAATGGAGTTTCGGCGAGCTATTACCATGCCGGATTGAGCAACCTGGTGCGCAGCGCACGTCAAGACAGCTGGCTGAAGGGAGAGACACGTGTGATTGTGGCCACAAATGCCTTTGGTATGGGAATCGACAAAGCCAATGTGCGTTTTGTAATTCATATCGATTCGCCCGATTCTCTGGAGGCGTATTACCAGGAAGCAGGCAGGGCAGGGCGTGATGGCAAAAAAGCTGCTGCCGTGCTGTTATTCAATAATGCCGATAAAACAAAACTTAAAAAACATATTAGCACATCGTTTCCGGAAATTTCAAATATTAAACGGATTTACGATTCGCTTTGCAATTATTTTCAGGTAGCCATGGGCTTTGGGAAAGGCCAGGTACACGAGTTTAGCCTGCAGGGATTTGCACAGGCCTACAAGTTTCAATTGGCAATGGTTTACAACAGCCTTAAAATCCTGCAACGTGAGGGCTATGTTGAATTTACCGAAGAGGTGGATAGTCCATCGCGTATATTTTTTACCGTATCGCGCGATGAATTGTATCGTTTCCAGGTGGCCAATGCCCAATTCGACAATTTTGTTAAACTGATTTTACGTTCCTATACCGGCTTATTTAGTGGTTATGTTTCAATTGATGAAGAATTATTGGCCAAACGTTCGGGGATTAACCGGGAGCAGGTTTATAATTATTTAAAGCACCTGCGAAAATCGAACATAATTGATTATGTGCCACAAAATCGTACTCCATTTATTTATTTCAACAAAGAGCGGATTAGTGTTGAACGATTGAGAATTTCGAAAGAAAATTACGATGTTCGAAAAAAGGAATATGCTGAACGAATTCATGCAGTAATAGACTATGCCTCAGAAAATGCGAAGTGTCGCAGCCAGATTTTGCTCGCTTATTTTGGAGAAAGGGACGCTCCGCCATGCGGCACTTGCGATGTGTGTCGGGCCAAGGAACAAATGCAGATTACCGATTTTGAGTTTGATGCAATTGGAAAAAGAATAAAAAAGATACTTGAAGCTCCTTGCTCTTTCGAAAGTTTACTCTTAAAACTGCAAGGCGATCAACAAAAAAAGCGACAGGTTATTAAATGGTTAATCGATAACAAGAGGATCATTTACCGGGTTGATAATAATCTGGAATGGAAGGAGTGAGAACAGAGCCTGGAATATTTGAATTTGGCATGTCAGAATAAAGGAGTTGAGGGTTTCGGCAGCAAGCTTAAATTGAGTTTTTCAAATTCCTAATTCTCACATTCTTCCTTTCCCGGTTCTCAACTTCTCTCAAAAAAAATGCTACTTTTGCACGAGTTTCATTCAGAGAGATTATGAGCGGAATAGATACCAATCAAATAATTTATTCAAAAAATGTGGTGGAGTTTGTTACGGTTGCCAACGAATTCTGTACATCCATTGAAAATGTATCGCAATTTTCGCCCAGGGAAAATCTGGATAGATTACAAAAATTTTTGCCGCTGCTTTATTTAAAGGCGTCGGTATTGCCAAAAACAGAACGTGTAATCGACGACGAGCTGGAGAAATTTGTTTCAGAGTTGGATTACAATATGCTGCATCAGAAATGGCTGCAATTGTTGGGTGAAAATGATGGCTTTCATGAAGTTTTCGATCCCAATATACAGTTTGGTGAAGAAACCATGCGCGCCAGTCTGTCGGAAAATGTACTGGATATTTACCAGGACCTGAAAGACTTTATTACGGCGTATAGTATCGGAAACGAAGAGGTAATGAATGATTCACTTGCCGAGTGTATTTTTCATTTCGAGGAATTTTGGGGGCAGCAATTGGTAAATGTTTTGAGGGCTGTGCATATGCTTCTGTATAGCGGTGCCGACCTGTCGGGGAATAAAGAAAATATTAATGATGAAGTGGCTCCGGGAAAGGGAAATCCGCAGTGGCTGGATAATTTCTGGGGGACTCACGAAGAAGAGGATTAAATGTTTAAAGAAAGTATTTCAAACGAAGAGTTGACTGAAATGCCCTTAAAGAAGTTTGAGGGTGAGATCGTTTTGGTTGATTCACATAAGAAACTAAAGCAGGCTATTGCTGAACTAAGTTTACATTCCATTATCGGTTTTGACACAGAGACCAAACCATCGTTTAAAAAAGGAGTTATAAATAAGGTTGCCTTACTGCAGCTATCCACAAAAAATAGAGCCTTTTTATTTCGCATAAACCGAATTGGCCTGCCCAAAGAGATTGTGGAAATTTTAGCCAATGAAAAGGTAATAAAGCCGGGTGTTGCCATTCGCGATGATATTAAAGGATTACAGGCCTTTAGAAAATTTAAACCAGGAGGTTTTGTGGAGTTACAAGACGAGGCAAAAGAAATGGGCATTCAGAATTTTAGTTTGAAAAAGCTAACGGCAATTGTCTGTGGTTTCCGTATTTCTAAAGGACAGCAGCTAACCAACTGGGAAGCCGAAGTACTTACCCCGCCACAGCAAAACTATGCAGCAACCGATGCCTGGGCGGCACTGGAGATTTATGAAAATTTTTCGAAGAATTAAGTTATGACAACTGAATTTGTAAAAATTGTATTGAAATCAGGGAAGGATCAATCGTTAAAGCGTTTTCATCCCTGGGTTTTTTCCGGTGCAATAAAAAAAATGTACGGAACACCTGCCGAAGGAGACCTGGTGCAGGTATTCTCCAATAAAGATGAATTCCTGGGAATTGGTCATTATCAAAAGAGTTCAATAACCGTTCGTATTGTTTCTTTTGTGGACCTTATACCCGATTACAGTTTCTGGAAAAGTAAGATTCAAAGTGCGTGGAATTATCGTAAAGTAATGGGATTTTCGGATAATTCAGAAACAAATGTATTTCGCTTAATTCATGCTGAAGGTGATGGATTGCCGGGTTTAATTGTTGATTTTTACAACGGTACGGCAGTGATGCAAATGCATTCGATAGGCATGTATTTAATTCGCGAAGATCTTGTGAAAGCTTTACAGGAAGTACTGGGCGACAAGCTGAAAGCAGTTTACAATAAAAGTGAAAAGAAATTGCCCTTTAATTCGGATGTTAAACCGGAAGACGGTTATTTACTGGGCAATAATTCGGAGAATGAAGTAAAGGAGTACGGTTTAAAATTTAAGGTGGATTGGGTAAAAGGGCAGAAGACGGGCTTTTTTGTGGATCAGCGTGAAAACCGTAAACTGGTGCAGGAATACTCGGACGGACGTGATGTGTTAAACATGTTTTGTTACACCGGCGGTTTTTCGTTTTACGCCATGAAAGGAGGTGCAAAATCGGTTCATTCGGTTGATGCATCGGCGAAAGCAATAGATTTAACCAAAGAAAATGTGGAGTTGAACTTTCCAGCCGATGCACGTCATAAATCGACCGTAATTGATGGTTTGGAATACTTAAAAGACATTCAGGATAAATATGATTTGATCATTCTTGATCCACCGGCATTTGCAAAGCACCGTAATACCTTACCACAGGCATTAAAGGGATACAAGCGAATTAATACAC
>JBFEWU010000097.1:0-13897 GCA_041546215.1 Draconibacterium sp. | reverse complement strand
GATTTTATTCGCTTGTTCGTATGGTGAAACCCCGTGATCTTAATGATGATGAATATAACTGGGAACCTTTTGAAAAGGAGTTGGTAAGACTGATCGAAAAATACAGCGACGAGAACCTGGTAAAAAAGTTTTCACGTGCGAAAGGTGTTTCGGAGTTTTATTCAGGTTTGAATGAAGACCTCTTTCAAAGACAGGTGCTGCCATTTATCGAAAAATGTATGATGGAGGTTGCCTCAATTCTTATGCTTAGCCCGGTTCGCTTGTATAAAAAAGAAGCAAAATATTCAAATCTTTACGACGAAGATGAAATTGTTGTTCCACCATTTTTTGCCCGTCCGGAATTTCATTTTGAACGTACCGAAATACAGACACGTTACCGATTGAAACTATTTTTGGACGAAAAGGAGATCCTGCTTTCAAAACGAACGGCCAGGGTAGTCACCAACGATCCCTGTTTGCTGCTCTACCAAAATCAGCTGGTGGCTTTTGAAAAGCTAAATGCCAAAAAGCTATTGCCGTTTTTTGAAAAAGATTTTGTTTCGGTACCCAACAGTATCGAAGATAAATATTATTCGGGATTTGTATTGAAGACGATCCGCGATTACGATGTAAAGGCAACCGGTTTTGAAATTCATCGGGCTGAAGTAAAGAAACAGGCTGTTCTGGTGCTGGAAAGGAACCTGCAGTATCATCCGTGTTTGGTTTTAAAATTTGAATATGGTAATGAGACTTTTTTACCAAACGCGCGAAGGCATTTGGCTGTTCGTGTTCAAAAAAAGGGAAACTCATTTGAGTTCAGTAAAACACTGCGCGATTTCACCTGGGAGACAAAGGTACGTGAAACACTATTAAATGTAGGCCTGCTAGAAGATAACGGCTCTTATTCATTAACCGGTATATCATTGCTTGAAGAGCAAAATGCGCTGTACTTCTTTGTAAATTGGTTAAATCAGAATCGTCCGAAGCTGGAAGAAAATGGTATTCGGATAAAGCAGGAGCAATTTGATAAAAAATACTTTACCGGAAGTCAACAATTGGAATTGAAAGCACAAACAAAGGGCGATTGGTTCGATGTTTATGCAGTGGTTCGGTTTGGAGAGTTCAGTATTCCGTTTATTCAGTTAAAAAAGTACATATTAAACGATATTCGCGAGTTTGAACTGCCCAATGGTGAAGTAGCTGTTTTGCCCGAAGAGTGGTTTGCCCGTTATAAAGGCCTATTGCCTTTCGGAAAAAGCAAAGGCGAACGCCTTCAGTTCGAAAAACACCATTTTACCTTATTACAAAACAGCATTCAGGAAGTTGATAAAGCGCTTAAAAAGAAATATGAGCAGCTGGCAAACGCTGGTAACGAAGCAGTGGCCCTGCCTGCAAATTTAAAGGCAAGATTACGTAACTACCAGGAAGAAGGATTTAAATGGATGTACGGATTGTACAAAAATGGTTTGGGAGGTTGCCTGGCCGACGATATGGGATTGGGAAAAACCATTCAAACCCTGGCTCACCTGCTGAAATTAAAAAGGTTGAAACAAGAAATTAAAATCCATAATCCCCTTGCGGAAAAAGGGCAGTTGGATATGTTCTCAAGCTTAGTTGAGGCTGAAGAAGCCGTACAGCCAGCCAGTTTAATTGTGGTACCCACTTCGCTTGTGCACAACTGGAGCAACGAGATTGATAAGTTTACACCGGCTTTAAAAGTGTATAAATATGTGGGAACACAGCGTAAGAAAGTTGAGGATATTGAAAAAATAGCCGGCTACTACGATGTAATAATAACCACCTATGGTACGGTAAGGAACGATGTGGATTTACTTTCGAAGAACGACTTTTTCTATTTAATTTTAGATGAAAGTCAGTCGATTAAAAACGCCACATCGAAAACTTACAAGGCAGTAATGGATTTACAGGCGAAACATAAGTTGGTGATTATCGGCACACCCATCGAAAATTCGCTTTCTGATTTATGGTCTCAAATGAATTTTCTAAATCCCGGGATGTTGGGGAATCTTGCTTTTTTCCGGCGTTCGTTTATTACACCCATTGAAAAGCATGCCAATGAAGAGCAAATGGAAAAGCTGCAATTGATGATTCGCCCCTTTGTTTTGCGCCGAAAAAAGGATGAAGTAGCCAAAGATTTACCGCCACTTATGGAAGAAATCCGTATATGTCCAATGGAAAGTAAACAGCATAAAATGTATGAACAGGAGAAATCGATTATCAGGAATACAATTTTATCTACCATTGAAAAAGAAGGTGTAAAAAAATCACAGTTTGTTGTATTACAGGGTTTGACAAAATTACGACAACTGGCAAATCATCCTTCCCTGGCAGAAAAAGGACTTGAAGTATCCTCTGGTAAATTCGATGAAATATTCAGAATGCTTCAAAACCTGGTGGCTGAAAAACATAAGGTATTGATTTTTTCGTCGTTTGTTACACACCTTGAACTTATTCAGGAGCGTATCGATAAGGAGGGATGGAAATTCAGTAAACTTACCGGGCAAACGATCAAACGTGAGCAGGTCATAAAAAAGTTTCAGGATGATCCCGACAACCGTATTTTTCTGATCTCATTAAAAGCTGGTGGGGTAGGGCTAAACCTTACCGAAGCCGACTATGTCTTCATTGTTGATCCCTGGTGGAATCCGGCAGCTGAAAACCAGGCCATTAACCGTGCACACCGCATTGGGCAAGACAAACATGTTTTTGTTTATCGATTTATAACCGAAAACTCAATTGAGGAAAAAATACAAAAACTTAAGGATCGGAAAAGTTCGCTGGCCGATACCTTCATAAATTCAAATAATCCCTTTGAGCAGATTTCCCAGGAAGAGATTATGGGATTGTTTAAATAAGGTTAGTTTGGCGGCTTATATCGAACTCACAATAGATGGCCATTTCGGCAATTATGGATTATCGAATTTACATTATGGCTTAAAATTTCGATGAAAATATCAGTGGCGAAACGCAGCTTATAATTATTAACTACCTTTAGAATATAATTTGTATAGAAATAAAGATATGAGTAAATTAATAATAGCGTCAAACAGGCTTCCGGTAAGTATAGAAAAAGAAAACAAGGGAATAAAGGTAACACCCAGTGCCGGGGGATTAGCAACCGGACTTAAGTCATATCATAAAGGGAGTAACAGCATTTGGATTGGGTGGCCAGGGATAATGCCCGAAACAGATGAAGAGGCAAAAGCAATTGTTTCATCGCTGGAAAAAGAACAATGTTTACCGGTTTATTTGGATGATGATTTGGTTAGCAATTTCTATGATGGATTTAGTAACGCAACCTTATGGCCTCTGTTTCATTATTTTACGGAATTTACCGAGTTTGATGAAACCTATTGGGAAGCCTATTGCAAGGTAAATGAACTTTTTGCTGAGGCTATACTTGAACAAGCCGGGGAGAATGATACGGTATGGGTGCATGATTATCAGCTTTTGCTTTTGCCAAATATTTTGCGAGAAAGACGACCGGATTTAACCATTGGATTCTTCCTGCATATTCCTTTCCCTTCGTACGAAATTATACGAATATTACCCTGGCGCGAAGAAATAGTACAAGGTCTGCTCGGGGCCGATTTAATAGGTTTTCATACCTATGATTATGCACGACATTTTATCAGCTCGGTAAAACGGTTGCTTGGATATGATGTGGATTTTAACCAGATAAAATTGGAAAGCAGGCAAGTGTTTATCGATGTTTTTCCGATGGGAATTGATTATAAAAAGTTTGAAAAATATGCCCTCGAAATACAAAGTAAACCCATACAGGAACGCTCGAAAGAACATCAGGATATCGATCGTTTTTTAATGAGTATGCCCAACCGTAAACTAATATTATCAATCGACAGGTTGGATTATACCAAAGGTATTCCTCAACGTTTAAAGGCTTTCCGTTATTTTCTTGAAAAACATCCCGAATACCTCGAGAAAGTTTCGTTAATCATGTTAACTGTTCCATCGCGTACTGATGTTGAGCAATATCAGAATTTGAAAAATGAAGTGGATGTGCTTGTTGGAAATATAAATGGAGAGTTTGGATCTTTAAACTGGAATCCGGTAATTTATTTCTACCGTTCAATGCCATTCGAAAATTTAATTGAATTATACAGTTCGGCCGATGTGGCCTTACTTACTCCTTTACGCGATGGTATGAACCTGGTAGCCAAAGAGTACATTGCCTCAAAAGTAAATCACAGAGGTGTATTAATTTTAAGCGAAATGGCCGGAGCCTCGAAAGAGCTGGGTGAAGCCATTGCTGTAAACCCAAACAATATTGCCGACACTGCCAAAGCCATTTACAGTGCTCTGGTGATGCCTGATGCAGAACGTGAAAAGTCGTTTCGTACGATGCAAAAACGCATTAAACGATACGATATTCATAAATGGGCAAATGAATTTATGAATTCATTAAAAGGAACAATTGAAAAACAATCGGATTATCACGCACGTAAAATATCGGCCAGTATCAAATCAAATATTCTGAATGATTACAGCCGTGCTGAATCAAAAATAATTTTTCTGGATTACGATGGTACATTACAACGTTTCTTCGACAATCCACAGGCTGCAGTCCCCGATAAAGAACTCTATCTCTTACTTGATCGTTTGAGTGAGATACCCAATGCAAAATTGGTTTTGGTAAGTGGCCGCGACAGGGAAACTTTCGACAAATGGTTTGGAAATAAAAATTATACCTTAATTGCCGAACATGGTGCATGGTTGAAGGAAAAAGGTAAAGGTTGGTTGGAAAGAAAACCGGTACAGTCGGAGTGGAAAGAGAATATTTTACCCGTGCTTGAATCATATGTCGACCGTACCCCGGGAAGTTTAATTGAGGAAAAAACCTACTCTCTGGTTTGGCACTATCGGAAGGCTGATATAGAGTTGGGTACTTTACGAGCACTCGAACTTGTTACTGATATCTCAAACCTTCTTATTAACCAGGATCTGGAAATTCTGGAAGGGAAGAAAGTGGTGGAAATTAAAGTGTCAGGGATAAATAAAGGGACGGCAGCGTCTGAATTACTATACCATGAACCTTATGATTTTGTTATGGCCATTGGTGACGATTGGACCGACGAATTTCTTTTTAAAGAATTGCCCGCAGATGCCTGTACTGTAAAAGTTGGATCTGAGAACTCGGCCGCAAAATATTATTTGAATAATTATAAGGAAGTAAGGAGCTTTTTATATGAAATTGTTAAATCAGAGCAGGGATAAGCACTGAAATTCCTTGCTAATTTTATTCCACACTCATTTGATTAGTTTTGTGGTAGTAGTTACAACAAGTCAGAATTTACTTCATGGATAATTTGAATTACGCAATTATCGGAAATTGCAAAAGTGCAGCACTTATTTCAGAAAAGGGATCAATAGACTGGTGTTGCCTGCCCCATTTTAACTCGTCTTCAGTTTTTGCCAAAATATTGGACGAACATAAAGGCGGGAGTATAGAGTTTATTGTTGATGACAGCTATACTGTGGAACAAAAATACGTTCGTACAACCAATATTGTTTCAACATTTTTTAAATCGGAAGAAGGGTCTTTTGAAGTAATTGATTTTATGCCTCGGTACAAATCCAACGAATTCGGTTATTTTACGCCTCCCGAAATTATTCGTTACATAAAGTACAAGTGGGGTGAGCCGGTTTTTAAAATCAGGTACAACCCAAAGGTTGAGTATGCCAGGTTTAAAACGAATTTAGTGGCCACTGAAGAATATATAAAGTGCTATACTACAGAAGGCGACTATGATTCCTTATACCTTTATACTGATTTTAACAAAGAAGATATTTTGGATGAAAGGCCAATTCATTTGAAAGAAAATGCTTTTGTTTTGGTGTCCTACGATCAAAAACTGTTAAAACAAACACTCGACCGACAATACCTGAAATTGCAAAAAACAAAAGTGTACTGGCTGGAGTGGGCAAATAAACTTACATCATTCACCAAGTACAACAACGAAATTGTACGAAGCGCATTGGTTTTAAAACTCTTAAGCTACGATAAATCGGGAGCCGTTTTAGCGGCTGTCACCACATCATTACCCGAAACCATAGGAGAAGAACGAAACTGGGATTATCGCTTTTGTTGGATACGTGATGCCTCTATGGTAATTAAAGTGATGTCGTACCTGGGGCATTTGAATACGGTTAAACGATTCATGAAATTTATTATCGACATTATTCCCGATAAGGATGAGAAGATTCAGATAATGTATGGTATCAACCGCGAAAAAGTGCTTACAGAAGAATCCCTGGATCATTTAAGTGGATACAAAAATTCATCTCCGGTAAGAATTGGAAATGCAGCATACGTTCAGAAGCAAAATGACATTTATGGTATTTTAATGGATGTTATTTTCCAACAGTTTACCGAGTTTAAGGTTTCCCTGGAGGACAGCGAAGCTTTGTGGACAATCGTAAGAAGCATTGTAAAAACGGTTGCTAATAATTGGACTAAACCTGACAAGGGAATATGGGAAATCCGTACGGAAGAAAAACATTTTACTTTTTCCAAAGTGCTTTGCTGGGTTGCCATCGACAGAGCTGTAAAAATAGCCCAATTTATTCATAAAGAAAAGTACATCGCTGACTGGCAACCGCTTGCCGATACCATTAAAGATGATATATTGAAAAATGCCTGGAATGAAAAAATAAACGCATTTACCCAGTTTTATGGTTCCCATGATTTAGACGCTTCAAACCTGTTGATGGAGCCATATGGATTTATTGACGCAAAAGACGAAAAATATATAAAAACAGTACAGTCAACAGAAAAAGAGCTTTGTGTGGATGGTTTAATGTACCGCTACAAAAACAAAGACGATTTTGGTTTGCCAAGTTCATCGTTTACCATATGTACATTCTGGTTAATAAATTCATTAAATGCCATTGGAGAACGAAGAAAAGCTAAAAGCCTGTTCGACCAACTACTATCATACAGCAATCATGTGGGGCTATTTAGCGAAGATATCGATTTTAAAACCAAGCGGCTTTTAGGTAATTTCCCCCAGGCTTATTCGCATCTGGCTTTAATCGAAACTGCGATAAACCTGGCTAAAGGAGAAATTACCGAGGATGAGCAAATATTAGAGGCGATACATTAATATGTTCGGTTAATCACTTTTTTATGCTCTGTATTCTATGCATACCCGGCACGGGTTTAGTCACCTGTTTTTCTCCTCACATATATCAATCTGAATTTACCTTTATAGCTTTCGCGTTGGTCGATTTCGAATTTTCCGATGGAGTTAATTAATGGTGTGAGTTTTTCGAAACCATAATTACGGGAATCGAAATTAGGTTGCTTTTTTTGCAGTAGACTCCCCACATCGCCTAAGAATGCCCAACCATCGTCGTCGGCCAGGTCGGAAATCGTAGATGAAATAAGTCGTATTACCCGAGGTGTAACTTTATCTAATCCGCTTTTCTTCTCCGACTTATCCGGGGTGGCTACGTTTTCGTTTTCTTTCGAACGATTACGGAGTATCTCGATATAGATAAACCTATCGCAGGCGACAATAAACGGTTCAGGAGTTTTCTTTTCTCCAATGCCAATTACATTCATTCCGGCTTCACGCAAGCGGGTGGCCAGTCTTGTAAAATCGCTGTCGCTCGAAACCAGGCAAAATCCATTTACTTTCTCGCTGTACAAAATGTCCATGGCATCTATTATCATGGCCGAATCGGTAGCATTTTTCCCGGTGGTATAAGCGTATTGCTGTACTGGAGTTATCGCATTATCAAGCAGGAGTTTTTTCCATTTTGTTAAGGTTGGTTTGGTCCAGTCGCCGTAAATACGTTTAATTGTCGGATTTCCGTATTTGGCTATTTCCTCCATCATTTCCTTCACATACGCCGAAGGAATATTGTCACCATCGATTAAGACAGCTAATTTTAAATCTTTTTCCATATCCAGATTCATATGTTTTAATTGTATATTTTTTGGTACCCGGACCTTACTTACAAATACTCCATAGGCCAATTTCCGTCAACAGGCGCATAAACATTCGCGTCGTGTTATCTTCCAGCCTGCAGATTTTATGGTCGTTTCAATGTATGGAATAAAGGTACGGCTAATAATTTCAAATAACCATAAAGTTATCCACGACAAATCAAAAGTTTCATCTCATATTTTATATGCTGCCATTAATCTTTTAACTGAATTGCAGGAATTTTAGCCTCCCAAATCATTTCGTTGAGTTTAGGAATTTCTATATTTTTTATTGTTTCAAGTTTATTGAGTTGAATGTCAATTAACTGGGTAAGTTCTGCCGAAACCTCATATTCCTGGTCGGTGGGTCCAAAATTACCTGAAGCTACTTCACTACCAACTGCCGCCAGCTTATTCCCCAGTTTTATGGGGAAGTTCAGAGGATCCTGGCGACTTTGGTTTTTGGTTTGATAGAGTTCGTTTTCAATGCGATCCATTTTTTTTGTCAACTCCTTCGAGAATGCTATGATTTCTGCGTTTTCTGTTTCATTGATTTTCGATATTAATCCTGAAATTTGTTTTTTTGCCGCACGAATATCGATTATGGCTTCATGGGTTTCTGTTATTTTATCACGGATTTCAAGCAGTAAATCAAATTGTTTTTGGTAATCTTCCTTTGTGGTACTGAAATTTGGATTGGACAAAAGTTTAAAAGGTTTTTCCTGGCTTTCTCCATCAACAGTCAGACGTACTTTGTAAGTTCCCGGTACAGCACTTGGCCCGCGTAAACTTCCGCCCCACATAATTAGGCCTGAAAATCCTTTGGCTTCAGGATATTGCAGGTTCCAGGCAAATTGATTCAATCCCTGTTTAACTTCCAGTTTCCCCAGTGTGAGATCTTCTTTCAAATCTTTGTCTTTGGTTTCGGTACAGAAGGTTTTAATTATATCACCATTGTCCTCCAGAATCTCTATTTTTACTTTTGTTGAGTCGGTAGCATCCTTTAACCAAAAGTCGATGGCAACACCTCCGGGAGGGTTTGTGCCACTGCCACCGCGACTGTAACTCCCTCCACTAACTTTGTATGAATCCCGCTGGTCGAACAGCAGAAAGTCTTTTTCAATATTCTCTTTTGTGAGTTGATGCAAGCGACTTAAATCATCTAAAATCCACAGACTGCGGCCCTGGGTTGCCACGATCAAATCGTTGTTTTTAATGCTTAGGTCAGTAATGGGAACTATGGGCAGGTTGAGTTGGAAGGATTGCCATAATTCACCATCGTTAAACGAAAGGTACATACCGCTTTCGGTTCCTGCATAAAGTAATCCTTTACGCTTTTTATCGGCACGAATAACACGGGTAAAATGAGTGTCAGGTATGCCATTGGTAATTATAGTCCAGGTTTGACCATAGTCAGTGGTCTTGTATAAATAAGGCGTAAAATCGTCGCTCTTGTATGCGGTTGCTGCCACATAAATGCCACCGGCTTCGCTCGGGTGTGGTTCCAGACTGTTAATCATGGTCCATTCGGGCATTATCGTTGTGGGTGGCGTTACATCTTCCCAGTTTTTCCCAGCATCTTTTGTGACATGAATTAAGCCATCGTCGCTACCTGCCCAAATAACGTCTTTGTCGATTAACGATTCGCAGGCTGCGAAAATGGTTCCGTAATATTCTACACTGGTGTTGTCTTTTGTAATGGGGCCACCCGACGATTCCATTTTTGTTGTGTCGTTTCTTGTTAAATCAGGGCTGATTTGTTCCCAGCTTTGCCCTTCATTGGTGGTTTTAAACAACATTTGGGCTGCTGTGAATAATGTATTGTCATCGTGGGTTGAAAAGAAAATCGGAAAGTTCCATTGAAAGCGGTACTTCAAATGTTTGGCTCCCCAACCCATGGGATTGTCGGGCCATACATTTATTAACCGGCGTTCGCCCGTTTTGTGGTTTTGGCGGGTTAAATACCCACCATAGGACCCGCCGTAGACAATATCCGGATCTTTTGGATCGGGAGCTATATGTCCGCTTTCACCACCAGCCGTCGCTTCCCAATCGTCTTCGGTAATTCCTCCACCAAAACTCCGGTGGGCAATCCTTACGGTGGAATTGTCCTGCTGAGCGGCATAAATTCGGTATGGGAAGTGATTGTCAGTGCTTAGCCTGTAAAATTGTGCAGTGGGTTGGTTCATATAGGTTGAAAAGTTGTGTGCCTCGTCCAGGCTCACCTGGGCTCCACCGTCGTCTCCGATTATCATATAATTTGAGTTTTCAGGATTGATCCAGAGATCGTGGTGATCTCCGTGGGGTGTGCCGTTTATGGATGTAAATTTATTACCACCATCTTCCGATACCCAAAACTGCACGTTCAGAACATAGACCTTATCGGCTTTTTCGGTATCTGCATAAATGCGCGAGTAGTACCAGGCACGTTGGCGCAGGTTGCGGTCGTCATTGGTTTTTTGCCATGTTTTTCCTGCATCGTCCGAACGAAAAACGCCACCTTTTTCATTTTCCACAATGGCCCAAATCCGGTTTCGTTTTACCGGTGAAGCTGTTATGCCAATTATTCCCAATGTTCCTTTTGGCAAGCCTTTGTTCTCCGAAATGTTTTCCCAGCTTTCGCCACCATCGGTACTTTTCCATAGCCCCGAACCATCACCTCCACTTTCTAAACTGTAAGCTGTTCTGCGCATGCGCCACGTTGATGCATATATGATAAGCGGATTAAACGGATCGATAATCAAATCAACTGCCCCGGCATTGTGGTTTACAAAAAGTACCTGTTTCCAGCTATCTCCACCATCGGTCGATTTATAAATGCCACGTTCTTTGTTTGGACCAAACACATGACCGAGAACAGCTGCGTAAACCATGTCCGGATTTTTGGGATGGACTCTGATTCGGGGAATGTTTTGTCCTTCTTTTAAGGCTTTGTATTCCCAGGTTTCGCCGGCATCCACCGATTTCCAAATTCCATAACCATAGGAAACGTTGCCGCGAACCGTTTTTTCACCTCCGCCAACATAGATCACGTTAGGATCGGAAGGCGCAACGGTTACAGCTCCTATGGAGCCACCAAAATAACCATCGCTTATGTTTTTCCAGGATTGGCCTGCATCTTCGGTTTTCCAAACACCTCCTCCAGTTGATCCGAAGTAATACAGATCGGGATTATCGGCGACGCCACAAACGGCAGCCGAACGGCCCCCCCGGAACGGCCCAATGTTCCGGTACTTTAAATTGCTGAAAACAGCTGTATCAATTTCGGCAACAATTTCCTTTTCCTTTTTCTTACCTATTGTATTAATTGAGATCAAGAAGAAAATGATTGAAAGAACAATGGTCATTCGATTTCTAAATGGCATGATTTATAGAATTGAGTTTCGAAGACTAAATTACAAATTCAATTGAATAATTATTATGGTCAGAGTGTTTACTTTAGTATATGTATGTGAGTTGGATATAAGCTATTGGGATTACATCATTATCACGCGGTAGTTTTTTATGGATTAGATCGTTCTGCAATGAACAATGGGATTAGAAATAATATCTCTAATCCCATTGTACTGCTCTTAGCCTTTGTTACATCAACTAGTAAACCACCGACTTCGGTCTGTCCTCTTCGGCCTTCCCAAAATCTTTATTCGGGGTAGCTCCCATGGTGTATACCAACTTACCGCCTTCCATAATCTGTTTATGGGTGATATACGATTTGGTATATGGTTCTCCGTTTAAAGTAATCGACTGAATGTAGAGGTTTTCCCTGCTGTTATTTTCGGCAATAAAAGTAAAATATTTACCTCCCGGCAAGCCAATTTCAGCTTTGTCGAACATTGGGCTGCCAAAAACGTAGGCACCATTTGCGGGATTAACCGGGTACATTCCCATGGAGGATAAGACGTACCATGCCGACATCTGGCCGCAGTCTTCGTTCCCACAAAGCCCGTCGGGTTGGTCATTGTACATGGTGGTACATATCTCTCGAACTTTCTCTGCCGTTTTCCACTGTACCCCGGCGTAGGCATACAAATAGGTTGTGTGGTGGCTTGGCTCATTGCCGTGGGCATATTGTCCGATCAAACCGGAGATGTCGTTTGATGCGGTTTCTACCTGGTCAGACGACATGGAAAATAATTCATCTAATTTGGTAATAAAGGTTTCTTCACCACCATGAAGCGCTATTAAACCTTCCACATCGTGAGGTACCAGCCAGGTGTATTGCCAGCTGTTTCCTTCACAAAAATCGTCTTCTCGGTGTGCCGAATGAATCGGATTAAAAGGCGTTCTCCAGCTGCCATCCATCATTTTACCACGCATGAACTTTATCTCTTTGTCGAAATAATTCTCGTAGTACCCTGCACGTTTGGCAAATAGTTCATAATCTTCTGTTTTGCCCAGGGCTTTTGCCATGGCTGCAATGCACCAGTCATCGATGGCATATTCAAGTGCTTTGGCAACCGATTCGACCTGTGTTTCGGCCGGAATGTAGCCCATGCTTTTCACAAAGTCCTGGCCTTCTTCATCGAGCAAAGCCGATGTTTTCATCGCTTCAAAAGCTTTTTCCGCATCGAAGCCGCGGAAGCCTTTAAAATAGGCATCGGCAATAACCGGTACAGAGTGATAACCTACCATTGTATTGGTTTCGTTTCCTTTTAAGTGCCATATGGGCAGTTTTCCCTGCTGTTCGTAGGCCACTAAAAGCGAATTAATAAAGTCGTTTACACGGTTGGGTTGAAACAAGGTAAACAGCGGATGTGCGGCACGGTAAGTATCCCACAACGAGAATACCGAGTAATTTTCAAAACCCGGATCCTGATACACTTTTTTATCGGTTCCACGGTAGGTTCCATCGGTATCGTTAAACAGCGAGGGTGCAATCATGGTGTGGTACAGGGCGGTGTAAAAAGTGGTGAGGTCGGATTTATTACCGGTTTCAATTTTGATTTTACCCAGCTCGGTATTCCACATGGTTTTTGCGATGTCGTAAATGGCATCGAAATTCCAGAATCCGATTTCCTCGTCTACCTCAGCGAGCATGTTCTTTTTTGCATTTTCCGAACTTACCGGAGAGATGGCAGTTTTTGCCAGCAATTCGCCATTTCCTTCAAATTCGATAAGTGCTGTAAATTCACCAATTTTTTCATCTTCACGGACAATCTCAATGTGTTTAATGTCTTTCGAAAACTGTGTGTGGTAAAAAACGCGTTGGTCTTTTGCCCAGCCCATTGAAAAACGAAATCCTTCAATGCTGTTATTATCCACTTGTTTTATGGCCCCTTTTTGTAAACGGTCCCAGCCGGTTCCATACTTCAGGTCAATGAGTACTTTTGAATTGCCTTCGCCTTTGAAATTGTACCTGTGAAAGCCAACACGATTACTTGCTGTCAGCTCGGCTTTGACCTGGTACTTTTTAATGTCGATTGAATAGTATCCCGGTTTAACCACTTCGTCGGCATGGGTGTATTTTGCCTGCCAGTGATAGGGATTTTCTTCGTTTATTTCCGGTGTGTAGTCTCCGGAAACCGGCATAAACAGGATGTCTCCTAAATCGCCAATTCCGGTTCCGCTAAGATGTGTGTGTGCAAATCCAATTAAAAGTGAATCGGAATAGTGATAACCCGAGCACCAGTCCCAGCCTTGTGTAGGATTGTTCGGGCCCAGTTGAACTGCCCCGAAAGGGACGTTGGCACCTACAAAAACATGTCCGTGGTAATCGCTTCCAATCATCGGATCAACATATTCAGTGTAGTCCATTGTTGCTTTTGTTTCGGCCGGCTTTTCAGTCGTGCACGAAATACTTAAAAATAGCAGTACTGTAAATACAGTAAGGATAGATGGTTTCATTATTTAAATTTTAATTGTTATTTTTTAAATATTTATATCACACAAACAAATTCCACCGGCGCACAATTCGTGCGCTTTAATATTTAAAATTCCATAACGGGT
>JBFEWU010000223.1:0-7991 GCA_041546215.1 Draconibacterium sp. | reverse complement strand
GAAGAAGCGGAACGACAACGGAAGGCAGAAGAAGAAAGAAAAATAAACGAAATAAACTCACGTACTGCCGGAGCATTCTCGAAAAGTGGCTCAGGAACAGGAGGAACCGGAAGCAGTGATGGCAAAAGCCAGGGAAAAACATTTCCGGGTGGTAACCAGGGTGTACCTACCGGCGATCCAAACGCCGGAAAATATGGACCTGGCGGAAGTGGATCCGGAGATTCAGGATCGGGTGTTTCCTATAGTTTGTCCGGTCGTACCGCAAGTTCGTTGCCCAAACCAAGATACCCGGGCAACGACGCAGGAATAGTAGTTGTTAAAGTTACCGTTGATAAATATGGTAAAGTAACTTCTGCCGAACCGGGTGCCCGGGGAACAACAATTGCCAACAAAACATTTTGGGACGAAGCCAAACAAGCCGCATTGAAAGCAAAGTTTAATGTGGATAATAATGCCCCGGCTTTCCAGCAGGGAACCATTTCCTATCGTTTTGTATTAGACTAAAGAACGACCTGGAAATGATTAATCTGGATTTACAGATTTTCAGATTATCGGACAACCAGACAGCCAGGTATTTATAATTCCAGATCTTCAGATTATCGGACAACGAGGGATTGATCAATGATTAATATATGTTGATTAATTAACCTTTCCCCTATAGGCGGCACAGCTTCTTCCACCCTTCCTCTTATCCTTCCCTTCTGAAAGGGCAGGACGATCATCTGGTGGTTCGGGCCAATCTTTCAGCACAACCCCAGCGGGGTTGAACGTTTATAGCCCCGGTTTTAACCAGGGGATTAGCGAGTGCAATGCAATCGGCGCAACCGCTTGGTGCTTTGAAATGGTGGCGTTTTGTACACCGAAACAGGATATCCTTGATTATTGTCTTTGAGGTCTCGATCAGAAAGAAACGTTCGATATTGTGCGGGGAAGCTGCTTCGTCGCTCGTTCCTCGCTCCCCCCGAAAAATCGGGATTAGTTCCACTAACAACTTTCACTTCGCTGCACTACCGGTGAAATACGAATAAATTTCATTGGATAAACCCAAAAGTTGAGTGTCACTGAATCGCAGAATCGTTCTATAAACATTGTTTGGAACGGAATCGTACACCAAACAACCTTAGGTGCACGACTTTTCCATCAGTGCCTGGCGCTACTTGAACCGTTCTTTCTTTCAGCTTCGAGCTTCTTCCTTCGAGCTTTAAACCAGTAACTCTTTTCAAAATTTCTGACAATTATCACTTTTTAAATCGCCCAATTTGTAGTCATTTGCCGAAAATAAATGAGCTATGGCATTCTTGACAAAAGATAAGATTTTTAGTAAGAAGTGGATTGCTGATTATCTGCTGATTATTGCAGGATCATTTATCCTGGCGGCATCCTTTGTATTTTTTATTACTCCACATAAAATTGTGCCCGGAGGAGTTTACGGGATTTCCATTGTGGTGCATTACCTTACCGAGGGAGTATTTTCTTTCTGGCCCGATGGAGTGCCCATTGGATTATTTGCCTTATTCATTGATATTCCACTAATCATTGCCGGCATTAAGGTTTTGGGCCCGCGATTTGGCATAAAAACAATTACAGGCTCTGTTCTTACCGCAACATTCAACGATCTCATCACGTGGTTACGTCCCGTTGGGAATGCCCCACTGGTTGACGATATACTACTGTCGTGCGTTTTTGCAGGCGTACTGGCAGGTTTTGGCCTCGGACTAATTTTCAAGTCAAGAGCAACTTCGGGAGGTTCCGATATTATTGCCATGATTATCGGCAAACATACAAACATTCAGCTTGGCCGGTTAATGATTTACGTTGATTCGGTAATTGTGTTATTTGGATTGTTGGCCTTTGGTGATTGGGCCATCCCGCTCTATTCCTGGATCGTTATTTACATAACCGGAAAAGTAATTGACATAACCATGGAAGGCGCCAATTACAATAAAGCCTTAATGATTGTTTCGAAAGCTCACCTGGAGATCAAGAACAAATTGTTAACTGATTTGGACAGAGGAGGCACGTATTTAAAAGGAGAAGGGATGTACACCGGTGAAGAAAAGCAAATTATTTACACGGTTGTCAGCCGCCGCGAAGTGACCATTTTAAAAGAATTCATCGGCAATATCGATTCCGAGGCTTTTATTACAGTTATGGATACCAAGGAGATTTTGGGTGAAGGATTCCAAAGTCTGAAACACAAAACTTCAGATTGAGAATACGATTCCCGTTTTCGCAGAATACATCCTACACAGGAAATACCTGGTTTTGAATGGAAGGAAGCTCTGCCGAAGTACAAATTAGGGATTCCATCTCTTACAAGATGGAATCCCTAATTTGTACAGATAAATTGTGTAAATCCATTTTCTTTTTATCTTAGATGCTTTTGATAAAACCAAAGCAATCATGATTATTCTAGTCTTCGTTGCCTACATGGTAATTCTTATTGGAATTGTAGTATACTCGGCCCGGCGGTCAAAAACCAACAATGACTTTGTATTGGGAGGAAAAAAAATCTCCGGATTCTCACTGGCACTTTCCGAGCGGGCAACCGGAGAATCGGCCTGGTTGCTCCTGGGATTAACCGGGCTGGCTTATTCCGAGGGAATGGCTGCGATATGGGTTGCTTTGGGCTGTGTAAGCGGCATCTTATTTTTATGGACTTTTCTTGCTGAACCGCTGCAACGATTAACAGATAAAACAGGAGCATTAACCGTACCCGGTCTGTTCTCAGCTAAATTCGAAGGCACACAGCACAGTTTCGGAATAGTATCATCCCTTATAATCATTTTCTTCTTTGTACTCTACATCGCGGCTCAATTCAGTGGTGCCGGAAAAATCTTTAATGACACTTTTAACATTGATCCCTTCTGGGGGATGGTAATCGGATCGGTATTGGTTACCTTATATACCATGCTTGGAGGATTTATTACCGTGGTTGCCACCGATGCTTTCCAGGCAGTTCTCATGGTATTTACCAGTGTTGCTCTGCCAATAATTGCTCTTGGTGTTGCCGCAACATACAACATCAATATCGCCGAAACGATCGCTCACGCCAGTTACACTGTTCCTCTGAACGCTTCAATGGCCAAACAGGCAACCGGTGGATTGTTGATTCTAAACGGTCTGAGTTGGGCCTTCGGGTATACCGGGCAACCACAACTGCTTACTCGAATGATGGCCATGCGGAACAAAAAGGAAACCCGCCAGAGTCGCTGGCTGGCGATAACATGGACTTTGCTCGCTTACACAGGGGCTTTTATGATCGGAATTATTGGTTATAAACTGGTGCAGGCGGGTGCTTTGGGAGATGCTGCTGAGAGTGTGGCCAGAGACGCGGAAAAAATTATGCCGGTTATGGTCATGACCCTGTTCAAGCCAATCTTAGCCGGAATCCTCCTTTCGGGGGCGGTTTCTGCCATGATGTCCACCGCCTCATCACAATTAATGGTGGTTTCATCATCGATGACCGAAGATTTTTACGTTCATATCTCCAAAAAGAAAATTGCTGAAAAGCACTTACTTTTCCTCAATAGAATTTTAACATTGGCAGTTGGCCTGGTGGGTTTTCTGTTGGCGGTTACCATGAAAGACACGGTTTACGGACTGGTTTCCTATGCATGGAGCGGAATTGGTGCATCATTCGGCCCAGCTATTGTATTACTAATATTTTGGAGGAAATTATCGCGAGCCGGAGTTTTTGCCTCTTTAATAACCGGAACTCTTACTTCCGTAATCTGGAAAACATGGCTTCTGGAGCCTACCGGAATTTCAGAACGTCTGGCAAGTTACCTTCTGGCATTTTTATTGGCGGTTATTTTTAGTTTTTTATTTCCGGAAAAGAAAAAATGAACGGCCACGTCTCACCTTAAAAATCTTAATGATTTTAAATTCGATGAAAACCAGTAATCCAAAGAATGGAAAAGTTATTTCCGTGTTATAAATACGGATCAAATACCCTATGAAACCTCCCTTACTATTTTAGCCGTAATCATAGCTAAAAAATAGCTCGCATTCATTTTCTGTGCTTAATTATTCTGTTATCTTCGTGTTTTTTGAACCAGGTTTATAAATGAATTTTACAAATAAAACAATTTGGATTACAGGAGCAGCTTCGGGGATAGGCAAAGCTGTGGCCCTTGAACTTTCTAAGGAAAAAACAAATCTTATTCTTTCGGATATTGATCAAAAAGGCCTTTCAGATGTTGCAGACTCCTGTGAACGGAATAATTGTTCAACGCTCATCGTCCCAATGGATTTAGGAGACGAGAAATCGGTGGGATTGGCAGCAAAACAAGTACTGGACAAAGGCATTAAAATTGACTGTCTTTATCAGTTTGCAGGAATAAGCCAGCGATCCTTTGTAAGCGAAACTCCCCTGTCCATCGATCGTAAAATTTTTGAGATCAATTTTTTTGGTGCCATTGCGTTAACCAAAGCCATATTGCCGGCCATGATTGCAAACGGAGGCGGACAACTGGCGGTAACCTCTAGCCTTGTGGGTAAATTCGGATTTCCTTACCGGTCATCCTATTCGGCCACAAAACATGCACTGCATGGCTTCTTCGAAAGTCTACGCGCCGAAAACAAAGCGAATAATATTAAAGTATCCATCTTTATTCCGGGACGTGTTCAAACCAATATTTCGGTGAATGCCATCGATAAAAACGGAAAAGCACACGGAAAAATGGACGAAGGACAAAATTCAGGAATTACAGCAGAAAAAGCGGCAAAAATTATTTGCCGCAATTTGAAACGGGAGAAAAAAGAAATATTGGTTGGTGGAAAAGAATTATTAATGGTTCACATAAGACGCTTCTTGCCCCGTTTGTATTATTTCATGTCTACACGGATTAAACCCATGTAAGAAAAATAGTATTAAAGTAAAGATTAGCAAATATATGGTAGCACAAGTTAATGGAATCCAGCAATTGGGAGTTGGGGTTGAAAATCTGGAGGAAGCCTGGAAATGGTACCGCGAGCATTTTTCCATGGATATCCGGATGTTTGAAGATGTGGCAACCGCAGAATTAATGCTGGCCCATACCAATGGACTAAAAAGAGACAGGCATGCTGTTCTGGCGTTGAACATGCAAGGCGGAGGTGGTTTTGAAATCTGGCAACACAAAGGGAAGAAACCCGAACCCTGTCCCTTTAAAATCCATCTTGGTGACCTTGGAATTAACATCGGAAAAATTAAGACGGAAAAGGTTAGGGCAACCTACGATAAACTTTCTAAATCAGGATTAAATCTTCTAACATCCATTACCAAAGATCCTGCAGGCAACGATCATTTCTACATGAAAGACATCTATGGAAACATGTGGGAAATTAAAAACCAGAAAGGTGTTTTTCGCAAGAAAGAAAAATCACTGACGGGTGGCGTCCTGGGAACAGTAATTGGCACCAACGATATGGAGGCCAGTTTAAAAGTTTACCAGGAAATTCTTCAATTCGACCAGGTTGTGTACGATGAAACCGGGATATTCGACGATTTTAAAGGACTTCCAGGTGGCGATAAAAAATTCAGGCGTGTATTATTGCGCCACTCCGATGTAAAACAGGGAGCCTTCAGCCCTTTTTTCGGGCAATCTGTCATTGAATTAATTCAGGCTTTCGATTATGAGCCACGCGACATATATGAAGGACGCATATGGGGCGATCCCGGATTTATACACCTCTGCTTCGATATTAATGGAATGGATGCTTTCCGTGAAAAAGCAAAGAACGTGGGGTACCCATTTACGGTTGACAGTGCAAAAGCCATGGAATCGTTCGATATGGGCGAAGCAGCAGGAAACTTTGCCTACATTCAGGCTCCGGAGGGTACGCTCATTGAATTTGTGGAAACCCATAAAATCCCGATAATCAAAAAAATTGGATGGTATATCGACCTCCGCAAACGGGGCTATCATCCCCTACCCGACTGGATCATGAAAATGTTTCGCTTTATGCGTGTAAAAGACAAAAAGTAAACAAGATTTCTGGATTTTCGGATTTACGGATTGCTGGATATCTGGATATTAGAATGTTACAGTGCTAGAATATTAGAATCTTGGAATGTTAGAATATCTGAATGTTCCTGGTTCAATGTTGATGATTGATGATGAATCAATTCCATGTTGTCGTTGTTATCATAGTTGTAAGTGATGTCTGACAATCCGAATATCCGAATATCCGAAAATCCAGATATCCTGTTTACTGTTCACTGCTTCTTTGCTCTTTGCTCTTTGCTCTTTGCTCTTTGTTCTTTGTTCTTTGTTCTTTGTTCTAATTAAACCAAATAAATGATAAAATAACCTAAATCATTATATGCAAGCAAAAGACAATTTAAAGCAACTATACCATCGGAAAGGATATGAAGAGGTTCCTGTGGGCTTTATTCTTTGTGATAGCCTTGAACTGGAATTCAAAAGGCGTTATCCTGAGGCAACAAGCTACCAGGATCATTTTAATTTTCCATACCGGATCATTGTCGATCCTGGCTTTTCGTGGAATTTTGACAACCTCGACATGCTTCCTGAACAAACAAGTTTTGACTGGAGCAAGTACTACCCCGATGGCTTTGAATACGACACAAAAATTGATGGCTGGGGCATTGCCCATGAGACGAGTCCAAATTCGATGCACATGACAAAAATGCACCATCCCATGAAGAATTTCACGTCGCTGGAAGAAATGGAAGCATATCCTTTACCTGATTATACGAAGGTAGATTTCAGCCCTATGAAAAAAGAGATGGATGATATTCATGAAAAAGGGCTGGCTGTTTTTGTTTGGCAGGAGTGTACAATATGGGAAACTGCCTGGTACCTGCGAAGTATGGACGTACTGATGGTTGATATGGCCATGGAAGATGAAAAAGCAGGCTGGTTACTGGATCAGATCACTGAGAAGGCCTGCTATCGTGCCGAAATATTTGCCAGACAGGGTGCCGATATTCTGGGTCTGGGCGATGATATTGGCATGCAGAATACGATCATGATGCCCCGGGAAATGTACCAACAGTGGATAAAGCCCCGCTTAGAAAAGGTCATTCAGGCCGCCAAAAAAGCAAATCCTGATATACTGATCAGCTACCATTCCTGTGGTTTCATCGAACCCTTTATTCCTGACCTCATTGAAATTGGAGTTGATATTTTAAATCCTGTGCAACCCGAGTGTATGGATTTTAAAGAAATTCACGATAAATATGGCTATCAGATATCTTTTAATGGTACCATTGGAACCCAGCAGCTTATGCCCTTCGGCGCACCGGAAGAGGTAAAAAAGGAGGTAAAAAGAAACCTTGATATTGCCGGTAAAAAAGGAGGACTTTTTTGCTGTCCGACCCATTTACTGGAGCCGGAGGTACCATGGGAGAATATAGAAGCTTATGTGGAAGCCTGTAACCATTATTTGAGGGAATTATAAACTAAATAAACATGAAAATGAAATACGTAGAAAGTAGGAAGAGGATAGAATTGATTAATCAGGATTTCCGGATTCTCAGATTTTCGGATATTCAGACGACCATCAATTGACTAATTGAGCACGCTGCTCAGAAAAAGGAGCTCGAAGCTGAAAGCTCAAAGCTCAAAGGAAGAACGCTGCAAGTTGAGTATGGAGAATAACAATGACAACAGAGAAGAACGGAGTCCGAAGACCGAAGAATTGATTAATGGCTCCGTGGCCCTCTGTGAGAACTCCGTGTACTCTGTGTTTAGTTGTTTTAACCGCAGAGAGCACCCTTCGACTCCGCTCAGGGTGACAACGGACAACAATGACAACAATGACAACGATGACAACAATGAAAACGGAAAAGACCGAAGACGGAAGACCGAAGACCGAAGAAGCTCAAAGCTCAAAGCTGAAAGCTCAAAGGAAGAACGAAGACAAAAGAAATTGATTAATTATTATTGATTATTGATTAATGGCTTGGTCAATAAATTCTGATATTCTAACATTCTGACATTCTGATATTCAGAAGTCCAGCAATCCGAATATCCGAAAAT
>JBFEWU010000449.1:0-3525 GCA_041546215.1 Draconibacterium sp. | reverse complement strand
ATTTCCCAGGAATACGGAGGAAGAGAAAAATCTGTTTAAACTCTTGCATCGTGCCTACATTGACGCGCGTTATAAGATGGATGAATACCAAATCACGGAAGATGATTTAAAATACCTTGGTGAAAGGGTAAGATTCCTGCAGAAGCTGACAAAAGAAATTTGTCTGAAGAGAATAGAGGAGTTTGGAAAATAAAATGGCACGAGAATTTAAGGCACAATTGTCCCGGAGGGGGGGGATTTATTTCCTTTAAATTGCTTTTGTTTTTTGATTTTTTAAGCGCCACATTATTCCATCTAAAACATTCATATAATTTATGTAAGCTGCATATGGATTAGAATAGGGAGTGAAATGACGCCCTTCAAAACCGGACTTGAAATATTTGTTGCTCATAAAAAGTAAATTGTCCATATCCTGAATATAATCCCAATTTGAACTTAAGGGTGTACTCTTCTCATCTTTCAGCAGATCGTTTATTTCTTGTTGGATTTTTAATGCTTCACGTTGCATTTTGTTAGAAAGCCAGAAATCGGGAAGATAGTAATGCTTCAAATTTTTCATTAAAGGATCAGTCTCAACTTTATTCGGTTTAAAAAAGTTAATTACATCGATGGGAAGAGTATATTGAAATCCATAAGGATTCAGTAATTGCTTAATTATTTTTTTCCAAACGATAACCTGGTTTGAATTGAACGGCTTATGGCTTTGCACAGGATTGTTAACAAGAATCGTAGGATAAAAAGGAGACGGATTTTTATTTATATGACCAAGTATTTTCGATACATACTCTTCTAGCTGAAACTGATTGGAATCAAAATCAATTTTCTGTAAAACTGTACTTATTTTGTGGTTGATCAAAAGTACGTTTTCGTTATTGGACAGCTTGGGTATTAAATCTTTCTGTTTGTCAGTAACATGAAAAATATGATTGGCATATGCAAAAATCCCTTTTTTCTTCCTGGCAATTGCTGTCTCAATGTTTTTGAGTGAACCTGAAGGAGAGCCGGCAATAAATATTTTAGGTGTTATGCCAAATAAGATATTCATAAGCTCATCATGCCTGCTGATTTGTTGGGAAAGAAGTTTCTTGTCTGTAAACGGAAGGATGGAGTGTGACCAGGGTTCCGATAAAAATTCAATACAATTGTTTTTCAACAATTCATTTAGCTTAGCAATTGTGTGGGGAACAATTTTTTGTAAGAGCATCAGGGTTGTTCCCGATATTGAAATTCCGGCTTTAAATCTTCCGTTTGTTTCAATCGACAGCATTTTTAACATTTCCCAGAAATGGACTAATATATTTTTATCAATACTTTTTACATGGTTGCGAATTTGCGAGTCGCTCAAGTATTGATGACTTTGTTCAATCTCAAAAAATCTGAAATTCCGTGGTATTGCCGGAATCTGAATCTGAAAACAAAAACAAATTTTTTTCATGTGTCAGATTGTTGATTTTTTCAAAAAGCAGGAGGAGCTATTTATGGATCGTTATTTTATGCACTTATCAACTCGTTATATACATGTAAAACTTTTAGTGCACTGGTTTCCCAGTTTATCTTTTTCACTTCCTTTTTTCCCCTGGTTTTTAGTGTTTTATGGAGTACAGGCCTTTTAATAATGCTGTATACGGCGTCAGACATGGCATCGATATCCCAAAAGTCGACTACTACTGCGTGTTTTATTACTTCTGAAACGCCAGACTGTTTCGAGATAATTACCGGAACCCGGCAATACATAGCTTCAAGTGGACTAATCCCAAATGGCTCTGAAACAGAAGGCATAATATAAACGTCGGAACATTTCAATAAATTTCGAACTTCGTTGCCTTTTAAAAATCCGGTAAAAATAAAGTTATCCGACAGGTTTAAATGGTTAACCAGTTTAATCATGTCTTTTAATAGCTCACCACTTCCGGCCATTACAAAATCAACATTCTTTATTCTGGCGATTATTTTTTTAGCAACCTCTACGAAAAACTGAGGGCCTTTTTGTGTGGTTATCCGCCCCAGGAAAGTAACCGTTTTTCTCTTTTTTTCTTTTTTTAATACTTCTTTTTCTCCGGTTCGGGTAAAAGGGGTAACACCATTATGAACGGTTGTAATTTTTGATGTATTAATTGAGTATTTTTCGGCTATTATTTGTTTGGTATGGTTGCTAACCGCAATAACTTTGTCGGCGGCTTCCATGCCTGCTTTCTCAATCGTAAAAACTTCCTGATTTATAGCTCCTCCGCTACGGTCAAATTCGGTTGCATGTACATGTATTACCAAGGGTTTCCCGGTAATTTGTTTTGCTTTTATTCCTGCCGGAAATGTTAGCCAGTCGTGGGCATGTATAATATCAAATTTTTGTTGTTTGGCAATGTGTTCACCGATTACCGAAAAGTTATGGATTTCGGTCATTAAATCGGCATGGTAAGTTCCGGTAAACCTAACCGTTTCGAAAGGATCCTGTTTCGTTTGATTCGCACTTTGTTGTTGTGCCTTTTCTTTTGCTTTTTTGTATTTCTCAGGATCGATATAAGGGAGCATACCCGATTGAACACTTAAATAGGTAAATGGTGTTTTAAATTTTTCTGCTTTAATTTTGCTGGTTATCAGGTCGATTTCATTAGCTCCGATAAGATTCATTCTTTCTGTAGGCTCATTGCCAAATGCTTTTGGAACTACGAAAGTTAAGTCCATTCCTGGCACATCCGATAATGCTTTTGTCATTCCATAACATGCTGTCCCCAATCCTCCTGATATATGTGGAGGAAACTCCCATCCAAACATTAAAACTTTCATTGGCGCAGTCTGTTTTTTCTGTTGTTATTTCATGGCTTTAAAAATTCCCCTGATCTTTTTGTTATAAGAGAAGAAGAAAAGCTTAGAACAGAAGCTTTTCTTCTTTTAATGTTCCTGCAACAATTTGATGTTGCTGTTTCACTCAGCGGAGAATCTGCACTGAGCTGATTGTGAGGAGAAAAGGGATTATGCACCTTGGGTAATCAAGCATAATGTTATTGATTAATGGTTCCTTATTTTCTCTGTTCCAAAAGGTATCAGGGATATTAGTACGCTAATATTTCACCCTTTCACTTATGATTATTTGTGAAACTGAAGGGATATTTTAAGTATTTTACTTAACTCATTTTGAAGCGAAAGATTAGCCCAAATGTTCTTCATCGCAAACTTGCCAGTCAACAATAAATGAATATCTTTTCTGGCGACTTTTATTTTCAATAGGATTCACGTCTTTTCCGAATTTAGTAGCGACACCAGACTTTTCTTTTGGATTGAGAAAATCCATCTGCCAGTAATCTTTCTTCCATCTGGTTACCTTTTCCATTTGTTTTTAAAATTATTGTTACCGATAAGATTGTATTACCTGTTCGGGACAGTCTCATAATCCCAATATTGGGATTAATCAGGGCAATGCATTTAAGTTCTCAGTCTCCTATGATTTTAACAACAGAATGGGGTACAAATATAGGGTGATTTAGGGTATGAGTAAATATAAAAACGTTTCTTTTTTTTATTCATTTT
>JBFEWU010000507.1:0-2870 GCA_041546215.1 Draconibacterium sp. | reverse complement strand
ATCCGTATCGGTTACTTTACTCGTGGCAAACGCTACCCACACCATTAAAAAAGTATTAAAATCATTTTGGTTAAGCAATTCCAATTTATCGCCTATCTCCTTTTTAAATTCAAACTTGCCGTTTTCCGGCTCGAGGTTTCTCCAATTCAAGATTATTGGCACACCTTTAATATGTGGGGCATTTTGGCGATTGAGCTGATTGAATCCAAACCATGAATAAACTCCCCAGGCATCATCAGGAAAGACTTTCTTTACAGCACCTAATTGTCCGGATGTTTGATCTGCGTGAACAACTCGTACAAATGAGACAACAATGCTATCGGTATTTTCGCCTGCTTCCAGTGTAAAGTCAAAGTTATTCTCCATGCTGTTGGCAGTCATCCTTCTAATGAAAAAAGTGGTCGTTTTCAGGGCGCTGTCGCCTTCCAGAGATTGTATTTTCGTAATCTCCTGCAGGCCATTATTATAAACCAATTTTAAATTCCCGGGGAAATTATCGAAGTAAGACACTTTGATGGCGACAGAGTCCTTCAGCCCTGCCCAGCGATCGTCCACATCGAATCCTATTTTCTTTCCCTTTCGTGCGATGTAGTCATAATATTTATTTTCCTCTACCATCCACATTTTTATGGCGTGCTGAATTTTTACTGCAGGTTCAGTTTCATAACCTGGTGCATCGCGTTGATACAACCAGCGTTCGAAGTTTTTTGTTTCAATTCCTTCTGCCTCTTCATTTGCAGTGATTTCCCGCCCTAAGTCATCGTTGTTTTGGTAAGTGGAAGCTTTAATGTAACTGGTTCTGAGAAATGTCCAGACATCGGGTGCGTCCTCAACTGTCCGTCCCAATTCCTGGGATAAAAATGGTAACATTTTAGGCAATAAATGACCGGTTGTGTGTATGTAAGTACATCGCATTTGCAAGGCTCTCAAATTACTGGTAAAATAGCGATATGGATATGAATTGGTAGTATTTCCAAAACGAAAATTTCTGTCGCTGGTAGCCCAGGCTTTTTCATATTCTTCATTTACATCGCCGTTAAAACATTCATGTTTCAGGATCGGTGCATTTTCATCAACATATAAATAACCCTCATTATCGATATATTGTCCAAGATTGCGACTTGGAATATGGTACAGGTACATTTCAACAAATCCTCTTCGAACTCCAAATCCTTTTTCAAAGCCGTAATAGGAAGTACCCCCCATAAATACTTTGTATTCCTGTCCTTCAAATGCATTCCCCCAGGCATCTAACCGTTCCCTGACATGTATTTCAGCATCATTAGCATCTGGCTTGTTCTCTCCATGAGGTCCTATTCCTTCGTCGCCAAAACTATGCGATGCATAACCAACATAAGCGGCTTTGACCATATCCGGAATTCCCGTTTTTGCCAATTCATTGATCAGCATCAAATAGTGTTTATGAAATTCAGGATGAGAGGGATCAAAATTCAGGTTGTGCTTAGGTTCATCCTGCGGCAAAAGATTAACCCCCAAATCTTCCAGCCAGAGCGGAGCTTCTCCCTTATTGATATCCCCTGCCCTTGATTTTGAATGACACAGTATGCGTAAAATAATATCGGAACCTACGCTGTTGGCCTGGTTTATTCTATCGATAATGGGCGTGAAATCATAGCTACCCTTGGTTGGTTCAATATCACGCCATTTTACCCAGAGTATGCCAACACTGTTTGATTTAAAGCCAGGATTTAGCGGTATATATTCTTTGTTCCAACCGATATTTCGTTGCAATCCAACCAACGAACGGGGCGAAGGTTCAACAAAACCTGGTAAGGACCAGTCCCATCCATCAATTACATGTTCTTCATTGATCCATTTTTGGGCTCGAATTGTATCTAAATCTTCTATGTCAAGATATTGGTAGGAGGGCCAATATGGGTAAGTGCTTTCAGGTAAAACATTGGGATTTTGAGAAAATGCCATGTTTGCAAACAAAATGCTTAGCAACAAAATAAATCGTCTCATTACAATTTGGTTAGATTATTACCTGTCAAAATTAATATACACCTCAAAAATAAATGGGTAAAAATTGTCCATTATAGAGCTAACTTTATTACTTTTTTGTTAGAAATTATTCCAATTAAAACCTTGTTTAAAAAATCGCTATCACAACTCTATTTTGTATTTCACGTTCTTCTTTAAGAAAATAAATAAGAATTATACCAGGCAACTGAAACACCTGCGTCAAACATATATTACCAGAGTAGACACATTTATTAATCGTGGAATATCAATGCAGCATAGTAACTACAGGACAACATCGAAGCATTATATCGACAGAAAAGAAATCGCAAAAAGATGGTTAAATATGGCTTTTGTTTATTAAAAAAATCAAAAAGGGCACTCCAGAAGGGTACTTCAGTCATAAAAAAAGACGCACAAATCTGTAACGTCCTGAATATTAAGTGGGTCGTGGCAGATTCGAACTGCCGACCTCATGCCTGTCATCCGTCGGCTGACGGACTAAACCAACTGAACTAACTTTTGACAAGACTTCGAATAAAATTCCGGCCCCGTGAAGTTTTTAACTGCTTTTCGCGTTTGAGGGCCTCTGCCTTTGTCCTGAACTCCTCGGTATAAACGATTTGCCATGGTTTATATTTGGCTGTCCAACCCGTGTTTCGGTCATCATTATGCGATGCCAAACGTTTTTCTACATCGGCACTATAGCCAATGTAGATTTTGTCGTACACTGGAGAGTAAAGTGCATAAGTGAGGTACATTTCTTTAATTTTTGTGGGTCGTGGCAGATTCGAACTGCCGACCTCATGCCTGTCATCCGTCGGCTGACGGACTAAACCAACTGAACTAACTTTAAATTATAATGTGGGTCGTGGCAGATTCGAACT
>JBFEWU010000102.1:0-13170 GCA_041546215.1 Draconibacterium sp. | reverse complement strand
TTACATTTTTGAGTAAAAAAATCCTGATACTATTTATTGTAAAATCATAATTATGAAAAAAATCCTCTTTATCTTTTTTTTGGCGCATCTGGTAATTACAAGTTTTTCTCAAGGCACAAGGCTTCTACGCCAGGCTGCCATAAGCGACAGTCACATTGCCTACGCGTATGGAAGCGATATTTGGGTGACCAACTTTACTACCCAACAAACCGTTCGTTTAACGAGTACCAGTGCCGTTGAAAGCAATCCCTGTTTTTCTCCCGATGGGCAAACCATTGCTTTTACGTCAAACCGTTCGGGCTCAAATGCCGTTTACCTAGTCTCTGTGGCAGGTGGCACTCCTACCCGCCTCACATGGCATCCCAATGGGGCAAGTGTTCGAGGCTGGACGCCCGATGGAGAAAAAATACTTTATGCTTCAACACGCGAAACCGCACCATCGTCATACAACCGCCTCTGGACAGTTTCAAAAAATGGAGGGCCATCGTCTTTATTGAGTAAACAATGGGGCTATAATGGTTCTTACTCACCTGATGGAAAGCACATTGTAATCGACCGCATGTCGCGTTGGGATCCTGAATGGAGAGCATACAGAGGCGGACAAAATACACCTCTGGTAATTTTGAATTTAAGCAATTTTTCGGAAGAATTATTGCCCAACAAAAAAAGTACTGATACTCAGCCTTTATGGCTTGGCGATAAAATATACTTTCTGTCAGATCGTGATTTAGTCACAAATATCTGGTCGTATTCTACCCGAACAAAAGAACTGCAACAAGAAACTGCATTCGAAGGCTCGGATATCAAATGGCTGGCCGGGAAAGGCAGTCAACTCGTATTTGAACGCGATGGCTATCTAAATCTTTTGGAAATCACTTCCGGAAAAATTAAGCAGCTGGAAATCAATGTCACAGGCGATTTTCCATGGGCCGAAACAAAATGGGAAGATGTGAATAGCAGAGCCAGTTCAGCTTCACTGTCGCCGAGCGGTAAACGAGCTATCTTTGAAGCTCGCGGTGAAATTTTTACGGTTCCTGCCGAACATGGGAACACCCGGAACATTACACAAAGCTGTAATGAGGCCGATCGTGCACCAATATGGTCGCCCAAAGGCGATAAACTGGCCTGGTTCTCAGATAAAGGCGGCAAAGGATATTCATTGTTAATAGGAGCCCAGGACGGGCTTTCCGAACCTTTATCTATTTCAATTGGCGAATCAAAACTTGGATGGGAACCCACCTGGTCGCCCGATGGCAAATACATTGCCTTCACCGATGACGATGTTCGCATTCGCGTAATTGATGTTGAGGCAGAAACCATCAAAACCATTGATGTTGGCGGAAATAACATGGAGAGAGGCAGAATGGGCTTGACCTGGTCACCCGACTCCAAATGGCTGGCCTATGCCAAATCGGCCACCAACAATTTCCGCCAGATTAAAATTTGGTCGCTTGTCGAAAATAGTGTAAACGAAGTTACCAATACGTTCGCCGATGCTTTCTCTCCAGCATGGGATGCCGATAAAAAGCACTTTTACTTTTTAGCAAGTACTGAACTTGGGCTTGGTTCGGGATGGGCTAACACAAGTGCCATGACAGCTGATGCCACCTACAGTGTTTACGTGGTTAACCTTCAGAAAGATGAAAATTCGCCTTTCAAACTGCGTAGCGATGAAGAAGAAGTGAAGGAAATAAAAGACAAGGAAGATGGCAAAGAAAACGACTCAGGAGAAGAGAAAGAAAAGAAAAACGAGAGCCACGAAAAAGAGAAGAAAAATAAGGATGAGGATAAGGCCCCTATAACAATTGATTTTGATGACATTGAAAGCCGTACAATGGCTTTACCAATGCCTAAGAGAAGTTACCAGAGTGCCATTGCCGGTGAAAAAGGTTCTGTTTTTATAGTAGAAGCAATCCCTAACCAATCGGGCTATACCATCCAAAAATTTACGTTGGAGAAACGCGAAGCTAAGGAGTTTATTAGTGGCGTACGAAGTGTTTCTGTATCCAAGGATGGTAAAAAGATGCTGGGGAAAGTGGGTTCATCATGGAAAATTATGGATACCGGCGGCGCCTCGGGAAAAGATGGTAAATCCTTAAAAGTAAGTCTGAAAATGAAGCTCGACCGTTCACAGGAATGGCAACAAATGTTTGAAGAAGCCTGGCGTTATGAACGGGATTATTTTTACGATCCGAATATGCACGGACGTAATTGGGATGATGTACATAAACGTTATGCTCCGCTTGTTCCCTATGTAAAACATCGAGCCGATTTACATTATATACTGGATCAGCTTAATGGCGAGATGTCGGTTGGGCACAGCTATGTAATGGGGGGCGATTATCCGAAAACTGCATCCAATAGTGTTGGTGTACTAGGCGCAAAAATATCGGCTCATAAGGGAAGTTGGAGAATTGATCGAATTTTCACTTCAGAAAGTTGGAATCCAGGCCTTTCGAGCCCCTTGGATCAACCTGGCTTAAAAGTTAAAAACGGAAATTACATCGTTGGCATAAATGGCAAGGAATTAAGCGACAAGGATGATCCTTACAAATATCTTGACGGAACCGCAGGCCTTCAAACTGTTTTGCACATCAGCGAAAATCCTGAATTTGAAAGTGCATGGACAATTACGGTAAAACCAATAGGGAGTGAATCAGCACTTCTACAACGTGCCTGGGTAGAAGACAACCGCCGTAAAGTGGATAAACTTTCGGGAGGTAAGCTGGCTTATGTTTGGATTCCCAATACCAGTAGTCCCGGTTTTATTTCGTTTAACCGATATTTCTTTGCACAACAAGATAAACTCGGAGCAGTAATTGACGAACGCTTTAATGGCGGTGGCTTACTCGACGATTACATGGTCGATTTGATGACCCGGAGTATACGTGCCGGAATTACCAACGAAGTTCCAAATGGCAAACCATTTAAACTACCTGCGGGTATACTGGGACCTAAAGTCCTTTTAATTAACGAAAGAGCCGGGTCCGGTGGCGACTTCTTCCCATGGGTATTCCGCCAACAAAAAGCCGGGCCACTTATTGGTGCAACGACCTGGGGTGGCTTGGTAAAATCATCAGTGCATTATAGCCTGGTGGATGGTGGTGCATTAACAGCTCCCGACAATGCCGTTTTCGACCCTGTAAATAACGAATGGGTTGCCGAGAATAAAGGTGTAGCTCCTGATATCGAAGTACGACAGGATGCAAAATCATTACAAGAAAACAAGGATCCTCAATTGGAACGTGCAGTTAAAGAGCTATTAAAAATGGTTGAGGACTATGGTGGGATTACAAATACTCCTCCTGGATTTTTAACACCTGCCATTAAGCAATAAATCACAACTTATTCTTGACAAAAAGGTTCCATTCTTTCATCTGAATGGAACCTTTTTTATATCTATACCCCAACAGTAGTAAATTACTGGGAGCATGTCCACTAAAACAGAAATAACACCAATTTGTATTTTATTAGCAAATTCCATAACTTGTTAATGAATTTAACCACAATTACAATATTAATTTAAACATCACAACATGAAAAAATTGCTGGCAGGATTTCTAATCCTTTTCCTATTATCATTTATTTCGACTCACAAAATGTACGCCCAAAACGATGAACAAAAAACCAGATTCGTTGTATGGGAAGTAAAAGTAACACCTTCGCAAAACGACAAATTAATTGAAGCTGTCTCCTTTCAACACGATTTTCTAAAAGAACAAAACTATCCCTATGCTGGTTATGTGCAATACACCAACGACGGGTATTTCTGGTATTCTACGCCCTTTCAAAAATTTGCAGAAATAGATGAAATGAATGCGCTTGACGAGAAACTATGGAAAGAACACCCGGAAAAACAAAAAGAGATTTGGGAAAAATTTAAGGGTAATTTTAAATCGATAGGTGGCCTAATTCTTGAACTTCAACCTGAAATTTCATCTTTAATTCCCCAATCCTCCGAACCACCTACGGGCAAACAGTTCCGTTTCTTTGAAAAAATATACCTTAAAAATGGAATGAATATGGAATTTACTGAAATTGCAAAACGTTATAAAGCTCTACGTGAGAAACATGGGATTAAAGATCCTTATTACTTTTATTACCCTCAATTCGCCTCCGACATGTCAGTGGTGTATTTAGTTGATTATATGGGTGAAGATGCGGCTGAGCATTATTCACTAAATGCCGAAAAATGGGAAAAATTTGGAGAAGAAGGGATGAAATTATGGGAAGATTTCAAACCCATTCTTGAAAGAATTGAAACCCACATAGGAACGGTTGATTATGACGTTAGCTATTTCCCTAACTAGGTTTTAAACCTGGGTTCGATATAAAATCTTGAACATTTCGGTATTTCTACTGGTAATGTTTTATTTCGGATTCATTTATAAGATAAATAATTAAGTAGTGACTTAAGCTCTTCTTTTCCCGGAAGAGCTTTTTATTGGTTTAACAAACCAATTATATTCCCTGTCATAATAGCAATGCCGGTTTCAATCGTTTTTTTATAATCGGGCTTTAGCATGGGCGAATGAAGCGAAAATGGTTTCTTTCCTTCCTTTTCTAATTGTTTCATCTCAGAAGGATTTGTACTTCCAAGCCAAATTAAACAAATCGGAACATTTTCTTTTGTTAATCCGTATTTCCCAAAGTCCTCACTAACCATCTCCGGGCTTGTTTTCAAAATTTTTTTAGTACTAATTATTCCCGATGCAAAGCCATGTAGTTGTTTGCTGAGTTCGTGGTTATTCAACACCGGCGGTGTTTCAACCGGCGAAACAAAAACGCGCGGAAAATTTTCATGGCTTAAGCCCGCTGCCAAAGCAGCATTTTTACTTATTCTTTTAATGGAATTAATAATTTTTTTAATGGTTTGTTCCGAAAAATAGCGCAGGGTTAATTCCATCTTTACCTCATCAGGGATAATGTTTGGCCGGGTTCCGCCATGTATCGATCCAACACTTATAACCGCAGGTTCGTCGGTGCGAAGCTCTCGACTAACAATCGACTGCAATTCAGTAACAATCCGTGAAGATATTAAGATCGGATTGATACATTTATGTGGATACGCCCCATGCCCGCCTTTGCCATATACCGTTATTTCAACGGTCTTTACGCCTGCAAAAACATAACCGCCGGCCAAACCGACCTGCCCGGTTTCAATTTCGGGATTTATGTGATAAGCCAAAACACAGTCGGGCACCGGAAATTTTGTGTACAAACCCCAGTCAAGGGCTTCTCCTGCACCACCGCTGTATTCTTCGGCTTGCTGGGCAATGAACAATAAAGTACCTTTCCATTCATCTTTGAGTGCCACCAGTGTACGTGCAGTGCCAGCCCAGGTACTCATGTGTATATCGTGTCCGCAGGCATGCATAACAGCCACATCGTTCCCATTTAAACTTGACGTTTTAGTACTGGCAAAAGGCAATCCTGTTTTCTCTTCAATGGGCAGCGCATCCATATCTGTACGAAGCATAACTATTGGGCCTTTCCCATTTCTAAACACCCCTACCACACTATTGCCACCTACATTTTCAGTTACTTCAAAATCAAGTTTTCGCAGTTCTCCGGCCATTCGTTTTGCCGTTTCAAATTCGCAAAACGACAATTCCGGGTTTTGATGTAAATACTTACACAATTCCAGAGCATAATCGGTATGCTTAAGGGCCTCCCTTTTAATTTTATCTGCCATTTGTACAAAATCACCCAATTGAATTGCCATTCGCATCAGAGTTAGAAAGAATTTCGATTTCAGAAAAGCCTTTACGAACTAAACAGCTTTAAAATAAGAAAGTTTTGTTGATAATATGATTCCATCCCTTCTTCCACAAAAATAAGGCTGAAAGAATATTGAAAATATTATTGATTACGAATAATATTCATTACCAAATCCCGGGTGAGACTCTGCCCATCAGCTTTCTCCCTGATTTTATCAAAACTAAACCTAAATGTACAGCCTTCCTTCCACCGGCTGCAACCATAGGCTGATTTTCCCTTTATTAAAATTCCTTTACCGCATTTCGGACAGCCCGGCATATCGCCACTCTGCCTGGTTTCTCCCGGTGTTTTAGTTTCAAACTCCACATTAAACTCAGGTGTGAGCTTGAGTATTCCCTCCACTTGCTTTCCGCTCAAAGTAAAACCTTTAAGCCGGGTAGTTGCTTTTTTTTCGATTAATCTTTTTACCTGATTGTCGCTAAGCTTCTTATTCATTACCACAAATGGAATTCTAAAATCACAGCCCTCTTTCCAGCTGTCACAGCCATAAGCATTTTTGCCCTTCAGGACTTTTCCCTTTGTGCATTTCGGACAGGTTGTTATTGCATCACCTGCTTTTACCTGCCTTGCTTCTTTCTTTTGTGCACGTGCTTTTTTCGTCTCATTTTGCGGAGCTGAAAGTGTTATATTCTTCTTTTCTTTTAACACTTCCACAACCAAATCGTACACCATGCGCTTCATGTCGTATATAAACCGTTTGGCACTATGCTGTCCGGCTTCAATTTCTTTTAACTTTTTTTCCCATTGTCCGGTAAGCTCTGCCGATTTTAACAGTTGATTATTAATGGTATCTATCAGCTGTATCCCCAAGGCGGTAGGATGCACCTGTTTTTTGCGACGCTCGGTATATTTTCTTCTGAAAAGGGTTTCAATAATTGCTGCCCGGGTTGATGGCCGGCCAATTCCATTGGCTTTCATCAGGTCGCGCAATTCCTCATCATCAACCTGCTTCCCGGCCGTTTCCATGGCACGCAGCAAGGATGCTTCGGTATAATATCTCGGAGGTTTGGTCTCTTTTTCCGTAAACGAAGGTTCATGTGGTCCATTTTCTCCTTTAAGAAAGGATGGTAGAATTTTTTCATCATCCGGTTTAGTGTCGGCACTTTCGCTTTGAAAAAGCACACGCCACCCGGCCTCCCGGATTTCTTTACCGCTTGTCACAAACTGAACAGTTTCAACTTCGGCATTCACCTGTGTTTTTGCGACTTTACAATCGGGGTAAAAAACAGCCAAAAATCGACGCACAATGATATCGTATACTTTCTTTTCGTTACCGCCCAATAACTTCTCCTCTCCGGTGGGAATAATGGCGTGGTGGTCAGTTACCTTTTTATCGTTAAAAACTTTTGTCGTTTTTCGAATTGACTTTTTCAAAAGCGGAGATGTATAACTTGTGTACTCTTTTAATCCCCTTAAAATTCCTGGCACCTTGGGGTATATGTCGTTTGGCAGAAATGTCGTATCCACACGCGGATAAGTCACTGTTTTCATTTCGTAAAGCCGCTGAATCGTTTTCAAAGTTTCATCGGCAGTTAAACCAAATTTAGTATTGCAATATACCTGCAGACTGGTGAGATCAAAGAGCTTTGGGGCATACTCCTTACCCTCTTTTTTCTCCACTTTTATGATCTGTAAATCCTTTTCTTTTACAAGTCTCAGCAATTTTTCGCCATCTTCCTTTGTAAAGAACTTCCCCTCTGTATGATTGAAAATTGTGTCGCGATAAAGTGTTTGTAGTTCCCAGTAAGGCTTTGGAATAAAATTTTCGATTTCGTAATGCCTGTCTACCAACATGGCCAGGGTTGGTGTTTGCACACGCCCGATGGAAAGTACTTGTTTGTAAGCTCCGTATTTTAGGGTGTACAAACGGGTTGCATTCATTCCCAACAACCAATCTCCGATTGCCCGTGAACTACCCGCGTAATACAAATTATCAAAATCTTCTGCGGGCTGCAGATTTTTAAATCCCTCTTTAATGGCCTCATTGGTTAACGACGAAATCCATAAACGTTGCACCTGGCCTTTGTAGCCGGCCTCCTTTATCACCCAGCGCTGAATCAACTCTCCCTCCTGACCGGCATCGCCACAGTTTATTACCAGCGTAGCCTTATCGAACAGGCCTTTTATCACATTAAATTGTTTTTTCACCCCATTGTCCCCTGTCATCACTTTCGTTTCAAAGCGTTCTGGTAACATGGGCAAAGCTGCTAAGTCCCAGCGTTTCCAGCCTGGCTTGTAATCTTCGGGCGACCACAGCGTACAAAAGTGCCCGAATGTCCAGGTCACCTGGTAGCCGTTTCCTTCGTAATAACCATCCTTACGCGAGTTTGCCCCAATAACATTGGCGATTTCTTTGGCAACACTTGGTTTCTCTGCAATACAAACTTTCATGAGGATGGCAAATATACAAACTGAGTACCTTTATCGTTTAAATAATTTCATAAAAAAGGACAAGAATTCATCCTGCCCTTTCCTTAGTATACCAATTACCTGTTATTTTACGAATATAACCACAAAAGGATCAGTCATTCATCCATTTTAACTGGGGCCAGGTTTCCGGTCCGTCATTTTCTTGTGGCACTCCCTCTGTACTACGTCCGTCTTTAACAATTTTTGCAAGTTCAGACCGATACTGCTCTACCAATTCAGGCATCTTATCCTGAAGATTTTTTCCCTCAGCAATATCATCTTTCAGATTATAGAGCTGAACCGGCGCTAGTTCTTCGCTGCCTTTTGAATTTGGACGAGGAGCACTCCATCCTCCCGATCCCGGACAAAAAATTGCCTTATAATCTCCTTTGCGATATGCAAAAGATCCGTTAATGGAATGATGTACTATACTTTTGCGCGGTTCGGCGACCGATTTCAGATCTAAAGCCGAAAGAAAGCTATAACTGTCTTCCGCTATGTTATCTGGAAAGTCTGCTCCGATAATATCGGCAACAGTGGCAAAAAGGTCGGTAGTACACAACAATTTATCCGATTTCCCCGGCTTCACTTTTTCAGGCCAGCTTACCACATATGGCACCCGATGTCCACCTTCAAAAATATCGGCTTTATGCCCGCGAAAAACGTAACTCGGATCGTGGCCTTTTGTTTCCAGTTGTGCAAAATCAGCTTGAGGAGAACAACCATTATCACTGGTGAATATTAGAATCGTATTTTCAGCAATTCCCTGCTCATCAAGGGCTTTTTTCACTTCTCCAACCACCCAGTCAACCATAATTACAAAATCGCCATATGCATTATCCAAACCACTTTTCCCTTTAAATTCTTCGCCTGGGAGAATGGGTGTATGTGGCGCAGGTAGCGGCATATAAACAAAAAATGGCTGCTCCTTATTCGCATTCTCATTTATGAACTCAACTGTCTTCCTGGTTACATCAGGGAGTACCTCTTGGTGTGAGAAATCATCCGAGGTCAGTCCTTCTCGCCACCAGGTTTGTTTCCCTTTGTCAACTGTAGTTCTTGTGGGGACCATGGTCGGCATGTCGTTTTCCACCCACACATAAGGAGCCATATCAAGCGATCCACAAAAACCAAAACTATAATCAAATCCCCTTGTTTTTGGTCCATTCTTAACAGCTTTCGAGAAGTCAACATCAGGTTTTGAATCCAAATTATCACGGCTTTTCTCATCTTCTTCTTTTATTGCCCAATCCCAGCCCAGATGCCACTTGCCAATATAGGCTGTTTTATACCCGTTTGCCTGTAAAAAAGCACCTATTGTAGTCCTGTCTGGTTTGATCAAAGCTTTGCTAAACCCACTTAATACCCCACTCTTAAGTGTTGAACGCCAGTTATATCTTCCCGTTAGGATTCCATAACGGGTGGGTGTACACACTGCCGAACTGGTATGCGCATCGGTAAACATTACTCCCTTGTTCGCCAGTTCATCGATAAAAGGTGTTTTTATTTTTGAATTTTCGTTGTAGCACGATACATCGCCGTAACCTAAATCATCGGCAAGAATAAAAACAATGTTGGGCTTTGATGTTGTATTCTTTTCCTTAGGCTGATTGCAACTCAGTGTAAATACAAGAATGAGAAATCCTGTAAGCTTATATAAAGTCATAAAGTTTAAATTTTGTAATGGTTAAAAATATGGGGCCGCTGGTTCTAAACTGTACTGCTCTGTCCTGTATAACCAGGCAATTTTTACGGATTAAAGCCATTCACAAGGCCAATCGTGCCTGTTCACTCATATCTTTAAGTTTTTGTGGCATCTTGTTTCCATTACCGTCATAATATGGGAGTTAAAACCATGTTACGGTACGAGACTTTACCGTGATCACCTTGCAGATAAATTGGCCCCGGCTTAAAGACATCGGCGATAATAGCACCTCCTGTTGGCCCGTAGGCAGGTTGATTATCAATTATTTTTTTTCCGTTCAAAACCACGGTTACATGTCGTTTACAGAGAATTATTTCCATGGTTTGCCATTCACCTGCCGGTTTTTCGGCAGCCTGCGTGGGTGCAATCCGGCTGTACAATCCGCCCATATTATGCGAATCCAGTTCTTTCCCATAGGAATCAAATACCTGGATTTCGTACATACCCCGCAAATAAACTCCGCTGTTGCTATGCTCCGGAACATTCACTTCCAATGAAAGTTTAAAATCCTCAAATTCATCTACTGTTCTTATATTTCCATATCTCAGCCTTTTACCTTCAACGCGCACCGGGTCGTTTACCATAGCACCATCGATCACTTTAAATCCATTGGTTTTGTTTTCTTCCAAAAGTTTCCAGCCATCCAGGTTTTTACCATTAAAAAGCTCCACTGGTTTTCCATATTTCGCATTGCTCAAATCAGGAGCATCTCCCACATCGGGAAGTTTCCAGCCTATAAATTTTTCCTTATTTACGCTCATTCCGTCACCAGAAGGCGAAAAAAATATTCCTTCCAGTTTATCACCCTCTCTTTTAAACCGGTACGACTGCGTGATAACATGTTTACGATTCTCGCTCTTTCTCCGTTCGTTTGTGCGGGTTACCACAAGCGTATTATCATCCACAAAAAACACATGCGAAACCGGTGTAACACTTCCACCTTTCCAAAGCAATTCTGCATCTAAAAATCCCTGGTCGTCATTTACACCCAACCACCCCACTGAACCTCCTTCAATTTCAAGAGTCCACATTCCATAAAAATCTTCTTTGGACTCTTGGGCATGGGAAACGGTAACGAAAAGCATAAACAGGATAGCGAATAACATTCTGGTAGTTCTCATTTTTTTCGATTTTAGGTTTAATTCTAATGATCAAATTTAGGCAAAAAATAAATAGAAACTAAAAAAGACGATATCAATTAAATTTCAGCTTTTGTCCCATTATTGGATGATTGAACAATTTTTTTTTGAAACGTAATTCGAACAATTTTGCGAGTATTCCCTTTCTTCTAGGAAACATCTATATTGTTTTTTTTAAATCAAGCAGGCGCATGGCAAATCATCATCACAAACATTCGCAGCACCAAAGCTCCATGGTTAATGGCAATAAACTGCTTTGGGTAACCCTTTTAAATATCTCCATTACCATCATTCAGGTCATTGGCGGAATTGTATCCAACAGCCTTTCGTTACTTTCCGATGCCTTGCATAATCTGGGTGATTCTTCGGCAATTTTCATTGCATTCCTGGCAGGCAAAAGAAGCAGCAAAAAACCGGATATTAAAAATACTTATGGTTACAAACGTGTCGAAATTTTAGCCGCGCTTTTTAATGCAGTCCTGCTAATTGGCATTTGTCTGTATTTATTTTTCGAAGCTTACGAACGTATTCTCGATCCACAGCCCATTAAAGGAAAGATCATGTTTATTGTAGCCGGTTTTGGACTTGCAGCCAACCTGGTTTCGGTTCTCGTACTCCATAAAGGCAAGCATGAAAACCTTAATGTCAGGGCTGCTTATTTGCACCTGCTCGGAGATACTTTTTCTTCGCTTGCTGTTATAGTGGGTGGTATTGCCATCTGGCAATTTGAGGTTTACTGGCTCGATCCTCTCATTACCGTTTTTGTGGGAGCCTACATTATTTACCACACCTGGAGTATTGTGGTAGAAACGGTTGATATTTTAATGCAGTCAACTCCCAAAGATATTGATATAAATGAGATTCGCATGGCGGTTGAAGAACATGTTGAAATCGACAATATGCACCACATACATGTATGGAAACTCAACGACACCCAAATTCATTTGGAAGCCCATATCAACCTCAAAAAAAACCTTAAAATGGATGAAATGATGGCAGTTAAGGCTGATGTGGAAGAGCTGCTTCACCATACTTTCGGCATCGCACACATCACCCTGCAATCGGGTTATGACTGTTGTGTACCTGGAACAGAATCCTTGGCCGACTAAGCTTATTCAGAGTTACCAAACCAAATCACAGGCATCCGGCGGCATCCACTTGGGGTCTTTCCCATCCCATTTTACATTGCATCCAATTGGATTTGTTACAGCAACCGATATTTCATTCCCACTGGTTAATTCCTCCAAAGTCCGATCCAAATCATTTACAGTCATTTTCAATGGATCCCGTGGATTATCCATGGCACGTCCGGTATAAACCAGCCGGCGTTTATCGTCGAAAACAAAAAAGTGCGGTGTTCGGAGCGCACCATATGCCAGGGCAACTTCCTGACTTTCATCGTATAAATATTTCCACGGAAATTTGTGCTCTTTCATCCGCTTAACCATACCTTCAAAATCATCTTCGGAATACGTATTTTTACTGTTGGAATTTATGGCAACAAATTCCACACCCATCCCCTTAAATGTTTCAGCAGTTTTACGGGTTATTTCATCGCTGTTGATTACGTACGGACAATGATTACACGTAAAAAAAAGAACAAGATATTTGACTCTGTTAAAATTTTCCAGCGTATAATTTTTTCCATCGGTTGCAGGAAGGTTAAAATCAATGGCTTGCGCGCCAACTTCTAATGTAAAGGCCATAACGAAATAATATTGTTTAAAACTAAAAGATATTTCGCCCTTAAATTGTTTAAACAGATAGAAAATCTTTAGCTATTTTTAGACTTTTACACTTGTTTTCAGCTGTTACGTCGACGAAAAACGGGAAGAATTGAAAATATGCGAAGGTAAATTTGTTTCGCCTAAAAAAATATTCAGTCGTACATCCGCTGAAATAAAAAAAATTGGACTTTACAAATTAAAAATGAACACAGAAGAAGCGCAAATAAAAATAAGGGAATTGCAATACGAACTTGCCGAGCACAATTATAAATACTACGTTTTGGCCAGGCCTGAAATCAGTGATTTTGATTTCGACATGAAGTTAAAAGAGCTGGAGAAACTGGAAAAGGAGCATGGGATATACGATCCGAATTCACCAACCCAACGTGTGGGGAGCGATATTAGCAGC
>JBFEWU010000481.1:0-3229 GCA_041546215.1 Draconibacterium sp. | reverse complement strand
GGTACTTCCATAATTGCTATGGTTATTGTATTTACTTTTGAGTCGTCGATTAAACTTATCAATTTCTGTACGTAAATGTCTTGTCCCTGGTCGAGTTTCGGACAAGCAATTACCATTTTACGTCCCTTTATAAAATCGTTATGGAAATTTCCGTGGGCAAAGCCTGCACAGTCTGCTGCGACCAATAAATCGGTTCCATAAAAATACGAGGCAGCCGGATTAATCAAGTGCATTTGTACGGGCCATTGTGAAATTTGCGAGGGTGCTTCAATTACCCCCGTGGCAGGGGTAGCCATTTTTAGTCCTCCTGCATCAAAAGCTACGGGTGCCGATCCCGGACATCCACCTGTTGCACATCCTCCTGAACCCTGAACTTCTTCCTTCGGATCGCCATGTAATAATTCATGTACTTCGCTAATCTCGAAGGGCATGGATTCACGGTTTGCTTTAATAAAACCCAGCGCTTCCTGCAGGTAGGCTGTTTCGTTATGGTCCTGCAAATGTTTCAAATGCGCAAACATGGTTGCTTTTCCCTGTTTTACCATTTGCGAAATTGTTACAATCTCATCATATGCATCGGCTTCACGTTTCTCGATAGTAATGGCTCCTTGCGGGCAATGTCCCAGGCAGGCTCCCAGACCATCACACATTAATTCACTAACCAAGCGGGCTTTACCTTCAATAATTTGTAAAGCACCTTCGTGGCAAGTTGGTACGCAGTCTCCACATCCGTCACATAATTCTTCGTCTATTTTTACAATTTCGCGTAACATATCTATAAATTTTTTTGTTCTTTGTTATTGTTTTTGTAAACTGTTTTTTAAACTGATTTACGCAACAAAAGTACGGTTGTCGTGTTTCATGAAATGTATCAATTGTTACAAAATGATAAATTATTCACTTTTATGCATGTGTCCGGTATTTAAAGGTATTCCGGAAGAAGAAAATAAAATTTTGCTGTCAAAGATTCATTACCAGGTTAAAAAATTTGAAAAAGATGATGTGGTTGTGCATGCCGACGATGAAGTTAAAAATTTACTTATTGTTGTATCGGGCAGTGTACGCGGCGAAATGATAGATTATTCGGGGAAAACCATAAAAATAGAAGACATTGAGGCACCCAGGCCATTGGCTGCGGCGTTTTTGTTCGGCAAGGACAATCGTTTCCCGGTAACGGTAACTGCCAATAAAAAGGCGGAGTTGTTAGCTATTCCGGTAAGCGAGTTTTTGAAATTATTACAAATGAATACGCGTTTGCTACAAAATTATCTGGACAGTATCTCAACACGTGCCCAGTTTCTTTCACAAAAACTTCAGTTTTTAAGTTTTAAAACCATTAAAGAAAAAGTAGCTCATTTCCTTTTGCAAAAGGCCGACGATAAATTTCATTCTTTTGAGCTGAAAAATACACAACAACAATTGGCAGATATGTTTGGTGTTACACGACCTTCACTTGCACGGGTTCTTTCTGAAATGCAACAGGCTAAACTCATTAAAATTGAAAAAAAAACAGTGACGCTACTCAACAAAAATGAATTAAATGATTTGCTCCGAGATGAATGATGATCAAAGAATAGTCACTTATCCCATTTTTAAATCGCATAAAAACCTGTTTGCATTTACCACTACCCGGCTAACGCTTGAAATTGAGCATGTTCGATTTTCGAACCATAGGGTAAACCAACTAAAGCTTGCTGAAGTGCTGGAGTTAAATCCTGAGAAACTGGTGTTTCCAGGTCAAACGCACTCCAGTTGTGTGCGCGAATTAACAGAACATAACGGGGACCCGATCAGCGAAACCGACGCTTTGGTGACAAGTACTCCCGGATTGTGTATTTGCGTACAAACGGCCGATTGTGTTCCCATCCTGCTTTTCGATCCGGAAGAAAAAGTTATTGCTGCGATTCATGCAGGCTGGCGTGGAACTGTGGGCAAAATTGTAAAAGTTGCTGTGCAGAAAATGAAGACAAACTATCATTGTCAGGCAAAAAACATATTGGCGGCTGTGGGTCCGTCAATTGGCGCTGATATTTATGAAGTAGGTGAAGAAGTGGCTAAAGCCGCCCGGATATCGATCCCCAATGCTGAACAAACGCTTCGGAAAAACACTTCGGGTAAATTTCATTTTAATCTTTGGGAAGCCAATCGTCAGCTTTTACTTGAAAGTGGTTTAAATAAGGGAAATATCGAAATCCTGGGGGAATGTTCCTTCGGCAATTGCCAAAAATACTACTCAGCCCGCCGCGATGGCCTTGAAACGGGACGTATGGTTTCGGGAATAGTGCTGAGCTGATCAGGATGTAAAATCTTTCCTCGGTCTCCGGCTTTCTGAGCTTGAGAATTTATAATGAACTCTGGATGCCCGGGATTTAATAAACTTTAAATTAGTCTACAAACACAGCTATTTTCGGCAAAACACTTATCTTCGCAGCTATTAATTATTTTGCAAAAATTTCAGCATTCTGAAACCTTTTTAAAATGAAGCAATACAAACTGTTTAATAACGCTTTTGGCTGGTTAAGTTTTTTAGTGGCAGCCCTTGTTTATCTGTTAACCATTGAACCCACTGTAAGTTTTTGGGATTGTGGCGAGTTTATTACAACCGCTTATAAGTTTGAGGTTGGCCATCCTCCCGGTGCACCTATTTTTATGATTATTGGCCGATTTTTCACCCTCTTCGCCGGACCTGAAGGTGCTGCAAAAATGATTAACGTACTCTCGGCTCTTGCCAGTGCCGGAACCATTTTGTTCTTGTTCTGGACCATTACTCACCTTGCAAAAAAACTGGTAAGTGATACGAATGAGGTTTCCACAGGACAAACCATAAGTATTGTTGCTGCCGGTTTAGTAGGAGCCCTGGCGTATACTTTCTCCGATACCTTTTGGTTCTCGGCTGTTGAAGGCGAAGTTTATGCCAGTTCATCCCTATTAACGGCCCTGGTTTTCTGGGCCATTTTAAAATGGGAAGATGTTGCCGATGAACCTTATGCCAATCGCTGGCTGGTTTTTATAGCTTATATAATGGGACTTTCAGTGGGTGTTCACCTGCTGAACTTGCTGGCAATACCGGCAATTGTATTTGTGTATTATTTCAGAAAATATGAAGTTTCGCGTAAGGGAATTATAAGGGCCCTGGTTGTTTCCATTGTTTTACTGGCTTCAATTATGTATGGAATTATTCCGGGTTTTGTGAAATTTGCTTCGTGGTTCGAATTGATGTTTGTAAACT
>JBFEWU010000094.1:0-13966 GCA_041546215.1 Draconibacterium sp. | reverse complement strand
GCTGACGGATTTGCGAGTTCCATCGGGCCAATGGAAAAAGATCAAAATACCAGTATGTATAATAAACAGATTTATAGTTACTTAAATTAAAGATATTCAGATGAAATGAATGTACATATGGACAGAAAGCTTCTATTATTTGTTTTAACCATTCTTTTCTCATTTGTGGGGAAGGCTCAGGATGGAAATATTTCGCATCTCAAACATTCATTTTACGATGGCACATCAGTAATTGTACCGGAAGATGCATCACCGAAAGATATTAAAGAACTTGCTTCTACAGTTCGCCCATCGGCACGCCAGTTACGGTGGCAGAAATACGGAATGCTCGGATTTATTCATTTTAATCTGAATACTTTTTATGGCAGAGAATGGGGAACGGGAAAAGAGGATCTTTCTGCATTTAATCCGGAGCAGCTTGATGCCGAACAATGGATTTCTGCTTTTAAAAGTGCCGGTATTCAATCGATTATACTTGTTTGTAAACACCACGATGGCTTTTGTTTGTGGCCGAGTAGCTTTCGCGAACGCTCAGTAAAAAATACACCCTGGAAAAATGGCAAAGGTAATGTGGTAAGGGAATTTATGGATGCTTGCCGCAAAGAAGGCATACGAACGTGTATCTATTATTCTCCCTGGGATATGCAGGAGCCCTATGGCGAACCGGAATACAACGATTTGATGGTCAATGAGCTAAGGGAGCTGCTCACCAATTATGGCAATATCGACCTTGTGTGGTTCGATGGTGCCGGCATTGACGAAAAAACAAGTGGTAAAAAAATGGACTTCGACTGGCCGCGAATATACAGCACCATAAGGACGCTGCAACCGCAGGCATTAATCTCAGGTGCCGGACCCGATATTCGCTGGGTAGGAAATGAAGGTGGCCGTGGAAGGTTTACCGAATGGAGCGTTCAGGGAATACAGCTGCCGGAAGCCGATTTTGCGGGATTCCACTCCGGGGTTCCTTTAATGGCGAGGAATCTGGGTCAAATAGAACAACTCAAAGGAGCAAAGCAACTTGCCTGGTATCCGGCGCGTGGTGGACTGCCCGTGCGGCACGGTTGGTTCTGGAAAGCCGACCAGAAAACAAGAACCCTGGATTATATGGTACGATCCTACTTCGAAACCGTAGGACAAAACAGCAACCTACTGGTTAATCTGTCGCCCGATAACCGTGGATTGATACCCGATGAGGATGTGGTTCTCTTGTCCACATTCGGAGAATACCTGAAAAGTATGTATAAAAGAAATTTTGCCAACGGAGCAGTGGCAAAGTCAAACCATGTGAAAAATGGTGGGTATGCCTCCAATTACCTTTTCGACAATGACCTGAGAACGTGCTGGCTGGCACCGGAGCAGGAAATCACCGGAGAAATAGTGGTTGAACTATATGGCGAGCAAACGTTCAATGTCGTAAAACTTCAGGAAAATATTGCTGATTTTGGTCAGCGTGTAGAATCTTTCGAAGTGGATGCTTGGATAGACTCCGAATGGAAAACTATTGGAAAAGGAACAACCATTGGTTTGAGGCGTTTACTCCGGGTACCATCTACGACAACAGATCGCTTGAGGATCAAAATAACAGATAGCAGAAATAATCCTTCTTTGTCAACACTTGAATTATACCATGCACCGGAACTAAAACCAGGTCCGGAAATTTCAAAAAATAAAGAGGGTAATATTGTGATTGATGGAAAAGGAATGACTGTATATTATACAACAGATGGCAGCAGTCCGTGGCGAGAACAGGCCGAAGTTTATCAAAAACCCTTTAAATTGCCGGCAGGTGGCAAAGTCAGGGCAGTTGTTATCCATGATGAGCAAATGGAATGGAACATGGAGAGCACAAAAGTTATCGGTATCGATTCAAAAAAATGGATAATAAAAGGAGGCGACAACAGCCATTGGATTGCAGACAATGATCCATCAACACTTGTCAAATTCAATTTGAAAAAGAAATCTGACAACGCATTCACAATTAAATTGCCGGAGCAAACCAAACTTTCCGGGTTCGGCTATTTGCCTCCGGAGGGTGCTCCTGATGTTAAGGGCAGGATTGAAGCATATACTTTTTATATGAAAAATAACAAAGGTGTTTGGGAGCTTGTAAAGTCAGGCAAGTTTGGAAATATTGACAACAATCCAATTGAAAGGAAAATTTATTTTGAAAATCCGGTAAGTACCAAAGAAGTGAAGTTTGAAATTAACAACGCTACACGAAAACAGCAGGAAGCTGTTGTTGCAGAGTTTAGCTTGTTTTAAAGACAAAAATAGAAATCACCCCGATGAAGAAAATATATCTTCATTATATTATTGATAATATTTGCCGTAAGTAATTTATTCTCAGCAATCCGTCTTCTCTCAATTATATCATCAGATATGGTTTTGCAACAAAATACCATGGTACGAATTTGGGGGTGGGCCAATGCAGACGAGAAGGTAACTTTAGTTATACGTAGCTAAACGATTACAACTTTTTATTCTAACAAAACAATTATGAACTTTTAATTCTTATCCTTTTAAAAGACCCCTGTAATTTTGGGGAGAAGTGCCCATCACTTTTTTGAATATGCGTGAAAAATAATAGGGATCTTCAAATCCAACTTTTCTGGAAATCTCTTTAACCTGTAACTCTGAATGGTCCAATAGCTGACAAGCTTTTTGTGTACGTAAATAAATAAGATACTCCATTGGGGCTCTTCCTGTCTTTTTCCTGAATAATAAAGAAAAATGAGAGACTGACAACATGGACTCATTTGCAATGTCTTGTAAATTAAGCTTTATATGCAAATTCTCGCGCATAAAGAATATTATATTCTCGATAACATCCCTTTCCCGAACCCTTCTGATTTGCCTGAACTGATTAATGTATTTGAATGAGGCTAAAAAGTGCAATAAGCAAATATTTATGTATTCCATGTTTTCGTTGCTGTAGCCCATCTCCAGATTTTGCATTATTTCTTCAAATAACTGTATGCGCTCATCAATTCGTGCAATTTTTGATGGTGAAATGGTTTTTGTTTTTTTTGCAGGATCGTAGAAGTGTGGTGCCATTTCTCCGGAAAAGTGTATCCAATAGATACTCCACGAATTTTCGTTACGGCTGCCGTATGCATGTGGTGTCTTTGGCGGAATAATAAAAAATTGATTTTCACTAATCGTTGTTTTTTCTCCATCCACAGAAAACCAGCCTTCTCCTTTAATGCAATAAATCAGGATGTATTGACCACAACCCTTATTTCTCGTTCTTTGGTGAAATTTCGCGTTCGGATAAAATCCTATATCTGTTAGGTACAGCTGTTTACTGATAATATTCTCTTTAAACTCATTCACAATCAGTTCCGGGATTATTATGGAGCGCTGATCTTTAAAACCTTCTTGTTTCTTCATTTTTAAAATTTCCATTAAAATAGTAAGATAATCCATTGGTATCGCAAATCACTCCATTTTATTTCTGTGGGCACTTGCTTTTCTTTGCTTTACTAAAAACAGAACTTAGTACACGATGAAAAAGTTAAACACAAAATACATTTTTTCCATTTCAATGGTTTCGGCACTGGGAGGTTTACTATTTGGTTACGACTGGGTGGTAATTGGTGGTGCTAAACCATTTTACGAGCAGTTTTTTAATATAGCCTCTTCGCCCGCAGTGCAGGGATGGGCAATGAGTTGTGCCTTGGTGGGCTGTTTGCTGGGTGCCACGCTGTCTGGAATATTGAGTGATCGTTATGGTCGAAAGCGCCTGCTAATTCTGTCGGCCGCATTATTTATCTTTTCTGCGGTTGGTACCGGAGCAGCCAATGTATTTAATGTCTTTGTATTTTATCGAATACTTGGGGGAATAGCAATTGGTTTAGCGTCAAATTTATCGCCTATGTACATTGCCGAAGTAGCACCCGGAGCAATGCGTGGGCGCTTTGTATCATTAAATCAGTTGACAATAGTTATTGGAATATTGCTGGCTCAGTTGGTGAATTTGCAAATTGCAGAGTCGGTTGCCGTTGATGCATCGGATGTTGAAATACTTAATTCCTGGAATGGACAACATGGTTGGCGCTGGATGTTCTGGGCCGAAAATGTACCGGCGGGTTTGTTTTTTATACTTATGTTTTTTGTTCCTGAAAGTCCACGTTGGCTGGCCAAAAATGGGAATGAGCAAAAAGTGCTTAAAACTCTTGGTAAGATAGGAGGTGAAAAATATGCTCAACATGCTTATTCGGAAATTAAAGAGACGTTAAAAAATGAAACCGGAAAGGTAAATTTCAAACATCTTTTTGAGCCAAAATTAAGAGGGGTGCTGATTATTGGGATTGTCCTTGCAGCTTTTCAGCAATGGTGCGGAATTAATGTCATTTTTAATTATGCACAGGAAGTATTTGCTGCTGCCGGATATGGTGTTTCAGATATATTATTCAACATTGTTATTACAGGAGGTGTGAATCTGATTTTCACTTTTGTGGCCATGTACACAGTCGATAAACTTGGCCGCAGGGCTTTAATGGTATTGGGTGCCGGCGGACTTGCCGGTATTTATGCTGTGATGGGAGGCTTGTATTATTTCCAGGTCAGTGGTTGGCCTTTATTATTGCTTGTGCTTTTGGCCATTGCCTGTTATGCCATGTCCTTAGCTCCTGTAACCTGGGTTGTGCTTTCAGAGATTTTCCCAAATAAAATCAGGGGTGCTGCAATGGCGGTAGCCACATTTTCATTATGGACTGCTTCATTCGTATTGACGTATACTTTCCCTCTTCTGAATAATTTTCTGGGTGCTTCAGGTACTTTCTGGACATATGGAATAATATGTTTTGCAGGTCTTATTTTCATCAGGAAAAAGTTGCCCGAAACAAAAGGAAAGTCGTTGGAAGAGCTGGAGAAGGAGTTGGTTGTTGAAAGATAATCTCATTCATGAGGCAGTTCTGTTTGCTCCTGTTACCAAATTATGGCAGAGGAAATAATCCGATAATTCGGGTAGAAGTTTGAGAACAAGGTGTTACCCACGGTAAGTTGTTGAAGGGAATGATATGGAAAAGAAAGTAAAAGCGTACAAAGAAAAATTAACAATCCCCACGTACGAGTTAGGAAAGTCGGAGATTAATCCGGTGTTTTTTGAGAAGCGGGTATACCAGGGCTCATCGGGTAAAGTTTATCCGGTGCCCTTTATCGATAAGGTTTACGATAATAAGGCAGATAAAAATTATGACGCAGCAATTCTGGAAAATGAATTTGTAAAGCTGGTAATGTTGCCCGAAATAGGAGGAAGAATTTTTGAAGCACAGGATAAAACCAATAACGATTACAATTTCTTTTACCAGCAAAAAGTAATTAAACCGGCGCTGGTTGGATTAGCCGGCCCGTGGATTAGCGGAGGGGTGGAATTTAACTGGCCACAACACCACCGCCCCGGAACTTTTTTACCCACCGATACATATATCGAAGAGGAAGCCGATGGCGCGAAAACAATCTGGATGTCGGAATACGATCCGATGTATCGTTTAAAAGGAATGCATGGAATTCGGATTCGCCCAAACAGTGCGTTAATCGAATTGCGGGGTCGATTGTTTAACCGCACACCTTTAATCCAGACTTTTTTATGGTGGGCAAATGTAGCCGTGCAGGTTCATGACGATTATGAAAGTTTTTTCCCGCCGGATGTGCATTATGTTGCCGACCATGCAGTGCGTGCCATGAGCAGTTTCCCGAATGCGGAAAATAATTACTACGGAATTCCGTATCACCTGCGGCAAGGGAAAAACGATTTACGTAAATATTCCAATATTCCGGTGCCAACCAGTTATATGGTTTGCGATACAAAGTATGATTTCTTTGGCGGTTACGATTTTAAATCAAATGGTGGTTTTATTCATGTTGCAAACCGGCACATTTCGCCAGGGAAAAAGCAATGGACTTGGGGAGACGATGAATTTGGCAGAGCCTGGGACAGGGAGTTAAGCGATGAAGGAGGCCCGTATTTTGAACTAATGGCCGGAGTTTACACCGATAATCAACCCGATTTCACATACTTGCTTCCCTATGAAACAAAAACCTTTTCGCAGTTTTGGTGGAGCTATAAAAATCTGGGTCCGGTGCAAAATGCGAACAAAGAGTTGGCCATTCGATTGGAAATTCAACAGGGGAACAAGCTCGACCTGGGGGTGGCAAGTAGCCGGAAATTTCAAAACCTTCAAATCATATTGAAAATTGGAAATAAGCATAAAATATTCGAAAACAAAACGGTATCACCCGAAAGTCCATGGAAAGAGAATACCGTTTCAATTGAAGCCGGACAGGGAAATGCCATTTCGTTGATCGTAGTTGACACGCACGGCAAAGAATTGATTGCCTACCATCACCGTGAAATAAAAACCCGGCGAAACAGGAAAGTAGCGGTTGAGCCCAGACAGCCGCACGATATTGAAAGTGCCAACGAATTGGAATTGATTGGCGAACATCTGGAATTGTACCGCCATCCTACCCGCTACCCCCAACAGTATTGGAAAGAGGCCATAAAACGTGATCCGAAAAGCTATAAATCGTGGATTTCCTTAGGGAAGGTGGAGCTTAAAAATGGCAAATTTGCAGCAGCTGAAAAAAAATTCAAAACAGCGATTGAGATAATAACCGGATACCATCCAAACCCGGCATCGGGAGAGGCGCATTACTTTTGTGGATTAGCCTGTTCTTATTCCGGCAAAAAAACCGAAGCCTACCCCTTGTTTTATAAGGCAACCTGGAATTTCGAATGGCGGGCCTCTGCGTATTATCAGCTGGCCTTAATAGATTGTAGGCGTTTGGATTATACAACAGCATTGGAGCACATTGAAGCGGCGCTGGATACCAACCGCCAAAACAATAAAGCATATATTTTAAAAGCTGTTATTCAGAAAAAGCAGAAAAACAAAGTGGCGGCAAAAAGTACTTTGGATGAATTACTTAAAACCGATCCACTCGACCAGTGGGCAAAATTTGAACAGGCAAATCTCACCGGATCGTATGCTGATTTTCTTCAATCCTCGAGAAACGATGCACAAACCACAATCGACATTGCGTTTGATTATGCCGAAGCTGGATTTTACGATGAAGCAATTGATTTAATTCAGCTGCATCATAAAAATGAAATCGCAGAATGCGCCGTTCCAAATCCAATGGGAAGGTCGGTAATGACACAATTTATCCTGGCCTGGCTGCATGAGTTAAATGGAGACACTTCAATTTCATCTGAAATTTTAAAGTATACAGAAAGAACTAATCCCGACTACTTTTTCCCTTCAAGAATTTCCGGGCAACTGGTTTTGGAATGGGCATTACAAAAAGCAGAGAATAATACCGTTGCAGCTTTTGGCCTGGGCAATTATTATTTCAACATAAAACGACACGAAGATGCGATAAACGCCTGGGAAAAAGCATCTGCCGCAAATTGTAACTATGGAACACTGCACCGTAACCTGGGAATAGCCTATTGGAATAAACGTGGTGATGGAGAAAAAGCAAGACAAGCTTTTATGAAAGCAATTGAACTATCGCCAAATGACGTTCGCATTCGTTATGAATTTGATCAGCTTCGAAAAAAATTGAACGATGATCCTGAAAAACGTTTGGAAAGTCTTGAGTCAATAAAAGAATTGCTTGTTACCCGCGACGATTTCAGTGTTGAATTGGCAGCGCTTTATAATTTCACCGGGCAATATCAAAAAGCTCTGGATTTATTAGAAAGCCGCAGATTTCATCCCTGGGAGGGTGGCGAAGGACAGGTGTTAAAACAATTTACCCATGCCTGCCTGAAACTTGGTCAGTTGGCGCTTTTGAACGGAGATGCTGAAAGGGCACTGAATTTCTTCCGGAAAACAATGGAAACTCCTGATAATTTGGGCGAGAAATACCATCCTTTGCAAGCGGTTGCACATATAAATTACTGGAAAGGAATGGCATACAAGTCTTTGCAAAATGGAAAAGAAGCACATAACTGTTTTACGGCAAGCATAAATGAAGAAGGCGATTTTATTGATATGGCAGTGAGTGCATATTCCGAAATGACTTATTACAGAGCACTATCTTTACAAGAATTAGGAAAAACCGGCGAAGCAGAAAAGCTATTCATTCAGATTAAAAAATTTGCAGAAGAGAAACTCAAAGAAAGAGTTCAAATCGATTATTTTGCAACTTCACTACCTTTGTTATTGGTTTTTGAAGATGACATTCAGAAGCGTAATGATACAGATGCAAAGTTCCTGATTGCTTTGGCTGAAAACGGACTTGGAAATACAAGTACTTGTGTCCATCTTTTGAAGGAAGTTTTAGAGATGAATAAAATGCATATTGTAGCCATGGAGCTACTTACTCAGTTATCCAGTTCCTGAAAAATGTTTGTGCGAATTCAAAAAACTTAATTTATATGAAATCATCTAAACCATTTTTAATAGCAGTAGTAGTTCTGTTGATATTATCATGCAAGGCAAGGGAAGAAAAAACGGAACAATCGAGTCTGAAGCTTTGGTACAATCAGCCAGCCAAAGCATCTGTTCCGGATAATCCCAATGGATGGAAAGACGATGCCGAATGGTTGAAAGCACTGCCACTTGGAAACGGCTCTTTAGGGGTAATGGTTTTTGGCGATGTAAACAAAGAGCGTATTCAGTTGAATGAAGAAAGTATGTGGTCAGGAAGTGTTTCAGACAATGATAATCCTGATGCTTATGCTCATCAAGAAAAAATTCGTGAGTTGCTTTTTGATGGAAAGTACAAGGAAGCAACCGAATTGACTAACAAAACTCAAATATGTAAAGGTGCCGGCTCAGGTAATGGAAACGGTGTAAAAGTTCCCTTCGGATGTTTTCAGACCTTAGGTGATTTATGGATTGATAACGGCAAACAAACTGATTATGAAAACTATTATCGCGAACTCAACCTTGAAGAGGCTGTAATTTGGGTAAGCTATTCGCAGGATGGTGTAAATTTCCAACGCGAGATTTTTACGAGCAATCCAGACCAGGTGATGGTTGCAAAATTTACAGCCGATAAACCGGGACAAATTTCATTTACCTGTTCGATGAACCGTCCTGAACGTTTTAAAAGCTACACCGAAGACAATCAGCTTATTATGTCAGGTGCCCTTTCCGATGGGAAAGGCGGTGACGGACTGCAATATATGGCACGACTACAAGCTGTTGCCGAAAATGGAAAAGTGAGTTATGGTAAATCATCTTTAAGCGTTGAAAATGCCGATGAAGTAATACTTTACCTGTCGGCATCTACCGACTATGTACTAAAGTACCCTGAATACAAAGGGCGGGATTTTGAAAAGATTACAAAACAAAATATTGAAAAAGCAGTTGCAAAAACGTACGATGAATTGTTTGGCAATCATAAAAAGGAATATCAGTCGTGGTTTCAGCGTGCAAGCTTTGATATTACGCCAGAGCAAACTGTTGAAATTCCAACCGATGTTCGTGTTCAGAACTTTAAAGAGACTCAATCGGATCCGCATTTGGTTGAACTTATTTTTCAGTACGGTCGATACTTGCTTATTTCATCTTCCCGTCCGGGAACATTGCCAGCAAATTTGCAGGGTATTTGGGCGAATAAAATTCAAACGCCGTGGAATGGAGATTACCATACCGATGTAAATATCGAAATGAATTATTGGCTGGCAGAAGTTACCAACCTGTCAGAGATTCATTTGCCATTGTTCGATTTAATTGAATCGGTGGTTGAACCGGGAAAAAAAACGGCTGCTATACAATACCATAAAAATGGCTGGGTTATTCATCCCATAACAAATGTTTGGGGCTATACTTCTCCCGGCGAAAAAGCAAGCTGGGGAATGCACACAGGTGCCGGAGCATGGATTTGTCAACACATTGGGGAACATTATCGGTTCACCGGTGATAAAGCTTTTCTGCAGAAAATGCTTCCGGTGCTAAAAGGTTCGGTTGAGTTTTATTTAGACTGGCTGGTTAAAGACAATAAAACAGGGGAGCTCATTTCGGGTCCCGCAGTTTCGCCTGAGAATTCCTTTGTTGCACCCGATGGTAGCCACAGCCAGATTAGTATGGGACCGGCACACGACCAGCAGGTAATATGGCAACTATTCTCCGATTATGTCTTTGCTTCAAATGAGTTAGGTATCAACAATGAGTTTGTGCAAAGAGTTATGGATGCCAAAAATAAACTGGCAGGCCCGAAAATTGGTTCCGATGGCAGGTTACAGGAGTGGGCAGAGGAATTTCCGGAAGTTGAACCCGGACATCGTCATATTTCACACTTATTCGCTTTACATCCCGGGGCTCAAATTAATATGGAACAAACACCCGAACTGGCAATGGCAGCTAAAAAATCCTTAGACCAACGTATTACCAATGGCGGAGGTCACACCGGATGGAGTGCCGCCTGGTTAATTAATCAATATGCACGTTTACACGAAGCGGAAAAGGCGAAAGAGAGTTTAAATACCGTTTTATCAAAAAGTACTTCGCCTAACCTGTTTGGACAGCATCCTCCATTTCAAATGGATGCAAATTTTGGGGCAACAGCAGGCATTGCCGAAATGCTTATTCAAAGCCATGCCGGAATGATACACTTGTTGCCTGCTCTGCCGACAGATTGGCCATCGGGAGAAGTGAAGGGATTGAAAGCGCGAGGAGGTTTCGAGGTTGATATTAAATGGGTAGCCGGGGAATTGGTTTCTGCTCAAATTTATTCAGATAAAGACAACAAAATAAAGGTAAAGTATGGTACCGTTGAAAAGGAGATTTCTTTAACAGCGGGTGAAAAACATGAATTTCAGATTAATTAAGGAGATTTAGAAAATGAGAAATATAATAACCTTATTATCACTACTAGTATTAATTGGTTTACAAATGGTTCAAGCCCAAAGTGTCATTGATTTATCCGGCAAATGGCAGGTGCAATTGGATGAAAACAATGAATTGGTGCAAAAACATCCTGAACAATGCACAATTAAAGGAAGTATTGACTTACCTGCATCTTTGGCCGAAAAAGGTTACGGTTTTAAAACCACGGGTTCCGACTTTGGGATACTTACACCAGAATATAAATATGTGGGCAAAGCAAGCTATTCGAGGGAAATTGAAATTCCTGCGAAGTGGGAAAACAAGGAAATTGAACTATTTCTTGAACGTGTGCTTTGGGAGTCCAAAATTTTTATCGATGGTAAAGAATTAAGCCGTGCAGATGCTTTAGGCACGCCACATGTGCACCGGGTTGGAGAACTGAGTCCCGGGAAACACAATTTGCTCGTTCAGGTAGATAATGAAATGATTCATAACATTGGCGACAAAGGCCATGCTTACGGTGAGTACACGCAAAGTATCTGGAATGGAATTGTTGGAAGAATGGAGATGAAAGCCTTCGACCCGGTTCGCTTTCAAAACCTTGAAGTTTACCCGGAAACAGACAAAGATAAGCTGACAATAAAAGCGAATATTAAATCAAACACAAGTGCAGAGGCAACGGTGTTGTATGAGATAATTGAATTGAAGACCGGCAAAAAAGTATTGTCTGGTAAAGAAGCTTTTCAACTTTCTGCAAAAACAAATGAACTGAGTTTTGGCATTCCTGCAAAAGGCAAACTAAAAAAATGGAGTGAATTTAGTCCTGATGTTTATCTATTGAAATCAAAATTGAAATCGGGAAAATACTCGGATGAAACAGAAACTGAGTTTGGTTTTTATCAGGTAGGTCATGATGGAACAAAAGTATTGATAAATGGCCATCCTGTATTTTTAAGGGGCAACCTCGACTGTGTTCACTTTCCTCTTACCGGTTATGCTTCATGTAAGCTTGAAGACTGGGAGCGTATTTTCAGAATTTACAAAGACTATGGTTTAAACCATGCCCGCTTCCATTCATGGTGTCCTCCTGAAGCCGCATTTAAGGCTGCAAACCGAATAGGTATTTATTTGCAGGCCGAAGCATCTATTTGGATTGACTGGTGGATGAGCACAAACATGATTGAACGCGGAAGGCCTGAAATGGACACCAAAGGACACCCTAAGGGACTCGGACTGGATGCTAAACGTGATAAATTTGTTATTGCTGAAATGAATCGGGTGGTGGAAGAATACGGCAATCATCCTTCGTTTACCCTGTTTTGTATAGGCAACGAGTTGGGGAATTCGGATTTCGAAATAATAAAAACATGGGTAGCAGACTTGAAAAAGAAAGACCCACGTAGATTATACGCCGTATCAACAGCGCGTAAAATTACCGAAGTGGACGATTACTGCGCCACGCATTATATTCCTGATGTTGGGCGTACCCGCGGATTAAATGGCCCGCATACCAACTGGGATTTTGAAGAGACTTATGCAAAAATGAATATTCCGATTATTGCCCACGAAATTGGGCAGTGGCCGGTTTATCCCAAATGGACCGAGATTGAAAAATACAAAGGGGTGCTTAAAGCGCGAAATTTTGAGGAATTTAAAGTGGTGGCGGAAAAGAATGGGATAGCCGACCAGGACGTTGATTTTGCAAGGGCTTCGGGCGCACTAAATCAATTGATGTATAAATACGAAACCGAATCGTTTTTCAGGACTGCAAGTTGTGCAGGCGTTCAGCTGTTAAGCATCCAGGATTACCAGGGGCAGGGAGAAGCACTTATTGGCTGGCTCGATGCACACTGGGACAGCAAAGGGATTACCACACCCGAAAAATTCAGGGAGCATTATAACACATCTGTTCCACTCTTGCGAATGGAAAAATTTGTGTGGACAAACAACGAAACTTTCGAGGCAAATGCGCAAATTTCGCATCATGGAAAAGAGCCTTTAACAGCTACCTGTAATTGGAAAATTACCCGTGAAAAAGGGAAGCTGCTTACAAAAGGAACATTTGGCGAAAAAAGGTTTGGTTTGGGAACGCTCACTGATTTGGGAGCAATAAATTACAAACTCGATGGAATTGAAAAGGCAGAGAAACTTACGGTTTCCATTGAAGTACAGGGGACTGAATTCCGCAATGAATGGGACTTTTGGGTATATCCTGAAAAAACAGAAAAGCTTCGTGTTGATGATATTTTACTTGTCGATGAATTCGATGAAAATGCCAAAAATGTTTTGGAAAAGGGAGGCAAGGTATTTTTAATGGCCAGCGAACTGGGCACTGAAGAGACTTCGGTAAATATCAATTTTTACCCTTTATACTGGTCACTAACATTTTTTCCGGGACAAGGAAAAACCTGCATTGGCACTTTGCTGAAAGATAATCATCCGGCCTTTAACGATTTTCCAACTGGATTTCACTCCGATTGGCAATGGCAAACCATAAGCGACAAATCGAAAGGTTTTATTCTGAATGAATTACCTCATTCTTACAAGCCCATTGCACAGCCAGTCGACGATTTTCACCGGAATAACAAAGTGGGCTCTATTTTTGAAGTCAAAGTTGGTGCAGGTTCTTTGTTGGTTTGTGGTTTTAATTTAGACGAAAAATTACCTGTTGCGCGCCAACTGAAAACAAGCCTGCTGAAATATATGGATTCGGCTGAATTTGAACCAAAACAAAAGGTTGACTATCAGTGGCTGAAAAATTTACTCCCTGCAATCCCTAAAGCCCAAAAGGCCGATATCCCCGATGAGTTTAAAAATGCCCTGCTTTATGTTGATGCTGCCGCAAATGCAAAAACAGAAAAATCAAATATTCCCTGGAGCGCGGAACTTGATGAAGTAAAAGTTACAAAGGAAACTACGTATCAGCTAAAATCGGATGGTGTGTGGAAAGACGGAAATATTACGGCTTGGCATGGAAATGAAATTCAATTGCAAATGAATTGCCCCGAAGGGATGCTTGGAACTTTGTTTGTTCATTTTTCTGATTCAAACAACAAGAGAAGAACGGGGTTGCTGGATTTTGAAGGCAGGAAATCGAAACTCGGTTTACACAACAGTGATGATGGCATTTGGGTAAAGTTTCATGTAATGCGCGAAGACAGCAACGATGGAAAACT
>JBFEWU010000531.1:0-2539 GCA_041546215.1 Draconibacterium sp. | reverse complement strand
TAAACACTAACCTTCAACTTCCCGAGGCACGATCCTGGTTCAATGGCACATACAAGGTTCTAAACGAACGCGATCTGCTATCGCCAAATAAATTACTTCGCCCCGACCGCGTTATGTATTCAGACAAAACAGCCATTGTTGTTGACTACAAAACAGGAGAGCAAAATCCGGAAAAATACAACCGACAGGTTTTGGAATATGCCAGGCATCTAAGAGAAACAGGTTTTGAGTCGGTATCGGCCTACATTTGGTACCTGCACTCAAATTCCATTCAAAAAGTAAATGTTTAGATTTGTGAAACCTTGATTTTGTTTTTCAAAATCATCATGCCGATCTGATCCCGGGCAATAGCCGGAAGACCTCCGGTATTATATTCCTGGCATCCTGATGCCTATCTGAAGATCAGAGCTTTTGAACATTCAATCCCATTTAATCGTTTAATAAATAGTTTGCATTTTTCACACGAGAATCTGGCATGCTGAATGCCCGGTTGCAAACATTATTCGATTAGCAGGTAAACACTAAAAAGTACCAACATGGAAAGAAAAGAATTTATTAAAAAGTTTGCAGTGAGCGGCAGTATTTTATTAACTGCACCGGTTATTTTCAACTCCTGCTCCAGCGACGATGATGATTTTACAGATCCTGGATCAAATCAGAACGAGATTGTTATCGACTTAAAAGCAGCATCGAGTGCTGATTTAGCTTCGGTTGGGGGATATATATATTCCGGTAATTTAATTGTATTCCGAACCGGCCAGGATAGCTACATGGCCCTGTCCAAAACATGCACACACCAAGGCTGCGAAGTGGTCTACAATCATTCAACAGGTGACGTTCCCTGTCCATGTCACGGTTCTAAATTTACAACATCCGGCACGGTAACCAACGGTCCGGCAACCAGTAATCTTAAAAGTTACACCGTAAAAAAAGAGGGTGATACACTAAGAATTCAATAGCAAACCGCCCGTTACCAATATTTAAATTGTTTAGCGATATTTTATTCTGCTCGTTTAATTGCTCTCAATTACCTGGCCTTTCTCTCGGTATAAATCAACTTTTCCGTCCAGTAAAACAGCAATTACAGTAACCTGCTCGTCCAATACTTTTTCCGGAACATCGATATATACAATACCGGGCACTGCGCTCCAGTATTGTTTCATTTTAACATCCCAGTTTAGTTTTGTACCATTTCCCACTACCCACATTCGGTTAATCTTATTCCTTATGCCTTTCAAAACCAGCGGTCCGTTTGGTTTATGCGGAACATACAAATACAAAATGTCGCCCTTTTTATTCAACGACGTTGGTCCGTAATAATGCTCAAAGGGAATTCCTGCACGTGTTCCATATATGGCTTCAGCATGCTTGCCTGTCCAGCGACCAAGCTCCTTTAAAATGTTCTCCTGCTCCTCAGGAATTGATCCATCCGCCTTGGGACCAATGTCGAGCAAAAGATTTCCTCCTTTGTTTATACAATCCACCAATATACGAATTACCTGGTTGGGCGTTTTGTAATTATGGTCGTTATGCTGGTATCCCCAACTGTCGTTCATGGTCATACACAACTCCCAATAACGGTTATCGGGGCGTGTAATCGGCAATCCCTGTTCTGGCGTAGCGTAATCACCGTACCCCTGAATTCTGCTGTTCAGAATTACATTTTTATTCCACCCCCGAAGACTTTCGGCCAGTTCCTTTGCTTTCCACTTTTCAGCCGATTGCTCCCAATCGCCATCGAACCAATATAAATCAGGTTTAAACTGCTTTGAAAGTTCTTCCAGCTGGCAAAAGTTAAAATCGACAAAACGATTCCATTTTACCGGATCATCTGTGTAACGCTTTATTTCCCGTGTTTTATTCGGATAATCGGGATGCGACCAGTCAAGCAAAGAATAGTACAATCCAACTTTCACATCGTTTTTTCGAAGTTCTTTGACAAATGGCGCCACCAGGTCCTTACCGGCGGGCGTTTTATCAACAACATTCAAATCGCTGCATTTCGTATCCCATAAGGCCACACCGTCGTGATGTTTTGTGGTAAGAATCGAATATTTTGCCCCACTTCCCGCAATCAGTTTTGCCCATTCTTCAGCGTCATAATTCTCTGCGGTGAAGCCGTCAAGCTGTTTCATATAATCGTCGTGAGAGATGTAATCGTTAAAAAACGACCAACTCTCATCGATTCCATTCACCGAATAAATTCCCCAGTGAATAAAAATTCCAAGTTTAGCATCTTCAAACCATTGCATTTTCTTCTCTTTTTCCTTGCTAATGTCCTGAGCTAAAGCGCCAAACACAAGCAAACAACTTAAGGCAAACAATACGGTCTTCTTCATAACTTTCTAATAAGTATAATTTTATGCTACAAACTTTCAAAAATATTTTCAAAAGTAAAAATATTCTGAGGTAGATTCACCAGATATTTTTCAAATATGTGACACTTACCTTTCTGATCCAAACAAACTTTTGGAAAGCGAATCGTGCACCAATTAGAACTATTCAGCAGGTGAATATGCTGACATCCAGCAATCTGAAT
>JBFEWU010000025.1:0-23538 GCA_041546215.1 Draconibacterium sp. | reverse complement strand
TTAATTGTTGGCGATATTGATGCCGAAACTGAAACGGTTTTGGTAACACTCGATGTTACTGAAGAGGTTGTGGAAGAAGCGATACAGAAAAAAGCAGGTTTAATTGTTGCCCACCACCCCATCGTTTTTGCAGGTTTAAAAAAGATTACCGGGAAAAATTATGTGGAACGTACACTATTAAAAGCCATTAAAAACGACATTGCCATTTATGCGGCACATACCAATCTCGATAGTGTTGAAGGCGGTGTCAATGGTAAAATATGTGAAAAACTGGGTTTGGAAAATTGCAAAATTCTGCAAGCAGCAGAAGGCCAGTTAAAAAAACTGGTAACATTTGTTCCGCATAATTATGCTGAAAAAGTACGTGAAGCTGTTTTTATTGCCGGAGCAGGGAACATTGGCAATTACGACTCGTGCAGTTATAACCTGGAAGGGGAAGGTACTTTTCGAGGGAATGAAAAAAGCAATCCCTTTGCTGGTGAAAAGGGAAAGATTCATACCGAAAAAGAAATTCGTATGGAAACTGTTTTTCCCGGATACCTGCAGCATAAAGTTATTCATGCATTGCTAAATTCCCACCCATACGAAGAAGTGGCTTACGATATATATCCAATCGAAAATAAATTCGATAAAATAGGCATGGGAATGATCGGAACACTTCGTGAAGAAATCGACGAAAAACAATTTCTTCTAAAGTTAAAAACGACATTTAAGACGGGCATAATAAAACACACGGTATTACAAAACAAAACGGTTAACAAAGTAGCTGTATGCGGTGGTGCCGGATCATTTCTGTTAAACAGGGCAATAGCTGCAGGAGCCGACTTTTTTGTTTCAGGCGACTTTAAATATCACCAGTTTTTCGATGCAGAAAATAGAATCGTGATTGCCGATATCGGACATTTTGAGAGTGAACAATTCACTAAAGAACTTTTTTATGAGTTACTTACGAAAAATTTCCCTAAATTTGCAGTCCATTTATCAGAGGTGAATACCAACCCGGTTTTTTACTTCTGATTTTTAGTTAGACAAAAAAATATTACAAGCATGAATGCACCATATTCAAGGCAAGAAGACAAAGACATTTCGGTAGAAGAAAAATTGCGCGCATTACACGAATTGCAAAGCGTGGTTTCTGAGGTTGACAAAATAAAAACCCTAAGGGGTGAGCTTCCTTTGGAGGTCCAGGATTTGGAAGATGATATCGCCGGTTTAAAAACAAGGTTGATAAACCTCGACGATGAAATTAAAAATCTTGACACGGCAATTAACAACAAAAAAATTTCGATCAAAGACTCGCAGGCGCTAATTGCAAAATACACCGAGCAACAAAATAACGTTCGTAACAATCGTGAATTCGATTCGCTTTCGAAAGAAATTGAATTCCAGAACCTGGAAATTGAACTCTCGGAAAAAAGAATTAAGGAATTCACCGGTGAAATGACCGCAAAAAAAGAGACCATATCCAGTTCAAAAACTCAATTAGCAGATCGCGAAGAAGATTTGGATAGAAAGAAAAACGAACTTGCAGAAATTACGGAGGAGACCAAAATTGAAGAGGAAAAATTAAAGTCAAAATCAGAAAAAATTGAGACTTTTATTGAATCCCGTTTATTAACGGCTTTTAAACGTATTCGTAAAAATGCACGAAACGGATTGGCTGTGGTTACTATTCAGCGCGATGCTTGCGGAGGTTGTTTTAACAAAATTCCTCCCCAGCGCCAGTTGGACATCGCCAGCCGCAAAAAAATTATTGTTTGCGAATACTGCGGACGTATCCTGGTTGACGAAAAAATCAACGTTGTAGAAGATGTAGCTGAATAAGCTGAAAAATATTTCATTGAAAAGCCGGTACGTCAATTGACAGATCGGCTTTTTTTATGCCAATTCCGAGGATTGAATAATTTAACATGAGTTTAAATTAAAATCCTTCCCCGGTTTCTTTGGCAGTTTATTGAAGTACTATCGGGATCATACGAAAAAACCGCTTCTCAGAAGAAACGGTTCTACAGTACCTGAACATTGTTATATAACTCAAAATAACTTTAGATTTTAAACAAGGACCTACCAGCTTCCGCCAGCACCTCCCCCTCCAAAACTTCCGCCACCAAAGCCGCCGAAACCTCCGCCTCCGAAGCTTCCGCTTCCCGAAGAGAAATTGCCAAATGAGCCTGAAGACCGGTGACTTCCCGACATCATCCCCATGGCTAACCAAAATGGCAAACTACTTCCCGGCGAATAAAACCTGCGTCTGCGGCTTCTGCCAAACAAGGAGAAAAACAGTACAAAAAGTAAAATAAAAAAAGGAATTCCCGCGCCTCTGCCTCCGCCACTTACCTTTTCCTGGTATTGCTCGGCAGTATATTCGCCACGTGATATGTCCATGATAACATTTAATCCGGCAGCCAAACCTCCATAATAATCGTTCTGTTTAAAACGAGGCATCATTTCGTTACTGACCACTGCATTATTTACCACTGCATCGGGCAAAATACCTTCTAAACCATAACCCGTAGCAATAAATATTTCACCTCTACTATCCTCGGTTTTGGGTTTCAATAAAACAACCAGTCCATTATCCTTATCCTTCTGTCCGACTCCCCATTTTTCACCTACTCGTTGCGCATAGTCAGCTTTGTCGTAACCATCCAGGTCAGCGACAGTAAGCACTACAATTTGAGTTGAAGTTTGTTTGGCAAATTGTACCAAGGCGTTTTCCATTTCATTTACTTCGCCCTCATTAAGAACATGAGCAAAATCGTTTACCAAACGCTGAGGTGTTGGACGCTCGGGTATCTGTGCCCTTAATATCGAAGTAAACCCAAGCAGTGCGACTAATAGTATTATTATTTTTTTCATTTTTTCTTCCTCTGCATCCGCTGCTGTCCCTCACGAAAACTCTCCAGTCAGGGCAAAAAGCGGAAATTTTTATTCGATACTAATTCCCGAACGAAATCTCGTCTGAAAGTTCATTCACGTCATCTGCCTGGTACGGAAAATGTTCTTTTAATTGTTCACCTGCCATTATTATCCCCTCTGAAATTCCTTCAGCGTATAGACCTTCTTTTAATTTGGCAATTACAGTTTCTTTTGTGCTTTCCCAAAAATCACCGGCAACCCTGGCATTAATTCCAGCATCACCAAGTATGGCAAACTTATGGTCTTTCACAGCGAGATAAAAAAGTACACCATTTCTGAGTTCGGTTTTGTGCATCTCCAGTTTTTCGAAAACATAAGCTGCCCTGTCTAAAACATTGCCTTTACAATGATTCTCGATATGTACCCGAATTTCGCCCGAAGTATTTGTTTCGGCCACCCGGATTGCATTACTGATCTGCAACTTATTTTCTTCATTAAAATATTTATGAACACCCATAACTTAAATTTTAAAACTGAACTTCCGGAGCTTTCTCAGCACCTTGTTGGGCTTCGAAGTAAGCTTTCTTTTCAAAACCAAACCAACCGGCATAAATTACTCTTGGAAACTTTCTGATGTAGGCATTGTAATTTTGGGTGGTCTGATTAAACTTTCTACGTTCAGTTGCAATACGATTTTCAGTTCCTTCCAGCTGTGCCTGTAGATCCATAAAGTTCTGATTGGCTTTTAAGTCGGGATACCTTTCAACAACTACCATTAAACGGCTTAGTGCCGATGACAACCCATCCTGTACCTGGTTAAACTGCTGCAATTGTTGTGCATTCATATTTGTTGGATCAATATTAACCGAGGTAGCTTTTGAACGCGCCTCAATCACCCCTGTTAAAGTTTCCTGCTCGTGGGCTGCGTAGCCTTTTACGGTGTTCACCAAGTTTGGGATTAAATCGGCACGACGCTGGTATACGTTTTCAACCTGTGCCCAGGCCGCAGTAACTTGTTCATCCTTCTCAACCATGGTATTGTAACCACAACTTGAAAAAAGGAAAGCACTAATTAGGGCCATAAACACTACTTTAATTCTTTTCATTTCTTGTCTGTTTTTGTGTTGTCTGTATTTATATCTTCTGCAATCCTGATTCCTGTATTTTCTAAAAATATTAAATCAACAAAAATTTCAGTTCTAGACTCGAATACTACTCCTTTCCATGATGTACACTTCGCATCGTAAAACTATGATCCTTTTCGTAACATTTATCAAATGACCACAAATATTTTCAAAATGTGTTAAAAATCAGAAGTAAATTCGGGGAAAGGCGATAATTTACCGCTGTATTTCATTTTAATGAAGATAAAGCACCCCGGTTATGAACCTGGCATAATTTAGAGCAGCTATATGGCAGGGGATTTCCATCGAGCTTCCCTTGCCAAAACCATTCGAAACGGATATTAACCATGCCCCAAAAAGGAAAGATATTCATACGAATAAGGAGAAGAGGCTGGATCTGAAAAAACCAGACTGTTTTCGACTTCAATAACCGCACATTGTCTGTGCTTAATGCTTTTCCTGAAGAGTCGTTAAAATACCATCAGATAAATTCTTTGAATCTCCTGCTGCAATTCGGCTATACCTATTGTACGGCTTTTACGGATATATTCGCGCCCCTCGAAAAACATCAGAATTGTGGGTGCCGTAAAAACCCGGTTTTGAGCTGCTACCTCTGGCAGTTCATCCGACTTAACATACGCCACCTTCATTTTTGGGAACTCGGTTCGTGCCATTTCTTCAACCTTTGGTTTTAACACATGGCAAACGCTACATGTTTTGCTTGAAAAGTAAACCAGCAGGGCAGGTTCATTTTCTTTGAGCTGCAAAAAGTCTTCGTACGATTTTACCGTAACAAACATCAACGTAAATAATTTTGAATGTGCTGATCAAAGTTATAGATTTCTCTTTTTAAGAAGTACAATGGCAAGCGCCGACATTCCTTCTTCGCGGCCTTCAAAGCCCATTTTCTCGGTAGTAGTCGCTTTTACAGAAACCTGGGCTACATCCACCCCAAGTACTTTGGCCATGGTCTCTTCCATTTCAGGAATAAACGGTTTTAATTTGGGTTGCTGAGCACTAATTGTCGAATCTATATTAACAATTTTATAGCCTCGCTCTTTCACCAGATCATACGATTTCTTCAACAGAATTTTACTGTCGATATTTTTAAATTCAGCTGAATTATCTGGGAAATGTGTACCAATATCGCGCAATTTCAAGGCCCCTAAAAGGGCATCGCAAATGGCATGAATCAGTACATCACCATCGGAATGAGCCACGGTTCCCTTGCTGTGTGGAACGAAAACACCGCCTAACCACAGGGTTTCTCCCTCGGCTAAGCGGTGTACGTCATATCCTTGTCCTATGCGGAAACTCATTACCGCTGATCATTAAATGCATCAATATCGAACGAAAGAGTGAACCGTAGCGTATTTTCGAGCGGGTGATTGCGCTGCATGGGAAACAGGTAAGCAAAATCGAGTGCAAACACATTCATTTTTAATCCGGCACCGGCTGTTAAGAATTTACGATTCCCCTTATTCTCGTGCTCGTAAAAATAACCGGCACGAAGTGCAAACTGCTGGTTGTACCAGTATTCAACACCAAGCGACCAGGTGATTTCCTGAAATTCCTCTTTCATTCCGCCCGGCGCATCATTAAAGGATTTAAAAATCCCTTCGATTACACCAATGTCAGAACCAATGCCGCCTGATAAAACCACATCATCGTAAACCGAATCAGCCGGGGTTGGCACCATTAACTTATTGGCTTCCAGCGCAAATGAAAATGAGTTATAATCATCCATTTCAATATTATACGATGCTCCCAACTTTAACATAGTAGGAATGAAATCTTTTATTTTACCTTCGGTATACGAAATTTTTGATCCAATATTTTGGAAATTGATACCTGCTGCAAAACTATTGTCGCGACGGTTTCTACGAAATTCACTATAATAATAAAATGCCACGTCAGCAGCAAACGAGTTACCGGCATGTGATGCAACACCATTCACCAGCTGTCCTCCTGTAAGGTCGGAACGAATGTAACGAACAGCAACCGCACCGGAAAATACTTCTGATAATTGACGCGAATACGCAAAATCAACTGCAAATTCGTTGGGATTCAGCTGCAATCCCTGCTCTCCTATTTCATTCATGGTCAAAATATCTCCAAGTGAGAAATAACGTAACGAAGCACTCACTGCCTGCACATCGTCTAACTTTTTATATCCCGACAAATAGGCTAGGTTAATATCGTCAACCAGGTTACGCAACCACGGTGAGTATGACAAGCCAACTCCCATATCGCTCTCCATAAATATGTATTTTGCAGGATTCCAGTGCTGCGAACTCACGTCAGCGCTTGTACCAACTCCTGCATCTCCCATACCTCCTGCTCTCGAATCCGGCGTAATGGCCAAAAACGGAACTGCAGTTGTAATTGTATTGGCACCATTAACAGTTTGAGCCATAACATTCTCACTTACTATAACTGTGAGAGCTATTACAACAATAAATCTAAAAAATCTGATCATAATTTTATTAAAAATTGAGCGTGCAAAGATATAATATTTGTCTTTGCTACAATAGTTTATTGTAAAAGAGAACGGAAGATTTTTGAAAAAATTTTACCAAAGTTAAAAAATTAGCGTACCACAAGCATTTTTCCTGATTTCGAAGTAATTACACCATCCGAATTCTGAACAATAACCCGGTAAATATAAACGCCGGGAGTGGCAGCAATTTGTGATTCGTTTAAATCCCAACGAATGGGATTTGTAAGGCCACCATTTGAACCCAACTGTGTTTGAAACTGGTCTATACGGCGTCCATTCTGATCGAATATATCGAAAATCACATCCAACTTTCCATCCGATTGGTTATGCTTGATTACAAAATAAGTGTAGTCTGAAACAGGATTGGGATAATTACTGATTTTATCGATCACAAAATCGCCCGACACCTCAAATTCAATTTCAGCTTCCGACGAATTATTGGCCACATCCCAAGCCTTAATTTTAAGGCTGTGCATTCCTGTGCTTAATCCGCGCAATGGAAACTGCACCATCCCTTTGGTGTAATCGTCTTTTTCTGCCTGGTAATAATTATTCAGTACGAAAACATTTGAATGGTTATTATCCAGTACAGCAGTGATGTCGTGTCCAATTCCGGTTCCAACTGTATTTATGCCATTTTCATCGGACAGATTGGCCAATAAAACCGGATTTCTCCCGGTTTTATCACCTGATTCAAATTCGGGAGAATCGAGATATAATTGAATTTCCGGACCTTTATTGTCGGTAATATCAGAGCCTGAGCCTCCAATATAAAAATTAGTAAATGCCCCGTGTGCATCGTCCTTTCCATTATTGGCGTAATAAATTATTTTTCCTTCACCCAGCTTGTACGATATATCTTTTGGCACCACAAAACTAAAAGTAAAGTCGCCGTTTTTCACGCTTACACGCCCCTTGTAAATGATATTTTCCTGGACCGTAAATTCGATGGGTCTCTCACCTCCGTTTCCCAGGGTTTTCATTTCAATCGCCTTATCATAAACAGTGGGAATAATTTCACCGTTGAAATCCTCTTTTTTATTTCCAAAATAATCTGCAATGTGTCCCGAAATGCTTATGGACTGAAGTGTTCCAATGGTATCAGCCTCGGCCGTCGCATCCTGCTGGTTAATTGTACGGGTTACAACCCTGTACTTAGGATAAGAAAGTTTTAAGGCCGGATCAGCAAGCAGCGTAAAATTTCGTTTGTTTGCTGAACTTCCAATGTTTGTTTTTGCCAGGCGCATTACATCTCCCATTCGGTAATGTTCTCCCTCACTATTTTGCTCGAAAATAAAATTATAAAAGCTTTTGCTGAGCCTGAAATTTGCTGATGCATAAACCACACGGGTTGTTGAGAATAAACCAATTCCTCCTCCATTGGGATTCAGGAGTACATACTCTCCTGCCGAGGTATCATCGGCATCGAAACGACTGAATTCGCAGGTTGCAGTTACGAATATCGGTAACTGATTGGTATTGGACCAGGAATTTATATCGCTGACATCGAGCACATGTTCGTGGGCCAAAAATCGCTCATTGGCATGCCCGGTATAATTAAGGATTAGCACTCCATCTTTTACTCTTCGGTTAATGGCGGCATTAACATCTGGATAACGATTGCCTGCAGGTGTAACTTGTCTTACAAAGGCATCGAAATAAATTTTATCGCTTATGAATTCTCCATGATTTGCATTTACCAGGTCGGCAATATCTTCTGATTGCCGCATGTGAAGACCCGAATCACCATCGTCTCCAATAAAACAGATTATGTTCCTCCAATCGCCCAGAGCTTCTGGTTCATAATAGCGCTTTACCTTATCCACCACAAGCTGGGCCTCATATGGGGTTTTGGCAGGGATTCTTCCAATGCCCAGGTCAATGGCCCCATTATATACACTTTCATCAGCGTCGAGCATTACAAAATAATCGTCGGTAACAAATGAATTAATTGGATAGAGCGATTCATCGGACTGAAAAGTTGGAATAAAGTTCCTGGTATCCGGCTTTATGCCCTTATTGTCATAACTTCCGTTTCCAAAAAGCAAGACATATTTCAAGGTATTTCCCCGGTCGTATAACATTTTTATGAAATTCCGGATTCCGGTTGCGCTTTTGCTTCCCGAGCTAAACTCGTTGTATACTTCATCAACACTCACCACTTCAACAGTCATACCATCGAAACTACGGTGGAACTCAGCTAAATCTTCTGCGGCAGACATAAAACCAGGATGAGAAATAATCAAAAATTCCGGAGTATTTAAGGCGTGCAGATTTTGATTTTCAAGCTCTGCAACAAAGGCTGGCTCCGGAAAACTGCCATCGGTCTGAAACAAAGCATACTCCCTGAGATCATCAGCCGGGCATTTTATCTTTAAGTTACTACCCTCCAAACTTGCTGGTACTTCCTTCACATTATTAACATCTGAAACATCGAAGACCCTGGCATTTGAATTGGCATTTGCAATACTAAATTCCACCACATTCCCTGGTCCAACCGATTTCCAATCCCTGAAAAAGACAACCTCGCTTTCAAGCTGCAATTTCCGTCGATAGTTCAATTCAATATAATCAAGCCACAATTCGGCATTGGAATTGGATGCATTGTAAACACACGACAATTCCAGGATCCCGTCTGACGCATCAATCCCGAATCTTTTATCTTTTTGATCGGCATAAACACCATAAGTATCATTGGTATTTATTTTACTAAAATCAACACTCCCTACAGTAATCCCTCCAGCTGAAAAGCTCAGAGAAGTCGAGACAAACGAACGTGCTACGGCGTTTACCCTTAAACTTGCCGGTCCCGATTGATCGATATTCTTTACTGCCAAACTATAATTACGGCTTGTGCCTTTTATAAACTTTTCACCAAACCACTGCTTCCCCGATCCCAGGGGTAAAATATTATTCAGTTCATCTTCGTGTAGCGCAAACTCATCAAAACCGGAAATTGTAAAAGTTGCATCACTGTTTAACTCATCCTGCATTTCAACATTTTTTTGTGCTCCCCCGGCATCTCCCAAAAAGAAATAACCGGCTTTTGCATAATCATTCGATTTGTGTTGAAAATATCCTTCTGCGCTGGGCGTCCAATGGATATTACCAGGAGCATAAAAAAACAGGCAATCTTCACCTGCATTTTTGTTGCTCCAAACCGCACATTGGACAAGATCATCGTAAGCAATATTCCCGGGGTTTTCAGATAAAATAGTTGCACCACTACCAAAAACACCAACTTGGGAAGGATTAGTAAACCCCCATTCCGACAATTTCGAATATGGTATTTTATAAATTCCCGTTCCGGGAGTGCTAATTTTTACCCATTTGCCTGTGTTGAGTACTGAATTTGCTTTCCAATTCCTATCAATTGAGGAACTTTTCAACAACACCGGAAATCGTTTTAATTCAAAACTCTTTAAGCGGAATGTTTTCCCATTTACCCGTTTTAACGGAATGATTTGCAACTCAATTTTTTTTGAATCTTTGGAGTTTAACACCTGCGCAGTAGTCCTGACTTCACAGTCAATCTTACAATCGGCATAAATATCAGAAGCAGAATCAATCGTTTCAAAAACCGGATTTTCGATTACAAAGCGCAGCGTTTTATCATTATCCTCTAAATCGTACAAACGAGTGTATACAGGCAGTTCGAGGGAGGATTCGCTCAAACTTGCATTCTCGAAATGCACCAAGGCACCTTTATCAACCAACCCTACTGTTTCAGTCCACTCAAGCGTAATTATTTCTTTCTGAACATCGTCTATCGAGAATCCTACAATTACAACAAATAAAAGAAGTATATATTTCTTCATTAAAAGCTTTCAAAAAAATTACAATTTTAAAACGGTCACTCAAAACAAATATTGCAGCACATAATAATTCTGGCAATGAATCGTTTTAGTGTTGGGAACAAAGATATCAACATAGTTTTAAATAAAACTTCCCTAAATAATAAAAAGACTGAACAATAAGAATTGAACAAATTAGTTATATTTGTGACGATCAGAAAATTTATGCAAAATGAATTTGAATAAACTGAAACTATTATTCATTGTAATTTTAGCCGCAATTGTTTCCAGTTGCGGGTTATTGGGTAGAGGCGGAGGAGAAACTTCGCGTACAACAGGCTGGGAATATAACGCCGAAGAAACCGGAAACATCCCTAACATTTCGGGTTATGAGCAGGAAGCTGGTCCGGGTCTGGTGTTTGTACAAGGAGGCACCTTTACCATGGGACGCGTTGAACAGGACGTAATGTACAAAAACGACAACTATCCGCGAAGGGTCACTGTTGCGTCGTTTTATATGGATGAAACAGAAGTTTCGAACCAGGACTACCGCGAATTCACCCACTGGGTGCAACGTGTTTACCCCGGCGATGGAGCAAGGCTAAAAGCAATTCTCCCTGATTCAAGTGTGTGGAGAAGTGATCTTGCCTACAACGAACCCTATGTTACCAATTATTTCCGGCACCCTGCTTATGCGGAGTATCCGGTTGTTGGCGTAAACTGGGAGCAAGCAAATATGTATTGTGCCTGGCGTACCGACAGGGTTAACGAACAAATACTTGTTGACCGGAAAATGCTTACGCACGACAATACACAGAGCGGCCAGAATGTTTACACAACGCATACGTACTTAACCGGTTTATTTCAAGGTTCGGCAGGCGACAAACCGATTGAAGAACCCGACGGTACAACAAGAAATGCTAAATGGGAGGATGGAATCTTACTTCCAAGTTACCGCTTGCCAACAGAAGCCGAATGGGAATATGCAGCTTACGGGTTAATTGGAAATACGGATGGCGAATTGCTTACCGATCGAAAAATATACCCATGGAACGGATCGTACATGCGCGAAGATAAGAAGAAAGAAAAAGGCAGATTGAAAGCGAACTTTGTTCGGGGACGTGGTGACATGATGGGTATGGCCGGAGCTTTAAATGACAACGCAGACATTGCAGCTCCCGTATTCTCCTACGAACCAAACGACTATGGCTTATACTGTATGGCCGGTAATGTTAACGAGTGGGTTTCGGATGTATATCGCCCGATGTCACTTAACGACATGGAAGAATTTAATCCCTTCCGTGGTAATGTTATTACCGAATACCGCCGTGATGCAAACGGACAATTGGTTCGAAACGAATATGGAGAATTGGTAAAAGACACCATTGAAAACCTGGATCTAAGAAATGTTCATGATGGTGATCCAAATTCGCAAATTGTGGAAGGCGACAGCTGGATCGAAATTCAGAATAACAAAACAAATGACATGTACATTCAGGACGACCGGCCGGGATTTTTCGCATCTTTGATTACCGACGAGGTTCGTGTGTACAAAGGTGGTGCATGGACAGACCGCCCATATTGGATGGTTCCCGGAACACGTCGTTATCTGGAGCAAACCAAGGCTCAGAGAGATTTAGGCTTCCGTTGTGCAATGGATAGGGTGGGAAGCCCTGAAGGATTTTAACACGAAAAGATTTAGATAAAAGAAAGCTTCGTATTTTATAAACGAAGCTTTTTTTATGCCAAATTCTATCGTATTTTTGAGTGATGAGTACTGAAGAAATTTATAAGCTGTTTTTAGCTAATCCTGTAATTTCAACCGACAGCAGACACATTGAAAAAGGATGTCTTTTCTTTGCCTTGAAAGGTGAAAATTTTAATGGAAACCATTTTGCTGAAAATGCGCTTTCCAGGGGAGCAGCCTACGCGATTATTGATGAAAAAGAATTTATTAGCAAAAATACCATTCTTGTGGGTAATGTTCTAAAGGCCTTGCAGGATCTTGCCCATTACCACCGAAAGTGCATGGGCATACCGATTCTTGGCATTACCGGCACAAATGGCAAAACAACTACCAAAGAATTAATTTCAACAGTACTGGCCAAAAAGTATAAAGTATCTTTTACAAAAGGAAATCTGAATAATCATATTGGTGTTCCACTTACACTACTGGGCATGAATGCGGATACCGAGTTTGGCATCGTTGAAATGGGAGCCAACCATCCGGGAGAAATAGCAGAACTATGTGAGATTGCTGCACCTGATTTTGGTATAATCACCAACATAGGCCAGGCACATCTCGAAGGATTTGGATCCCTTGAAGGCGTTAAGAAAACAAAGGGTGAATTATACGCTTACCTTCAAAAAAAGAATGGCATTGTTTTTTACAATTCCGACAATCCGACTTTAGTGGAGTTGGGCCAGCAATTGAAGAATCGAATTTCCTTTGGAAAGAACAATGCTGATTTCACGGGTGAGCCCATTCAAAGTCCACCCTTTATACATGTAAAAGCAAATTTCAGAAAAGGTGTATTGTATTTAAACACCAACTTAATCGGAGATTTTAATTTCGAAAACATATTGGCAGCAGCATGCATTGCCAATTACTTTAAAGTCGATCCGCTAAAAATTCAGGAAGCCATAAAAACCTACCAGCCCACCAATAATCGATCTCAACTCATAAAAAAAGGAAATTTAACCATTATTATGGATGCGTACAATGCCAATCCAACCAGTATGAAGGCTTCGATCAACAGCTTTCTCACAAACCTGAAGGGTGAAAAATACCTGGTATTGGGCGATATGCTGGAGTTAGGCAATTATGCACCTGCCGAGCATTTAAAAATTGTGAATATGATTCCTGAACCTCTATTGGAAAAAACCTTTTTTGTAGGTGCCGAATTTAGAAAGGCAGCCGGGAATCAGGCATATCATACCTTTGAAAATATCGATGCACTTTTATCTTTTATCGAAAAAAATCCAATAAAAAAAGGGAATCTTTTAATTAAAGGTTCCCGTGGTATTCAGCTTGAGAAAATTCTCGATATTCTTAATTAGATTGGGGTTTTTCAACTTTAAGCACATCGGCAATCGCTTTCTCAAACGTTTGCTTGGGTAAAGCACCCATGGCCATTTGAGGTTGTCCTTCCTGAGGAACAAACAATAAAGAAGGAATACTTTGCACACCGAACATCCCTGCAAGTTCCTGCTGGTCTTCGGTATCAACTTTGTATATTACAATACTTTCTCCATACTCTTTTTGTAGCTCATCCAATAGCGGAGCAACCATTTTGCATGGCCCACACCAGTCGGCATAAAAGTCAATCAGACAAGGTTTCGAACCTTCGTATTTCCATTCTTTATTTTCTTCGAAATTAAAAACTTTCTCCTTAAACGTCTCTTTTGTTAAATGTTCTAACATGATTCTATAATTTTACCGTTCTACAATATCTACATATATACATTTCTAGATGTCAAATATAATGCCATTATTTACATTTTACAAGTTAGCCTTAAAAATCAAGTAAATAATTGTAATTTTGTCACGATTTTTCCACAAATGGCAGAAAACCAGCAAAAAAGATTACGATTTTAGCAGATGAGCACAAAACTGAAGCAAAAAGTATTTCAGAAAATATCGGCTGTTGCCGACCACCTTCAAATGGAAACTTATGTTATTGGAGGTTACGTACGAGATCTTTATCTACACCGTCCATCAAAAGACATTGATATTGTAACCATTGGCAGCGGCATTGAACTGGCAAACCAGGTGGCCGAAAGTCTAAGTCCGAGGCCCCGTGTGAGTGTGTTTAAGAATTTTGGAACTGCCATGCTTAAATACAAAGACATGGAAATAGAGTTTGTGGGTGCGAGAAAAGAATCGTATGACAGGAACTCTAGGAAACCCATTGTTGAAAATGGCACCCTGGAAGACGACCAAAACAGAAGAGACTTTACAATAAATGCATTGGCAATTGGCTTAAACCAGGCAAACTATGGTCAATTGGTAGATCCTTTTGGCGGGATAAGCGACCTGGAGAAAAAGACCATTAAAACACCTCTTGATCCGGACATCACCTTTTCTGATGATCCTCTTCGAATATTGCGAGCCATCCGCTTTGCAACACAACTCGATTTCGAAATTGAAACAAAAACCTTGCAGTCCATCGCAAAAAACAGGCAAAGGATTAAAATTATTTCTGCCGAACGAATTATCGATGAACTGAATAAGATAATGATGTCGCCCAAACCATCGAAAGGGTGGAAACTTCTGGAAGAAGCCGGATTGTTAAAAATCATCTTCCCGGAGCTTCAGAATATGAAAGGAATTGAAAGAGTGAACGGCATTGGACACAAAGATAATTTTTACCACACACTGGAGGTACTCGACAGAATTACCCCCAATACCGACAATCTATGGTTGCGCTGGTCGGCTTTGTTGCACGATATTGCAAAACCAGCCACAAAGAAGTTTATCGAAGATCAGGGTTGGACATTCCACGCACATAACTTTGTGGGTGTTAAAATGATTCCAAAAATTTTCAGGCGTATGAAACTTCCATTGAATGAAAAAATGAAATACGTTCAAAAAATGGTTGGATTACACATGCGGCCAATTGTCCTTTCTGAAAACACTGTTACTGATTCTGCTGTGCGTCGCTTGTTGTTCGAGGCCGGCGATGACATTGATGATTTAATGACTCTTTGCGAAGCTGATATCACCTCAAAAAATGCCGACAAAGTAAAACGGTACATGAAAAACTTCAAAGTAGTACGGCAAAAGTTGAAAGAAATTGAGGAGAAAGATGCTGTTCGAAATTTTCAACCTCCTGTAGACGGGGCGTTAATTATGGAAATTTTCGGATTACAGCCATGCCGGGAAGTGGGCATAATCAAAGATGCCATTAAGGATGCTATCCTTGATGGGGAAATCCGCAATAACTATGAAGAGGCTTTTGATTTTATGATGAAAAAAGCAAATGAACTGGGATTAAAAGCGAAAAACTAATGCGTTTGCAGTTTTAACCAGATGGGAAGATGATCACTAAATCCCCCATTGTAATGGTATCCATTATAGGTACGCGATAATTTTTTTCCCCCATATGTTCTATCTTCTTCAAACAAAAATGGCAAGGTGCTAACACCTGCCCATTCAGGACTTGTGTATAATCCATTGTGAGCATTCAAAAGTCCACCTGAAACCATTACCTGGTCGAAGGTATACCACTGCCACTGATATTTTAAAGTCCCTGAATATAATCCGGCCCACAAAGTTGAAAGATTATATAATTCTTTTACACTGGTTTTCTCTGTTACCGGTTTTGCTGTTAAAAATTTGGATATACTTTCATCGTGTGGCTGATCGTTAAAATCGCCAAGCACGACAATTTTAGCACGATCATTCAGGCTTAGAATCTGATCAATGTGAGTTCGTAATAATTTAGCAGCTTCATTCCGGAGTTCACGTGTCTCCATTACACCAGAGTACCTCGACGGCCAGTGATTAACAAAAATGTGCAGAGTATCCAAACCACCAATTATCCCCGTTACATACAGTATTTCCCTTGAGTACCGAATGTTTCCGTTTTTATCCTTCAAAGGGAGGTATTCATAGGCCAGTGGATAAAATTCCTCAGTATTATAAAGCAAAGCAACGTCAATCCCGCGAAAGTCAGGAGACTCTTTATGTATTATTTTATATGGAGTAAATTTCAATGGAGTCTTATTCCGTAATTCCTCCAGCACATACTTGTTTTCGATTTCACACAAGGCAATAATTGCTGGCATTTTCCACCCCGCTGATGCGATAATTGCCCTGGACGTATTTAAAAGCTTACGCTGTAGCCTTTTGAACGTCCAGTGCCGTTCTCCTTCCGGAGTAAATTCATCATCGTTGGTCATGGGATCGTTCTGCACATCGAACAAATTCTCTACATTGTAAAACAACAAGATAAATTCGTTTGCTTGTGTTTGGGCTGAAGTATTAAGAAAAAGAAATAGCGATAGAATGCAAACACAACTAGTTTTCAGCTCCCTTGGCAACACGTTCATAAGCTCCCAAATCAGGCCCATCATCACTGGTTCGATTTTTATTTAAGATGTCGGTTGGAAACTGCTTTGCAAACTCGATATCACCCATATCTATAGCTGCCGATAAGCTATCCAACTCATAAGAAAAATCATAAGGATCCACAAACTGAGGATCGTAATCCCTTCCTTTCCAAACACTTTTATAGTGGGCTTTATTTGTGGTATTTAGAGTATCGGGGATCTGTAATATACAATGGTCAAAGAGGAAATTAAAATCATTTTCTCCATTGTCTCCAAGTTCCAGTTCACTGTTTATATTTCCATATATGATGCTATTGCCAAAATTGGCCTTTTTTAAATCTCCATTGTACGATATTTTACCTCCCCTGCTATCTTCAACAATCAGAACATTTGATATTACCAATGACGAAGTAGCCCTTACTTTTGACGCATAATTTCCCCAGTAATTGGCAATGGTAGTGTGGTAAAACTCGTACTCTCCTCCCACCAACAGGGCAGCGGCATAGTAACCACAATTTGCAATCAAAGCGTTGTAAGCATAAATTTTCGATTTCATTGCAAACAAACCGGCATAAGCCATATTTTCAATTTTCGAATTGGTTAGTTGCACCGATGCATATCCATCATGTTCAATGGTACCAACCTGCAACCCGATATTTGCATTTTTGATGGTTACAAAGTCTAAAATATTATTGTGGCTACCCGAATACAATCTCACTCCCACCCATTGGTCAGGGATATTTTCGTACGAAGGTTCTAATCTGTCCTGAAGAAATTGAATCGGCTCCTGAAAGGTACCATCTGCAATAAGAGTTCCGCGAACATACAAACCGGCATCCTTATGGAAATGGATTTTAGCCCCCGGTTGAATCGTTAATGTTGAGGTACTGTCCACATAGGCATAATCGTACACCAGATATGGCTTTTCTGCTGTCCAGGTCTGTGTTTCCAAAATTTCACCTTTAACGAGTGTAAAATCCTGGCCATAGGCAATCAATTTAATATCCTGCAAGTTTGTATTTGTAGTAAATTCAATGGAATCCTGAACGACCATTGGCAAGTTTTGTCCATTTGGATCGATGGTTACTTCAACAAAAATGAAGATACTATCCCTGGCCGGTACTTCCACCTCATAAAGTTCATTCCCAATCCTTCCGTTCACATTTAACCTAAAGCTTGACAAATCGCCACCGGCCAGTCTCACCCTCGAAATCAACACATCTTCTTCGTAAGGATTCCGCACGGTAAAACGCTGAGTAGTAGAACCTATAGATGTAAATATTGTATCGAAAGTTATTGTATCTACTGAAAATTGTAGTTGAGCATTTGGTGATGACATATACCCTTCTTCTTCGCATGAAAATAGCGAAATGATAAGTACAGCTACCGCCATTATATGAAGTAGATATCTACGCAAATCGTTTAAGTGTTTAAATCTATAACGGTCTTTTTCGACTGTTATTTTACAAATATAAAAAATACATTTACAATTTTTAACATTTATTTGCAATCCTTAGTATTATTCAGCATATTTTTTTGAAACAAGTAACAAACCACCTATTGTAATTAATCCGTTTAAGATAAGAAGTTCAAAGCCAAATTTGTACCCGTTAAATATAAATTCAGAATAACTGGATATGAAGTAGCAAATTATGGGGGCACAAACAGCCACAAGCGGAATCCATTTATCGGCAACGGTTCTCCGGGTGTATATTCCAAAAACGAACAGACCAAGAATGGGTCCGTAAGTATAACCCGCAACAGTGAATACCGCTTCAACTATGCTCTGGTTGTTTATGGCTTTAAACACCAGAATAATTACAATCAAAAGAATTGAGAACATTAAATGGGACCACATTTTGATTCGTTGCCGCTTTTTTTCTTCATAGCGTTGGATGTTAAGAAAATCGATGCTAAATGATGTAGTTAGCGCAGTCAATGCCGAATCGGCACTGGAGTATGCAGCGGCAGTAATCCCCAGCAAAAATGCAATGCCAACCGGCAATCCAAAATAATTTAATGCAAGGAGCGGGTATAAATCGTCGGTGTTTTCAGGTAATTCAATTCCATTTTTTTGGGCAAAAATGTATAACATTACTCCAAGGCTCAAAAAAAGGATATTCGTAGCTAAAAATGATAGACTAAATACCAGCATATTTTTTTGCGACTCGCGTTTGTTTTTGCAAGTCAGGTTTTTTTGCATCATATCCTGATCCATACCAACCATAACGATGGTAACAAAAATACCTGCAAAAAACTGTTTGAAAAAGTTATTTCCGGATCTCCAGTCCCAAAAGAAAATCTGTGCATTCGGATCATGGGATATCTCTTTTATCAGAGCACTAAAATTTAAATCAAGGCTTTTTGAGATGGCAACAATGGTAAAAACCACGGCACTTACCAAAAACAATGTTTGCAAGGTATCGGTCCAGACTATGGTTTTAATTCCACCTCGAAAAGTATACACCCATATTAGTGCAATGGTAACGATTACCGCAACCGAAAACGGAATATTAAATGCATTAAAAAAGGCAATTTGCAGCACTCCTGCCACAAGAAAAAGACGAAATGCGGCTCCAATCAGTTTTGAAACAAGAAAAAAGAACGATCCTGTTTTATACGATTTTGTACCAAAGCGTTGTTCTAAAAAAGAATAAATCGAAACCAGATTTAACTGGTAATAAAGGGGTAGAAGTATTCCGGCCACCAGCCAGTACCCCACCATATTCCCGAAAATAAACTGCAGGTACGAGAAAGCCGAGTTGCCCACAATACCGGGCACTGAAATAAAAGTAACACCTGAGAGTGTAGCCCCTACCATTCCAAAAGCCACCAGGGACCAGGGAGATTTTCGATTTGCAGTAAAAAATGCATGAGTATCAGCCTTACGTGATGTGAACCAGGAGATGAGCATTAAGATGAGAAAATAGCCTAATACAATGCCAAGAACGAGATATGGATTCATAATATTTTCTTATTCAAAATCGGGGTACAATAAATATTTTTTGCGAAGTTTTTTAAATTCTTCCAATTCTGGTTGCCAGCTATCCAAAATCTCAGACTCGCTTTTCCCTTCACGGATTTGCCTGATCAGGTCGTCGGTTCCGGCAAGCAAATTTAACCATCGCTCACGCAATAAAAATTCCTCTTTGTTCTCATACTTTTCATAAAAGCAGAGGAAATACTTTAAGGTAAATTTTGGCACCTCATCCAGTTTTCGCAAATCAACGCCATAGCATTTAGAATCTTTGTTTAATGGATTTACTGCAACTCCGGGAATCGACCTGGGAATAAATTCAAATTCGCCCAGATTCTCTTGCAGGCCACCCAGCACCTGGAACGGAAAATGAGTCCCTCTGCCAACGCTTACGCTTGTTGCTTCGAAAAAACAAAGTGATGGATACCATCGAATAGCCAGATCATTCGGCAAATTTGGAGATGGACGTACGGGCAAAGAATAGCTCATTTTATGGTGGTAATTTTGTACCGGAATAACTTTCAAATTACACTTATTGTCTGCATTATGCCATCCCTCATCATTTATCATCATGGCCAGCTCACCTATCGTGCAACCATGAACGATGGGAATCGGATCCATGCCCACAAACGATTCAAATCCATTTTTACGAACGGGTCCGGCAACGTAATCGCCGTTTGGATTCGGCCTGTCGAAAACAATCATTGGAATAGCATTCTCGGCACAGGCTTCCATAACCAGATGCATCGTAGAAACATAAGTATAGAATCGGCAGCCAACATCCTGGATATCGAACACCATCACATCGATACCGCTTAAGTGTTCGGCGGTGGGTTTCTTATTTTTGCCATACAACGACAATACGGCTAATCCGGTTTTTGCATCCATCCCGTCTTCCACTTGCCCACCCGCCGAGACATCTCCTCTGAACCCATGTTCAGGGGCAAATATTTTCACAACAGATACCTCTTTCCCAAGTAGATAGTCAACCAAATGAACACCCTCTGCCAAAGAAGTGTTGTTAACAACAAGACCAACATTTTTACCTCTTAAAAGCGGCAAATAAGAATCGGCTTGCTCAGCCCCAACAATTATTTTTTGGTTTTGGGCTCCCCAACAACATGTTGTAAAAAATTGGAAAACAAGTATCAGATTAATCCTCCACATAGTTTCAAAACGATATATTTGTACATGCGAAAATAGACTTTAAGGTTTTCGCAAACAAACATTAAGCAGGAAAATGAAAGCAACACCCAAGATATTTTATCTTCTTATTTTCGTATTTACCAGCTGTTGCCTGAAATTAACAGCAGAGGAGCCACCTTTTATCAAATACAAAAATGATAAGTGGGTAGAAAAGCAACTGGAACAATTTACGCTGGAAGAGAAAATTGCCCAGCTTATGATGATTACAGTTTACCCTAAGCAGGACAAGGCCAGCAAAAACGCCATTTTAGAAAAGATAAAAGAATTCAAGCCAGGAGGTATTTTGGTCATGCAGGGAACTCCGGTAAAAACGGCATCGTGGATTAACCAATTTCAGGCAGCTTCGGAAACGCCGCTTTTGGTTGCCATTGATGGCGAATGGGGACCGGCAATGCGAATGGACAGCACCATTGTTTATCCTTACGCACAAACTCTTGGTGCTATTCAGGATACTTCCTCGATATACCAAATGGGACGGGACTTCGGCTACCAGCTTAAGCAGCTTGGAATTCACATGAACTTTGCACCGGTTGCCGATGTCAATACCAATCCGGAAAATCCGGTCATTAATTTCAGGTCCTTCGGCGAGGATAAAATAAATGTGGCCCAAAAAGCATGGATGGTAGCCAAAGGAATGCAAGATGCAGGAGTTATAGCCGTGGCAAAACATTTTCCAGGGCATGGCGACACCAATACCGATTCGCATAAAACCTTGCCCCTTGTTCCGCACCCGAAAAAACGCATCGACAATATTGAAAGTTACCCTTTTCGTTATCTGACGGAAAAGGGAATTACAGGAATCATGTCGGGTCATTTGAATGTGCCTGCACTCGATGAAAGTGGAAAAACGTCATCGCTTTCCAAAAAAATTCTAAGTGATTATTTAAAAACGGAAATTGGCTTTAATGGTTTTGTGGTAAGCGATGCCATTACAATGAAAGGAGTCCAGACTGCTTCGGGAAAAGCTGAACTTGAAGCCATTGAAGCCGGGAACGACATGGTGGAATTTGTCCCCGATCTGGCAAAAGCCATAAAAGACATTAAAGACGCCATTTCGAAACACCAGCTGTCGGAAGAAGAAATAAATGAAAAGTGCCGTACCATTCTGGCCTTGAAACGCTGGGTGGGTGTACATCAATACAAAGCCACAAACCTGAATAAGCTTACCGGGCGATTAAACTCTCCTTACTTTGAAGTAACCAATCGGAAACTGATTAAAGGTTCATTTACTATCCTGGCCAATAATAAGGTTTTGCCGGTGCAGAATTTGGATAAGGCGAAAATTGCTACTCTGACCATCGGAGGCGAAAAGATTTCAGTCTTCCAGAGAATGCTTGCCAAATACACCGAGGTCGACCATTTCTTTCTTTCAAAAAATGCCAGCGACAAAAGTTGGGCACAATTACGCCAAAAGTTAGGAAACTACAACCTGGTAATTGCAGGAGTTGATGGTATCCATCGCTACTCTTCGGGGAAATATGGCACCAGCGAAATTCAACGACAAGCCATTTCAGACATTGTCAATGAAAATAATTCACTAATCGTGTTTTTTGGCAATGCCTACGCTTTGAAGCATTTCCCCAATGTTCACCATGCCAAAGGACTGATTTTGGCTCATCAGAATTCGACCTTAACACAGGAATTGGCGGCTCAACTTATTTTTGGAGCCTTCGGAGCCAACGGTAAATTGCCTGTGACGGTTGATAAACGCTTTAAAGTGCACCAGGGATTGGAGGTAAAAAAAAATGATTGTTTCTCCTACACCATTCCCGAAGAGGCGGGAATAAACTCGAATAAACTTCAGTCACAAGTGGATTCATTAGCAGAACTTGGCATTAAAAAAAAGGCCTATCCGGGCTGCCAGGTTTTAATTGCCAAAGACGGAAATGTAATCTTCCATAAATGTTATGGATTTCACACCTACGACAGCATTCAAAAAGTAACACGCGAAAATATTTACGACTGGGCATCGGTAACTAAAGTAACAGGGCCTTTGCCTGCATTAATGAAATTTGTAGATGAAGGAAAAATCAACCTGGATGCAAAATTCAGCGACTTCTGGCCTGACTTTAAGGGCTCAAACAAAGAAAACCTGAAGTTTCGTGAAGTTCTGGCACATCAATCCCGATTAGCGTCGTGGATCCCGTTTTGGTCGACAACACTCAATGAAGATGGTGAATTGGACAAGAACATTTTTACCAGCCACCCTTCCAAAAAATACGATGTTCGTGTTTCAGGAAAGATGTACATGAACCACGATTTCAGAAAAGAAATATTTGATACCATTCGTATGTCGGAACTGGAAAAAAGGAAAAGATATTTGTATTCGGGCTTGAGCTTTTATTTGTATCCACAGATCATTGAAAACCTCACCGGCCAATCCTACGCCGAATACCTTGAACAAACTTTTTACCGCCCCCTGGGAGCATACACAATCACATACAATGCATACAAGCATTTCCCGCAAAACAGAATTATCCCGACGGAAAATGATGATTTTTTCAGGATGGAAAAACTGCGTGGTTTTGTACACGACGAAGGTGCTGCAATGATGGGGGGGATATCTGGAAACGCAGGACTTTTTGGGACAACAGAGGATCTGGCAAAAGTTTTTCAGATGTACTTGCAAAAAGGGTATTATGGCGGCAGAAGATACATTTCAGAACAAACCATAAACGAATTTATAAAGATTCAGTATCCCAATGACGACAATCGCCGGGGACTGGGTTTTGACAAACCTTTAATCGACAATCATGAGAATGAACTGGAAGATGCCTATCCGGCTGTTTCTTCAAGCAAAAGCAGTTTTGGGCACAGTGGCTATACCGGTACCTTTGCCTGGGCCGATCCGGAGAATGGCTTACTCTTTATTTTTATGTCGAACCGGGTTCACCCAAGCCGCAAAAATGAAAAATTGTATGACCTGAACATCAGGACAGCGATGCACCAGGCAATATACGACAGCTTTGAAAAGAACCGAAACTGAGACTTAAAAAATGTTAATATCCCACCCTGATAAACCTG
>JBFEWU010000551.1:0-2319 GCA_041546215.1 Draconibacterium sp. | reverse complement strand
CTCCTTCTCCAATTTTTCGGAGGATTCGGCGCATAATTTTACCCGACCTCGTTTTGGGCAGGCCACTCACAATTTGAATTTGATCGGGTTTGGCAATCGGTCCAATAAATTTATTGACGGTGGCTTTTATTTCAGCTTCAATATTTGCCCGCTGATCATCGGTTAAATCTTCGCAAATTACATAAGCATAAATTCCTGCTCCTTTAATCTCGTGCGGATAACCAACGACTGCCGATTCAACAACCTTCGGGTGCTGATTGATTGCATCTTCAACCTCGGCAGTTCCAATGCGGTGACCTGAAACATTGATAACATCATCGATTCGTCCAATAATCCGGTAGTAACCTTCTTCATCGCGTTTGGCGCCATCTCCGGTGAGGTAGTAACCGGGGAACGATGAGAAGTAAGTTTGGTAGCATCGTTGGTGATCGCCCCAGGTTGTACGTAACATTCCCGGCCACGGATATTTCATACAAAGAATTCCTTCAACACTATTGCCTTTCAGCTCTTTTCCTTCAGGATCGAGCAACACCGGTTGAATCCCAGGAAGCGGTAAAGTTGCCAGTGATGGTTTGGTTGGTGTAATTCCGGCAAGGGGTGTAATCATTATTCCCCCGGTTTCGGTTTGCCACCAGGTATCAACAATCGGGCAGTTCCCTTTTCCCACAAGATCATGGTACCAGCGCCAGGCTTCCTCATTAATCGGCTCGCCCACTGTGCCCAAAACTTTCAACGAACTTAAATCGTGTTTTGTTACCCACTCATCACCCTGTGCAACCAGTGCGCGTATGGCTGTAGGTGCCGTGTAAAACTGATTTACTTTGTATTTATCAACCACTTCCCAAAAACGTCCTGCATCGGGCCAGGTGGGTACTCCTTCAAACATAATTGATGTGGCACCGGTTAACAATGGACCATATACAATGTAAGAATGGCCGGTTACCCAGCCTATATCGGCCGTACACCAGTATATATCTCCATCGCTGTATTGAAATACGTTTTTGAAAGTATATTCGGCATAAACCATATAGCCACCTGTGGTGTGAACCACTCCCTTGGGTTTACCTGTGGAGCCCGAGGTATAGAGAATAAACAGTACATCTTCGGCATCCATGGTTTCAGCTTTGTTTTCCGTCGATACACCGGCAATTAAATCGTGCCACCAGATATCGCGGCCTTCAGTCCAGTCAATGTCTTCTTCAGTACGTTTTAAAATAACAGCACTTTCCACGCATGGGCATTTTTCCATGGCTTCATCGGCAATGTTTTTCAAAGCAATGGATTTTGTTCCGCGGAAACCCCCATCGGAAGTAATGACCACTTTGGCTTCAGCATCATTAACACGATCGGCCAGTGCCGTTGCCGAGAAACCTGCGAAAACAATCGAGTGGATGGCTCCGATTCGGGCACAAGCCAACATGGCAATGGCCAGTTCTGGTACCATTGGAAGATAAAGAGCCACCCGGTCGCCTTTCTCAACGCCTAGCTTTTTAAGTCCGTTTGCAAACTGTTTTACTTTGTCGAAAAGTTCCCCATAGGTGAGCCTAATCTCCTTTTCTTTCGGATCATTGGGCTCCCAAATAATGGCCACCTGGTCTTTGCGCATAAACATATTGCGCTCAAAAATATTTTCAGTAATATTTAGTTTCCCGTTTACAAACCAGTTGACGTCAGGGGCACCTTCACCTTCGAACTTATGGTCGAGAACTTTGTCCCACTTCTTTTGCCAATAGTGGCTTTCTGCAATTTTTCCCCAAAAAGCATCAGGATCGGCAACACTTTCTTTGTATTGTTGAAAGTACTCAGCTAAACTCGTGATTTTATTCACCATAACAGAAATATTTTAGGTTATTAAGAATTTATATTCGATTACAAATGTTATTCTGCGCCACGTGCAAAGCAGTGAAAAATTCCGTTAGCACGGTATTTACCGGTTGAAAATAAATCAAAGTTATTCTCATATATAATTGCTTCGTATGAATCTTCGAAGGAAAATTGAATAATTCTGTATGGTAATTTTGAATGACTCAAATTGATGAATTTTGAATTACAGTCTTATAATCAGGTTTTGAAAATACGACAAATAATTTTTTTAAAAGAAGAAAGAAGTATATTGTAAAACACCAGCTTTGTGTCTGTAAAACATATAGTTAGTTTTGACTTACTAGACGTTTTTTTTATACTTTTAGGAAGCCTGCTCATGGACCTTTTTCATTTATCACTTGCTTAGGCTTTGAAGTACTTGTATTTACAAGTGAATGCACCAGGTAAGTGGAAGCAAAGATTCTGCAAAACCAGGTTCGCGATTTAATTCTATCT
>JBFEWU010000425.1:0-3811 GCA_041546215.1 Draconibacterium sp. | reverse complement strand
GCGGTTGTTATATGGATCATCGTTGTTTAATAGGACAGAGCCGGAATAGGAAAACACTTTATATTTTACATGGTCACAATATTTGGGGGTTGTACTCGGATGATCAATATAATATCCTGGTTGTCTAAAACTAAATAACTCCAGTTTACCATCGCCATTGTAATCAACCGGATGGAAATTACCGTAACCACAGATTCCTGTTCCGGAGGCTTTAAAATAAGTTCGATGCGATTGCCAGTAGGAAAAACACCTATTATTTGTAATCCGCATTAAATCACATAATCCATCGCCGTTATAATCTGCTGGTATGAAACCCGTAAAATCACGTACCAGGTCGCCTTGGGTCTGGTATACCATATTCCCCCATCTGTTTGCCAAGTACAACTTCCATTTATCCGAGGTCGAATAGCTCAATTTTATAGGCACCGTAACAAAATCCATTCGCCCGTCGCCGTTAAAGTCGCCATGGTAAAAGTAACAGCGGCGCGAATCGGAATAATGTGTTTTACTTGTAAACCTTCGATTATGGGAACTCCAGGCAAATACTGTGGGATTGAATTTTGTTCCGTTTTTTCCTTCTTCTTCAACGGATACCAGTTGTGTGTATGTATCGGTGCTATAATTCAGGGTGTAAGTCTTAAAGGCCTGATTATTATACTTAATAAGAATTTTATCCAGCAAAAGCTCCCTTCGAAACCTTGTTTTCCCGTAAACATAGAAACTTTGATCCGGACGTCTTTTGTATTCAAATTTAATTTTTGCAAATGGACTTTTCGATAAGGTACTATTTCCTGTATATGCGATTTCGTATATCGGATGTTCATCATCCGCTTCCAGATAGGAGAATATAATGTAGTTACCATACCTGTCACTGATTTTATTCACTTTCCAGGTAAGCACGCAGTTTCCCTGGTTTGTAACTTTTGAATCGCTCGTATTGCCATATTCAACAATCAATCCTGCCTTTGTATATACTTTAAAATAAGCTGGTCCGGTTCCCGTGGTTCCAAAGGCTTCAATTTTCGAGAACTCCTCCAGTTCGGTACCATAGATACTTCCGTTTGCGCCATGCGTACCTGACACCAATTTTAAACGTTTGCCATCCAAGGCATAGCCGTCATATATTGAAGCTTTAACTTTAGCCCGGCCTCCCATATACGCCTCCTGGTTGGTACGATAAATGGCTGATAAACCATTGATTTGCCAGCCAATTCCCAGCAAGCCATCTTCAAATGTACTGGTATAGCCAAGACTTAAGCTGGGTTGTAAGTTCGCTGTTCCTTTTGGCACTTCAAGCGGTATTGAATAATTAAGCACACCCGCAACACCTGGCACACCCGCGCTTTTCCCGACGACATACGGGAAACCGGTACGAATAGAATAACTGCCTGGATCAATTGGGTTTTTATATCCAATCTCTCCGGTAATAATGGGATCTTTTATCTGGGTAACCATTGAACCTCCATTCGGATAATACGCATATCCAGCATTAAAGGTAATTGAGTTCCTGGCCTGATGGGTTTTATTGCCTGACTCGGAGCTGCTTAACTCCAGATCGATGGTTTGTGCTGATGCCATGTGAAGCATAGCAGCACCACACAACCACAATATAGTTGTACATATTATTTTCCTTTTCATGGGGGTTCATTATTGTTTAATAATTTTCCACTGAAGGGTTTCATCCTGGTAATGGATATGTAAAAAATAGCATCCATTTCCAACATGCATAATATCTATCTCGTTGGTAGGCCCTATGCTGCCCTTGTTGAATATAAGCCTGCCATTAGCATCATAAATCTGAATACTGCCATTAAGACTTTTATCAATTGTGGGCAACTCGATCTTTATTCTTCCTTTTGTGGGATTCGGATAGATTTTTATTTCGTAAGTACTGAATTTATCTTCAATTGCATCTTGCCAACCGGAATTTGAATTGAAAATTGCAGCACTTTTGGTAAGATCTATAAATTCTCTTCTTTCCCGATTACCAGTTTCATCATAATCGAAATTTATTCGGCTCTGTGCGAGGGTAATAAGTCCAACAAACACCAAGCCTATCATGATAATAAAGCTTTTAATGTTCATAGAACCTGCTATTTTTTAGTGTTTTTTATTTGAATTTTCAGGTTGTCAATCTGAACCTGCTGTTCTTTAATTGCTTCAACCAAAACGCCTATAATATCGGTATAGGCAATTGCCTTGGTACCATCATTCATCTCTTTCACAACCTCGGGCAAGACCTGTTCAACATCCTGGGCAATAAGGCCGATACGATCATCCCGTTTCGACTTGTTCTTTGGTTTATCGTCTTTATACTTATACATTACCCCTTTGAGTTTGAGAACTTTTTCCAAAGGTGACTTTAAGTCCCGAATATCTTCTTTCATGTTCAGGTCTGAACCAAAGTATCCTCCTCGCCTGCACCACAGAAATCCTGTTCCGTTGACATAAAATACATCCTTCCCATAATACTCACTATACAAATGATAAGCGCATGCATTCATGTTTGCCACAGTTATTCTCAATGCACTTCTAAAGTCTGGGGTTTGCTGGGCATGGATCCGCATCTCACCCTTAACCTCTAACGCACTCGAAATATTGCTTGTTTTTATCCCAACATTCCCGCTACTGTTGACTCTAATTTGCGAAAAGCTGGTTAAAGACAGGGCTGTAAAGCCCAAAACCAAAAGAATTGAAATTTTTCTCATAATTTTAAACTGTTTTTAGTGTAGCATAATGGGTTGCCGCCCTGCTACGTTATTAATAATTGTATATACAGCCCGGAGTTAGTCCGGATTTTATTTTCTGCTTTAATGCATTAGCGGGTTTTAAGTGTACGCTAATGGTATGTATTGCCCCAAATGAAAGTGGTAAAATGATACCTCAGGTTGCCCCATCCCAGCCGGAAATCGTAATAAAACAATGGCGATAAAATGAGAAGCGTTAAAACAAAAAGAAAATGTTTTATACTGGTTTTCGCTTTAAGAGGTAACTTATAGTACATTATCGTTTGGGTTATCTGGACTTGAGGACCAGAGGTTTATGTAACATTTAACAAAGTAAATTTATGAATATAAATTAAAATATCCAAAAACAATAATTCTTGTTTTTATTCTCTGGTTACTGGTCTAAAACCTGCAATTTATTGAATAGAGCAAAGAACAAAGATCAAAGAGTAAAGAAGCAGTGGTCAGTGATCATTGTTCAGTGATCGATAAACAGTATTCAGTGTGCAATTTTGTTGTTATTGTCGTCATTGTTGTCTGAAAATCCAAAAATCCTGATTAATCAATAGACAATAATAATTAATCAATTTCAGTTGTCTTCGGTCTTTTCCGTTGTCATCGTTCATATATTTTATAAAGTCTGGTACATGTTCTCCAATTTCCCGTACTAACATCAATTCCGCCTCCAAGGCCAGTTACAGTCCATTGATGATACGTTATATCGTCAGGAGAACTAACGGATCCTCCGACTGGACCAAGTCCAATTCCAAATTGGTTGGCATATCCTTCAAGGTTATTATTATAAATCTTCCGACCGTGGATTCCACTTACATAAAAAACCTCAGGAGGTGCCGAGAAACTAACGTTGTTCTTGGTGGGTATCCCTTCTGTAATATAAAAATCCAAATTATATTTTGAATCAGCCATAAGACCAAAGCTTAAACAGTTAGTAGTATAGAAAACGCCCAGGAGTCACCGGGCGTTTGCTATTTAAGTTTGCCTATTTTTTCTATCTATCAACTCCTTTATTTGCACAAATTGCTTTACCTCTTTTTTATACTCCTCAAGCAGGTTGCCATAAAAGT
>JBFEWU010000506.1:0-2907 GCA_041546215.1 Draconibacterium sp. | reverse complement strand
TTGAGCTAACTCTTCATTATAACCTTTGTGGGTCATGGCAGATTCTCCCTTGGAATCACTTCGTGGGAACTGCCGACCTCATGCCTGTCATCCGTCGGCTGACGGACTAAACCAACTGAACTAACGACCCATTACCTGTCATCCGTCCGTTGACGGACCATATCCATTGAGCTAACTCTTCATTATAACCTTTGTGGGTCATGGCAGATTCTCCCTTGGAATCACTTCGTGGGAACTGCCGACCTCATGCCTGTCATCCGTCGGCTGACGGACTAAACCAACTGAGCTAATGCCTCAGGTCGACAAAAATAACAAAAAAGAGGCACATTGCTGCGCCTCTTTCATATGTGTTAATTATTTTATACTCCCAGCCAAAGGTTTACCACCGATAAGGCAGCAATGATCCACATCAGCCACGAAACTTCATTGAATTTACCGGCTACTGCCTTTAAAACAACGTATGAAATAAAACCAAAGGATAAACCAATTGAGATACTAAAAGTCAGTGGCATTAAAACAATGGTAAGAAATGCCGGAATGGCTTCCGAAAAATCACCAAAATTGATTTCCTTAATATTTTTAAACATGTACACCCCAACAATGACCAAGGCAGGTGCTGTTGCATATCCCGGCACAATCCCGATTAGGGGAGCGAATAAAAGAGCCAGTAAAAACAGGCCAGCTGTGACTACCGAAGCAAACCCGGTTTTAGCACCATTTGCAATCCCGGATGCCGATTCGATGTAGGTGGTTGTTGTACTTGTTCCCAGTAACGATCCGGCAACTGTAGCTACCGCATCGGCTTCAAGAATTCGGTCAACATGCTCCACTTTCCCGTCCTTGTCAACAAAACCCGCTTCGTACGAACACGCAACTATGGTTCCCACTGAATCGAATAAATCGACAAACATAAAGGAGAAAATAGCTCCGATTAAACCAAAGCTTAAGGCCGACATAATGTCGAGTTTGAATGCCAGCGGGCTTATGGAAGGAGGCATGGAAACAATGGCATCGGGTGCTTTAACCTGGCCAAATATCAATGCAATTACAGTGGTGATAATGATGCCGTAGAAAATACCTCCACGTATCTTTTTAACCTCGAAAATTGCAGTGATCACCAAACCTGCAATGCCAATCAACAGGGTGGGTGTAAATTCGCCAAGACCCACAAAGGTCGCCTGATTTGAAACCACAAGGCCCATGTTTTTAAGCCCGATAAAGGAAATAAACAATCCGATACCGGCACCGGTTGCCAAACGCAAAGCCAGGGGAATGGTATGAATAATTTTTGTTCGAATACCTGTAACGGTGAGCGCAAGGAACACCACACCTGAAATAAATACAACGCCTAATGCAGTCTGCCACTCAACACCGGCACCCAAAACCAGGGTGTAAGTAAAAAAAGCGTTAAGCCCCATGCCTGGTGCCATTGCATACGGAACTTTTGCCCAAACACCGGCAAGCAGAGTACCTATAACCGATGCAGCTATGGTCACTGTAATCAGTGCATTTCTGTCCATTCCGGCATCACCAAGAATTGCAGGGTTCACAAATATGATGTATGCCATTGTCAGAAAGGTAGTGGCTCCACCAATGATCTCCTTCTTATAAGAAGATCCTCGTTCTGTAATATTAAAAAATTTGTCTATCATAAGATAAAGTTTAGAAAATCCATTTAACAGCCAGGGTTGGCTTCACAGCAAATTCGTCACCTACAAAATTATTACTCAATTCAATCTCACTTCCCACTGAAAAATTGGGACAGAAGTTATACCACAACTGCGGCTCAGCCAAGAATCGATAGTCAGTTCCCCAAAACATCTCTTCTTTCCAATAATCAGCAAAACCGGTAAAGGTTAATTTGCCTTCAAGCATTTGAATAACCCAGACTGCCGTTAACTGAAAAGCTGCATCTTCTTTATCTTTTATGCGTTTGTAGTTTGCCTGCAAGGTAAAGATTTTAGAAAAATCAGCCGATGCCCAGGTACGTTCAATACCTGCCAGCCAACAATTTTCAATGGGAATCCATGGAGCTCCTTCAGGTGCAAGTTTCATCGCTCCCCCATTATACTCCACACGTGGCATAAACTTTTGTGTTTCGTTCCATTTAAAAGCACGGGCTATTTCCCAATATCCCAACGAAATTCCATTGTCGATACCGGTTCCGTCGGCACCGTAATCCATATCAATAAAAAAGAAAGTAGAGCCGTATTTGTCCGGTTTGAACATCTCAACGGTGGTTGTAAGCATTTTCCTACCTTCTCCGAAGTCGTAGTGGACTTGAACATTTTGAGCACTGGCAGATAACACCATTGCAAAGCATGCAATTGCAAGTAAAACTTTTCTCATGTCTTAAATTGTTTGTTTTTAATGAAATGATTGAAACATGCCCCGGTAAACTTATCCTTTTGAGTAGTACTGGGACTGGCTTGTTTCATTTTAACTAATTTATGGAAATCAAATTAAAGGGCTAAAAGTAATCATTCTTATTTTATATTAAAAACAATATGTTACAGAGCGGTGTATAGGCATTAAATTTTGCTAAAAAGAACCCCGGTTAGGGCAACCGGGGCAATTCATTGAAATCGGGAAGATAAAAAATAAGGGTCTTATATATAATTATTCCGAAAAATATGAAATGGTAACCCTCTAATTTGTCTTTTTTCAGCACTGCCGGTAAAAAAATATTAACAATAAAATGGATGGTCTCTCCGGGATGCCAATGGGTACTCTTCATTTCCGGATTTTCGGAAATTTGGATCTCCTCAGATCAGTACGACTCCGCTGGAGTCGGATGTATGTACACGAAACTTGTTTTCTATAAACGTGTGACGCCGCTGGCGTCAATTCTCCCGAATTGGCATTTCCATATAATCACCGCTTTCTCCTTTCACCCTTCCTCTTATT
>JBFEWU010000320.1:0-5403 GCA_041546215.1 Draconibacterium sp. | reverse complement strand
GTTTTAATTTGGTTAGACAGCTAAAGTGACCTTCGGGCCTCCGAAGAAAGGCCGGTTGGTCACTTTTTTTAATACTTTAGCATGCCAGATAAACCTTATACCATTTTACTTGTAAATTTTTAAAAACGAAAATGAGCGATTTTTGTTCCATACGAAAAGGAAAATTATTTGTCGCAGGGGCTGTATTTAATTTTCATGGTGTAACAGAGAGTCGTATGCGACATTCCCAACGCGCAAATTTGCGGATAAAATGGTATAACAAGTATATAAGACAGGCAGTCCTGCTTTTTCTTCTGACAGGTCTGTTTTCGTGTAATTCTAATACAAAATCAATTAAAAAAATGGATCTGCAGAAAAAGGGAACTTATGGATACGATGTTGAATTTCTAAAAAAATATACAAAACCGGTTGAACTGATTAATGGCGATGCCCGGATTCTATTGTCTCCGGAATACCAGGGACGCGTAATGACCAGTTCTGCCGGAGGAAACTCAGGTTTGAGTTATGGTTGGATAAATCACGATTTGATTGCTTCGGGAAAAGTATTGGAGCAGATCAACCCGGTTGGAGGTGAAGAACGATTCTGGCTTGGACCCGAAGGTGGTCAGTATTCCATTTTCTTTAAAAATGGCAGCGATTTTGATTTTGCTGATTGGGCAACACCTGCCTGTCTGGATACTGAAGCATACGATTGCATTGCTTTTGATGGAAGCTCAGCCGAATTTACAAAATCGGTTGAATTGGTAAATTACAGCAATTTCAGGTTTAAGTTCGATGTGAGCAGAAAGGTCCGTTTACTGGATGACCAGTCCATTAAAGAAGATTTAAAGATTGATTTTCAGGAAGAAATAAAAGTAGTTGCTTATGAAACCACGAATCAACTGAAAAATACAGGAGAAAAGGATTGGAACAAAGAAAGCGGTTTATTATCCATATGGATGCTGGGTATGTACAATCCTTCAGATGAAGTAACTGTTTTTTTACCTTATAAAACGGATGTGGAGTCGGATTACATCGTCAAAGACGATTATTTTGGAGAAATTCCTTCTGACAGATTGGTGGTGAAAGATGGAATGATATTTTTTAAAGGCGATGGTAAACAACGCGGGAAAATAGGCATTCCGCCACAACGTGCTTTACCTGTTTTAGGTAGTTATGACGCTGTAAACAAGGTATTAACCGTTTTGAAATGCGAGATTCCTGAAGGTGAGACAGCGTATGTAAATTCTGCCTGGGAATTGCAGGAGTTTCCCTACAAAGGCGACGCGATTAATTCATACAACGACGGGCCACTTGAAGATGGTTCACAGATGGGACCTTTTTACGAATTGGAAACCTCGTCGCCCGCAGTTCAATTGACGGTGGGCGAATCAACTTCGTACAAGCAAACTACCCTGCATTTTGAGGGAAGGGAAAAGGATTTGGATGCAGTCTGTCAACAAATATTTAACCTTACTTTAGCAGATATTAAAGCCGCTTTTTAATGTCGCAACTACCTTTTAAAATATCCGAATCGGGTCAAACCAAACTTCAGCAGCTGGTACATTCCATTACTGAAGCTATTAGCAACAGTGAACTTAAAAACGGAGATGCTCTGCCTTCGGTAAATCAACTCAGTAAATTGAGCGGTTTTTCACGCGATACGGTATTTAAGGCCTACAATATTTTAAAAGAAAGGAATGTAATTGAGTCGGCCCCGCAAAAGGGATATTTTGTGGCAAACGAATCGTTTAAAGTGTTTATGTTGCTCGACGATTTCAGTGCGTTTAAGGAACAATTATACCAATCGTTTCGTCAGAATTTACCCGATTCGTACTCAGTCGACCTAATGTTTCACCACTACAATCCCGAAATTTTTCAGCAACTCATCGAAAACAGTTTAGGTCGCTACAGTTTGTATGTGGTGATGAATATCGAACATAATTCAATTCATCCGATTCTTGATAAAATTGATCCGAATAAATTATTGATTCTGGACATGGGGCGTCCTGAAAACGGCAAGATGAATTATCTGCTTCAGGATTTTAGCGGGTCTGTTCTGAATTGCATGGAAGAGGGTAGGGATAATGTTCTCAGGTACAGGGAGTTAGTTCTTGATTACGCAGAAAATACGACACCACATCCTGTGGAAACGGTATCGGCGGTCCGCAATTTTTGCCAAAAACACCACATGAAATTTGCCATGATCGAAAAAGTAAATCCGGAAGAAGTAATTTCCGGACAAGCTTATTTTGTTATTCGTGATACCGATTTGGTTGAGGTGGTCAAAGCCTGCCGCAACAAAGACCTGCATGTAGGTGAAGATGTTGGTGTACTGTCATATAACGACACTCCGATGAAACAAATAGCAGGAGGCGGAATTAGCGTAATCTCAATAGATTTTGCACAAATGGGCGAATTGGCGGCTGAGTTTGTGAAATCAAAGCAAAAAATAACCAGGATTCTAAATACTTCATTAATTTTAAGAAATTCATTGTAAATTTCTTAAGATGATCAAATCATTCGTTTTTTCTATCTTCTTTTTATTTGTATCCATCTCCGTACAATCACAAAATATGTTTTCGGCTTATTCGGGACAAAATATCGGAAATCCCAAATTAAAGGGAGATTTTAGCTTTAATGTGGACAAACAGGAATTTATCTTATCTGGTGGCGGATACAATATGTGGTTCGATCGCGATGAATTCTACCTGCTTGCCCGGCAAATTGAGGGAGACTTTATCCTCTCTGCGAATTTGAAATTCATAGGGAAAGGTGTTGATCCACATCGGAAAATTGGTTTGATTGTCCGGAATTCAGACGCAGAAGATGCAATATATATGGATGGAGCAGTGCATGGTGACGGTTTAACTTCCTTGCAATACCGTAAGGAAAAAGGGGCCGAAACGCTTCAAATTGCTGCAAGCGATAAAAAACATCCTTCTTTTGTACAGCTTGAGCGAAAAGGAAAAATGTTCTTTTTTCGTGTTTCAAAAAATGGAGGTGCTCTAAGCGAGGTCGGAAAAGTTGAATTGCAGATGGGGGCATCGGTATTGGCCGGAATGTTTATATCATCGCATAATGTCGACGTTATTGAAAAAGCAAAGTTTTGGAATTTACGAATGGAAAGACCAGCCGCCAAAGGGGTTAATGGTTATGAGCATCCATCTCCGGGCAGGCTTGAGATTTTGGATGTGCAATCAGGGCTTAGAAAAGTAATTTATGAAACGAATAAGCACATTGAAGCGCCCAATTGGTCGCGTAATGGAAAATATTTGATTTACAATTCAGAAGGGAAATTGTATAGGTTTAACCTGAAAAATTCAAAAATATCGGAGATCGACACGGATTTTGCGACTTCGAATAACAACGATCATGGCATTTCTTTTGACGGGAAAACACTGGCTATCAGTCATCATCTGGAAGAAAATGGGAAACGGCATTCAATCATTTATACACTACCGGTAAAAGGAGGCATCCCGAAGAGAATAACTACCAGTGGTCCGTCATACTGGCATGGTTGGTCGCCCGATGGAAAGTGGTTAACTTATTGCGCCGAAAGAGGAGGCGACTACAACGTATATAAAATTCCTGCAGAAGGTGGAGAAGAGATTCAGTTGACACAAGAAAAGGGTTTGGATGACGGCCCCGAGTATTCGCCCGATGGGAAATACATTTATTTTAACTCAAGCCGAAGCGGGATGATGCAAATTTGGCGTATGAAACCCGATGGTACCGGGCAAGAGCAAATTACTTTCGATCATTACCAGAATTGGTTTGCACATCCGTCGCCTGATGGCAAAAAACTGGTCATGATTTCTTATCCTCCCGAAGTTCCAGCCGCTTCGCATCCGCATAACAAACGGGTAATGCTTCGCTTAATGTCGCCCAATGGGGAAGGCATCAGAACCATTGCATTTTTATACGGCGGACAGGGAACCATAAATGTTCCTTCCTGGAGTCCGGATTCGAAAAAAATAGCTTTTGTTTCTTACACGTATTGATTTTCTATACTTTGGAAGAACATGCGCTCTGCTCCTGGCAGTAGTTAGCCCATTTCGGGCCAAATTACCCGATGACTTTAACAAGACGCGAGAGCAGGCGTGATTCAACACCAAATTCTTAAAGTCCCAGGAGGTCAGCAATTCCTTTCATGGCATTTACCGAAAGTTCGGCAAACTCGGGCAGGGGAATCCCTACTTTTTCACATTCTAAGATATTCTCACGCTTTACCGATGCCGCAAAAGCCTTTTGTTTCATTCTTTTGGTAACCGACTTTGGTTTAACGCCTGCAATTTTTTTATCGGGATATACCAGGGTAACCGCGGTAATTAACCCGGTAATGGTTTCTCCGGCCGCCAGCGCATGTTGGAACTCCGTTGTACGTTCTTTCCCAGTGGCAGCTTCGTTGTGCATGACAATGGCATCAATGACTTCGTCGCTTACTTTCCCCATCAGCATCTTTTCTGCATACGGCCCATGGGTATAGGGATCGGCATTGGTAATTTCAACATCGATATCGTGCAGCAGGCCTGCCAGGCCCCACTCGTCATGGTCTTTCCCGAGTTTAACTGCCAGGGCACGCATGACCGCTTCCGATGCATAACAGTGTTTTCGCATATTCTCAGCTTTAATATTTTCTTCCAGTAAACGAACGGCTTCTTCCCTTGAAATCATGATAATGGGTATATTTTAAAATTAGTATACAGTGCTCTAAAAATAGTAATAAATTTGCGGGAATAAAGTAAAAAATACCCATGCAGGAAATTGAAAGAAAGTTTTTGGTAAATACTGAAAAATGGAGGCCCAAAGACGACGGTGTGAAAATTATTCAGGGCTATTTATCAACCCACAAAGAAAGAGTGGTTCGGGTAAGAGTTAAAGGAGATGAGGCTTTCCTGACCATAAAAGGGAAACCGAACGGAATTACAAGAACGGAGCTGGAATACGCGATTCCTGTAAATGAGGCCCGGATCCTGCTTGAAATGTGTTTGGATTATCCCATAGAAAAAACACGATATCTCGAAACCCATGGTGGAATCCTCTGGGAAATCGATATTTTTCATGGGGTAAACAAAGGCCTGGTATTGGCGGAAGTGGAACTGGAAAATGAAAATCAAGAGGTGGAAATACCGACTTGGATAAACCGGGAAGTGAGCGACGACCCGCGCTATTTTAACGCCTGGCTCTCTGAAAATCCATTTACCAGGTGGTAGTAGAGAGTATTAGAGTGTTAGAGTGTTAGAGTGTTAGAATGTTAGAATGCTGAAATGTTTACCTGGCTTGAATCGTTCTTCCTTCCCACATCGGGATGCCCACGGCAGAGCTTTCCTCCTTTCACCCTTCCTCTTATCCTTCGCTTCTAGAAGGGCAGGACGATCGCTTTGTAGTGCGGGCTAATTTTTAGCACAAATATTTGTTTTG
>JBFEWU010000250.1:0-7191 GCA_041546215.1 Draconibacterium sp. | reverse complement strand
ATCAGGATCAATTCGGCTAATTAATTTTGTTTCACAAAATTAAAGTCTCATTGATTTAACGATCCCCTACCCCAGGCCTGTGCCAATCGTAACACAAAGACTATCAAATTCTTAAAATCCACCTACGCTAAAAACAATATCTCTACGATTGATAAAAGCTATGAATTATCAATTATTTATATATCTATTTATGTACATATTTGCATTCTTTATTCTATATTTGCGCTGATTTTAACGATTAACGATTGATGATATGCTAAAAAATCAAATTATCTATGCTCTGTTTTTCAGTCTTGTTTTACCGGTGTTTGCCAACGCCCAATCAAGACAATTAAGCTTAAGGGAAGCCTTAAGTCTGGCTGATGAAAATAATTTAAATGTAAAAAGCGCCGAAGCCCGAATGCAAGCAGCCAAGGCGCAATACAGAATGACGAACTCGGTATTTTTACCGGATCTTACGGCCAGCCATAGTGGAATCTCAACCAATGATCCGCTTACTGCTTTTGGCTTTAAACTCAAACAGGAAATTGTAAATCAGTCTGATTTTAATCCCGTACTATTAAATGATCCGGGAAGTATTGAAAATTTTAACACAAAAATTGAATTGAAGCAACCGCTTCTTAACCTCGATGGTATATATGCACGTAAAGCAGCTAAAAATCAGTATGAAGCGCTGTCTCTTCAAAACAATAGGATAAAACAAAACATCCGGTTGGAGGTAAAAAAAGCCTACTACATGCTCGAACTTGCCGAATCTTCAGTCAAAGTTTTGGAAAAGTCGGTTGAGCTTGCTACCGAAGCTTTTCGATTAACCCAAAACAATTCGGAACAAGGATTTGCGAAGCAAGCTGATGTTCTGGAAGCTTCAGTGCGTTTAAATGAACGCAGGGACCAGTTGCTCGAAGCGGCAAATCAAAGGCTAACAGCCAACGATTATCTAGGGCACCTCTTGGGTTTAAGTAAAGGTGAAATTGTGGAAACAACCGACTCTTTAATTCAGCCACCGGTGCAGGTTTATATTGACAACAGCAATCTCAATATCGAAGGACGCTCAGATTTCCTGGCCTACCAAAAACAAATTGAAGCCGGCGAAAATATGGTGCGTTCAAATAAAATGAAATTTATACCTCGTGTGAATGCCTTTGGTGCTGTTGAATGGAACGACGAAAAATTCCTTGGCACATCAGCCAGCAATTATATGGTAGGAGCCTCACTTAGCTGGAGTTTGTTCAGTGGATATAAAAATGCCGGAGCTGTTCAGCATGCCAATGCTCAACTGGATGAAGCCCGTATAAATTATCAGGATGTTCTTTCGCAAAGCCAGATTCAGGTTAACCAGGCCATGCGAAGCTTGGAATTAAATTTCAACAAAATACAATCCAGCCAACTTGCAAAAGAACAGGCCGAAGAATCGCTTCGTATTCGCACCAACCGTTTTAAACAAGGTTTGGAAAAAACTGCTGACTTATTGATGTCGGAAGCGCTCACCTCACAAAAAGAACTACAATTTATACAGTCAATTTATAATTACAAGCAAGCGGTTTTCGAACTGGAATTGCTACTCGAAAAAGATATTAACGAATAAAAGCCAAATAAGATGAAACGTCAGTTATTACAAACAAAAATATTAATTTCCATTGTGGCACTTGTCATAATTCTAGCCTCGTGTGGTAAAAAAGAAGAAAAGCATTCTGTTGCAACGCAATCTAAAGTTGCAGTGAAAGTTGCAACTGCGGATTTAAAAGAATACCCTGTCGTTCATAGTTTCTCAGGAAAACTGGAAGCTGATAAACAGAGTAATTTAAGCACCCGTATCATGGGCCAAATCAGTAAAATATATGTAAAACCAGGTCAGAAAGTTCGTAAAGACCAGTTGTTGATTCAAATTCGCAACCAGGATATTCTGGCAAAAAAAGCACAGGTTGAAGCGAACAAGATTGAAGCCACAAGTGCCTTCGAAAGCGCAGAAAAAGACCTGAAACGATTTGAGGCCTTACATGCTGCCAACAGTGCATCGGACAAAGAATTGGACGACATTAGCACACATTACCGCATGGCTAAAGCTCGTTTAGCTGCTGTTGAGCAAATGGCAAAAGAAGTGGAAGAGAACATGCGTTACGCATCAATACGAGCTCCTTATGGTGGTGTTATCACCAGCAAATTTGTGCAGGAAGGCGATATGGCCAATCCGGGAATGCCCTTACTAAGCCTGGAAAGCCCTTCGCAATGGAAAGTTATTGCGCGCATACCTGAATCAAACATTGCCAGCCTCAGTCTCAACGATAAGATTAAAGTTCAATTGAAAGCCATTGAAAAGGAATTTGAAGGTGAGATAATTGAAATTAATCCTTCCACAACCAACGTTGGCAACCAGTACGAAGCCAAAATTTTGCTTACCATTCCCGAAGGCTGTACTGCCAGATTATACAGTGGGATGTATGCCAATATTTTGTTTAAACATGGGACACAGGAATTAATTTTGGTCCCTCAAAAATCCTTGATTCATCGAGGTCAGCTGGTGGGTTTATATGCTGTTAGCCAATCGGGTAATGCCTTGTTACGCTGGGTAAGAACCGGTAAAACTTTTGGCGAAAACATCGAAATCCTCTCAGGATTAAGAGATGGTGAAAAATATGTTGAGTCATTCAACAGCAAGCTGTTTGATGGTGCTCTTGTAGCTTCCAAAGAAAGATTGGAGTAATTCGTTACAAATTACCCCTATCGCTTCTTCGAAGTTCAAGTCCTCCGCCAGATGGCGGAGACAATCGGAGCGAAGTGGAGACAGGGATTTATGATCAAGACCTGAAAAAGAATATTTAAGAAAGGAAAAAATGAAAACAGGATTTGCCGGCGGAATAGCCAAACAATTTATAAAATCGAAATTAACACCACTGTTAATGATTGCCTTTATGGCCATTGGCATTTACAGCTCGTACCTTACTCCCCGTGAAGAAGAACCACAAATCGACGTGCCCATTGCCGATATTTTCTTCAGATACCCGGGAGCCAGCCCAAAAGAAATCGAATCGCGTGTTATGCAACCACTTGAAAAAGTGGTGGCAAATATTCCGGGTGTTGAGTATGTTTACTCGACATCGATGCCCGGACAAGCCATGTTAATTGTACAGTTTTATGTGGGAGAAGACATTGAACGTTCCTTGGTGAAAATGTACAATGAAATCATGAAGCACATGGATCAAATGCCTGCCGGCACAAGTCTGCCGCTGGTTAAAACGCGGTCGATCGACGATGTCCCGGTACTGGGTCTTACGTTTTGGAGCGAAAACTATGACGATTACGATTTAAAAAGAATCGCACAGGAAGTAAATCACGAAATTGAACAGGTAGCCGATGTCTCCGAAACAAAAATTATCGGTGGACGATCGCGCCAGATACGCGTGGTTTTAAACAACGGGGCCATGGCCGGATACCACGTTGATGCCTTAAGCATCGCACAAAAAATACAGTTGGCAAATCAACAGTTCAACACCGGTACTTTTAATAAAAACGACACTGAATATTTAGTGGAAACGGGTGACTTTCTAAAAACATCTGACGATGTGGCTAATCTTGTGGTTGGCATTCACCACGGAAGTCCGGTTTACCTGAAACAAGTTGCAGAAATTCTTGACGGGCCGGAAGAACCGGCACAGTATGTGAATTTTGGGTACGGGGCTATTAACGAAAAGAAAGCCGATTTTATGGGCGAATATCCTGCCGTAACCATCTCGGTTGCAAAACGCCGGGGTGCCGATGCCATGAAAGTTTCGGACGCAATCGTTGAAAAGATGACACATTTGGAAAAAGATCTAATCCCTGCAGATGTGCATGTTGATGTTACACGGAACTACGGAGAAACAGCTTCGCACAAAGTTTCAGAGCTGTTGATGCACCTGGCCGGAGCCATTATTGCCGTAACTTTTGTTGTTATGCTTGCCATGGGGTGGCGTGGTGGCCTGGTTGTATTCCTTTCGGTGCCCATTACTTTTGCTCTTACCATGTTTAGCTACTATTTTATGGATTACACCCTAAACAGAATTACACTTTTCGCACTGGTATTTGTTACCGGAATAGTAGTTGACGACTCCATAATTATTGCAGAAAATATGCACCGCCATTTTAAGATGAAAAAATTACCCTTTATTCAGGCGGCATTACGTTCAATCGATGAAGTAGGAAATCCAACCATTCTGGCAACATTTACGGTAATTGCGGCGGTATTGCCTATGGTTTTTGTATCCGGACTAATGGGTCCCTATATGAGCCCGATGCCCATTGGAGCTTCCATTGCAATGATTTTCTCATTGCTGGTGGCACTCACCATTACTCCATACCTGGCTTTCCGTTTATTAAAAGTAGTTGAAAAAGACGACAAAGTAAAAAAAGCATTTAAACTGGAGAACTCTCCCATTTATAAGTTGTATTATAAAACCATGAATCCAATGCTGGAATCGGCCTGGAAACGATGGATTTTTATTGGAAGCATTACTCTCTTATTATTGGCATCAACGACTTTGGTTTATTTCAAATATGTGGCGGTAAAAATGCTTCCTTTCGACAATAAAAACGAATTCCAGGTAATTATTGATATGCCTGAAGGTAGCACATTGGAGCGTACGGCCGCCGTTACCAAAGAATTGGCAGCATATATTGCCCAACAGGAAAATGTAACCGATTACCAGACTTATGTCGGAACCGCATCACCCATGAACTTTAATGGTTTGGTGCGCCACTATGATCTGCGTACGGGCCCGAATGTTGCCGATATCCAGGTAAATCTTACCGATAAAACCGAGCGAAAAGAACAAAGTCATGCTATCGCAAAAGCCATGCGCCCCGGAATCCAGGAACTGGCTAAGAAATACAATGCAAACGCAAAAGTTGTAGAGGTTCCTCCCGGTCCACCCGTATTATCAACCCTGGTGGCCGAGATCTATGGCCCCGACTACGACACTCAAATTGAGGTTGCGCGACAGACCAAAGAACTTTTTGCACAAACTGCCGACGTAGTTGATATCGACTGGCAGGTTGAAGACGACCAGACGGAGTACAAATTTAAAGTAATGAAAGAAAAAGCTGCCCTGCTGGGTGTTTCTTCTCAGCAGGTAGTACAAAGCGTTGCCATGGCTTTAGGTGGCCAGGAAGTTACCCAGCTTTATGCTGAAAAGGAACACGATCAGGTGGGTATTTCACTTCGATTTGCCGAAAGGGAACGCTCAGGTTTAGAGGATCTGAAAAAGCTTGGTATTCTTAGTATGACCGGACAAAAAGTTGCTTTGGGTGATGTTATTGAAATTGAAGAAAGTGTGCAGGACAAAAGTATCTACCGTAAAAACCAAAAGCGTGTGGTTTATGTTACTGCTGATATTGCAGGGAAGCTGGAAAGCCCGGTTTACAGTATTTTAGGCATGAGCGATAACCTGGATAAAATCAAACTTCCCGAAGGTTATACATTAAACGAAGAATTTACACAACAACCCTTTGTCCAGGACAATTACAGTCTGAAATGGGACGGAGAATGGCAAATTACTTATGAAGTTTTCCGCGATTTGGGGACAGCATTTGCGGTAGTGCTCCTGGTAATTTATATGCTGATTATTGGATGGTTCCAGAACTTTACCGTTCCCTTTGTAATGATGGTTGCCATTCCGCTTTCACTGGTAGGTATCCTTATCGGCCACTGGATGATGGGTGCGTTCTTTACTGCAACTTCAATGATCGGACTTATTGCTCTGGCAGGTATAATGGTCCGGAATTCCATACTGCTTATCGACTTCATAAACCTCCGGCTTAAAGATGATGTTCCGCTGAAAGAAGCAGTGATCGAAGCCGGAGCAGTTCGTACCACTCCCATCCTGCTTACTGCCGGGACAGTGGTAATAGGAGCCGTTGTTATATTATTCGATCCGATTTTCCTGGGACTTGCCATCTCGCTAATGGGCGGAACAATAGCTTCAACCTTTTTGACCCTTATTATTGTACCGCTTATTTATTACATGACAGAAAAGAAAAAATACCCTGTTGTTTTGCGTGAAAAAATTAAGGAAGAAGGAATTGCTGAACAAGAAACTGAAATTAAATAAGAGGAGAAATTATCATGTTGAAAATTGTAATCATACAATGTGCCGAGGCTTATCACCACGAGCTTCAGCAAATATTTGAAGAAATACACATCAATACATACAGCGAAATGCCCGTTGATGGATTTATGGAAAGCGCCGATGGAAATTCTGATATTTCAAACTGGTTTGCTTCATCTAAAAATCCTTACCGGTATATTATCTCATTTACCACTTTGGAAGAAAACAAAGCCAACGAATTACTGGATCGAATTCAACAATTTAATGGCGAGATTAAAGAAATAAGTCCAATTAGTGCCTATATATCTTCTGTTGAAAGATTTGTTTAATCATTAATACCATCATTATGAAACAAAGAATTATTCGTGCCATTGCCGGGATACTTATTCTGAGCAGTGTCTTATTAACCATTTTTGTCAGTATTTACTGGATAGCCCTGGCTGCTTTTGTGGGATTAAATCTATTCCAATGGTCAATTACCAACTTTTGTCCCATGGAATATTTCCTTGAAAAAGCAGGAATTGAATAGGATGCCGCTCCTCAGGAAAGGTAGATTTTTTAGTAAAACTTATAGTTTAATCCCAGCGGGATTTAACGTTTATATCCCCCGGGTTAGCCGGGGGATTGGCGAGTACCTTGAGCAATCAGCGCAACTGGTTGGACGTTTGAAAAGGCGTCGTCTTGTGCGCCGAAAAAGATCTGTCCTTGTTGTTCCTGACAACTTGAGAACTCGACAACACGAACGCAGTGAGTGGAGAACTTCTTTGGTTGTTGGTGTCAGTAAGCACGTTGAAAAACGAGTTCACTTAATCCGGCTACTTTTTTGTTTTCCTTGTCAATGTGAATACGAATGGTGAGTTTACGGTCGCTGACCTTCACAACCCGCTCGGCAGTCCATTTTTGCTCGCCGGCTTTCAAGGAGTAGATCGATGTGCCTACTCCTTCAAATTCAATTTTTTGCCACGATGGTAAGAACAGATCACCAACTTTTGCACGAATTCGGTACACGCCATTTTTTACATTCACCTCATAATCGAAATAGTTATTGGGATTTTGACTTCTGGCTTTTGAGCCCTGAAACAATACTTTTTTCAGCCGAACATTCCCTTCT